>JAZKAF010000001.1:0-4744 GCA_040389285.1 candidate division FCPU426 bacterium
GTGGAGCTGGTCACCGTGCCCAGCGGCGTGAACAGCGTATGGGTAGCTGCCGTAGTCGCAGTGGCGACCTTCTTCATACGGCCCTTCCCACCAATGGGAGGGGGAAGGAGAATCACGTCATGTCGACTGCTCATGGGTTAGCTCATACTCGTCTGCATCGGGGTTGCGTAATCGGCTGACTGGGCAAGCATCCCCGGCTGTGGCGCCTGAGGCTTCTCGTTTGGCCCCTGCTGGGGCTCAGCATTGGCCATGTGGGCCTTTTGGACCTCATCAATGAATGACTTTTCAAGCTTGCTATCCACGGGTGCATTCAATAGTACCCCAAGGGTCGCTACCTTGTCAGCGGGCAGGTACTTGCCCTCCTCCTTTGCCTGCATGCACATGCTGGCGGCTCTAGAGACGATATCCGCGTGCCATTCCGGCATGATGTAGGCGATGGCATTGACCTGGGCTCGGCTGGTGGAGCCATCCAGGATGCCGTCGACGATGGACATCGGGCTGCTGACAGCCGACAGGATGTTCATATACCGCATCTCCTTGGAGTCCAGGCCCATGCGTACGGGGGTCCTGCCCAGGCTGCTGGCTGCCTTTATCTTGGCGTCCGCCGGTCGGTTGTAGGCCAGGTAGGCCGTAGCCCGCATGTACTGGGCCTGCATCTCGTTGGCCAGGTCCTGGTGGCCCATCTGGGCAATGGCCGCTGCCAGGTCATCCACCTTGGCCTTGTGCACCTGGCTGGTGAGCTTGTCGGACAGCTCCATGGCGTCCTTGTAGCCCTTCATGGTGTACTTTGGCTTATCGGCCTTCACACCCTCCATGGCTGTGACCTTGCCGCCCATGCCCATGAACTTCTTGAGCGTGGACTGGACCCGGTTTCCCACGTCCACGGTGGCCTTGGCGGCCTGAGCTCCCACGGCGTTGCGGTAGGCCGCCTCCGCCATGAACGGCTCCACCTTGTCCCGGAGCATACGGTGGACACCCTTGGCGGCGGTGATTCCTACACCCACCACGGGGTGACCCATGAGCGTGCTCCAGCCCATCTGGTTGACGTCCGCCTGGGAGAGGGCGCCCTTGTCCCCGCCGGCCAGCTCCCTACCCAGCTTGCTCTGGGCCATGGAGCCGAACTCCTCGGTCATCTTCTGGCCCATCACGGCCGCTCGGAACTGCTCCCCGATGGACTCCTTGCCCATGGCGATACCGGCCGAGTCCATGGCGGAGGCGATTTCGGAGTCCATAGCCCCAAGAACGGTCCTGTAGACCTCCTCCTGGGGGCCCCCACGGGCCTTCTCAAGCCTTGCCGCCAGTTGGTCACGGCTGGTCACCCACTGCTTCCAGGTGGCCGTCTGGCCCGGCAGGACCTCCGGGAGCTCGGCATGGAGCGCCTTGGCGGCGTTGAACTTCTCGGTCTCCGCAGCGAACTGGAACGGGTCCTTGAAGACCGGCGCCTCACCCGCAAAGCTAGGCTTGGGGGAACCGCCCCCCAGGGCTCCGGTGAGGTCCTCAGACAGGCCGCTCATGGCCTTGGAGACCGGGTTCTGGTCAAGCATCCCGGCGTACTTGGTGTCCAGGTCGCCCTGGGCCCTGGCTAGCGTCCTGGTGACGTCAGGAACCTTGCTGGCAGCTTCGGCGTCCAACTGGGTAACGATGTCGTTGGCTCCCTTGGTCCAGCCCTCTTCGGAGCCCTTCAGGGCCTTGGCGATATTACCGGTAGAGCTTGCGAACGTCTCCCCGCCCAGGTTGTCGTGGAAGTCCCGGACGACCTTGGTGAGGCCCCCCTCTTGGACAGCCCACCGGCCGATGTCCGCTTCGGTAGCGCCACCACGGAGTAGAGCCTTCGCCGCCGCAGCCTCTCCCTTGCCGCCCAGGGCGCTGCCCACAGAGCCAGTAGCAACATCGCCAACAGCGCCTGCCAGGCCAGCGGCCCCGCCCAAAATGCCGCCTGCCAGTCCACCGAACAGTGCTCCGTTCACGCCGGAGGCAGCCAGAGACTGGGCTGTCAGGGGCTTGTCTTGGATATAACTCTCACTGGTGGCGTGTGCCAGACCGATGATGGAACCTTCAGTGGCTCCACGGGCACCCATCTGGACGGCCGAGCGGCCGACCTTCCCAAGGACGCCGGCCTCTGGCAGCAAACGGCCCGCTAGGGCCTCTGCAACGCCCCCAGAGCGCGCCATGAGCCCGGCGGGTGCCCAGCCCAGGGCACGACCCAAAAGGCCCTCACCGGCCCCCACAGCGCCCCTGGCGGCCACTGCCTCACCACCGCTAAGGATGGCGGGGGCTAGCATGCCTGCTACATCTCCCACCTGGTAGGCGCCAGACGCACCTAGCTCATCCAGGGTGTCACGGTCGGCGGCGCCGGTGGCTGCAAGAGCTGCGGGGCCAAGGCCCAGGGTCAGGCCGCTGAATACGCCGGCGGCAGCCTTCTCCGGACCGCTCCAGTTGGCGTCGACCTCACGCATCTTGGCGTAGGCCTTCTCGTTGGATAGGGCCTCTGCCTCGGAAATGGGCTTAGCTCCACCTTCCAGAGCGCTCTCTAGCTGGTGGGGCTGTACCTCGTAGGACTTACCGGTGAGGCCTTTTGCGAAGACCTTGTCCGTCAAGGTGCAAACTCAACCTTACCGGTGGGTTCGTCATTCCTTGAGTCTGCACGGGCAGCCACCGGCGTGGGACGACCCGTCTTCGGGATGGGTGCCTCCCTACCGGCGTAGGGCAGCGTCGGGTCTCCGTTGCCGTTCTCTGCAACGAACAGCTGGGCGGAGTAGGGGTTGCCCTTGCCGATAAGGGCGTTCTTGTAGTTCGACCCGTACTTGACGCTCTCCGCGTGGACGAAGGACTTTATCTTGTCCCAGCTGGCCGCCGTGGTGATGTACTGCCCAAGGTTGTCTAGCTCAGCCTTGTTCTGGGCCGCACCGGCCATGTCATGGTAGTAACCGGCAATCTTGCCGGCAAACACCTGGTGGAAGCGCTCCGCCGCCTTCAGGCGGTCCATTCGAATACGCTGGGCCGCCGTGTCCGTGGAGTCGTTGTTGTACTTGATACGAAGGTCCTGAATCTTGGCAGCCAGGGCCCCTCCGGTGACGTTGCGGAGGTCCCCAAGGAAGTCGTCCGGTCGGATTCCCTCGGTGGCGCAGAGCTTCTCAATGTCCGCCATGTCGCTAGAGAGGCGACGGGTGGTGGTGACGTTGGCCACATGGGGGGCCATCATCTCGGCAATGGCGCCTACGCCCTCACGGGCCTTCTGGCGCTCCTTTTCGACGTACTCGTTGTAGCTGAGAGCCCACGCATCCGTGCCAGGAATGCCCTTGGCATTGGCCGCGGCGTTGGCAGCAATGGAGTTCTCATGCATGGTCAGGATATCGTCGCTGTCCAGGCGGCCATCCAGACCAGCCCTCACAACCTCACCAGGATGGTGGGCCATGGAGGCCACCTGGGCCTGACTCATCTGGCCTGCGGCCACGGGCTTGCCGGCGCTGGCCACGGACGGCGTCCCGGCGATAGACCCGACGACGTTCTTCCCGGTGGAGGTGGTGGGAATGTCGTAGGCGCGCCAGCCGTCAGGGTTGCCCTGGGCATCCACCTGGCCACGCTTGCCTGGCATCTTGTAGGCGTCCAGGACACCGGGGTCCATGCGCCTGGCCTGGTTGTAGGCGTAGTGGTTGAAGGCCGTCATCTGGACCTGCCCGGCACGCATCTGCTGGTCCTGGGCCAGTGCCAGCGCCTTCTTCTTGGCGATGGGAGAGGCGAACTGCTGGGAGATGCGCTCAATGTCACCAGCCGCAATGCGGTGGGCCTCGGCCTGGGCAATCTGGTCGCCGACCTGGTGGTCCTCTGCCAGCTTGCGGTACGTGCCCAGGTTGGAGCGGAGCTCCCCCAGGTGCATGTTGGCCAAGTCCTTTCGGTTGGTCATGTCCCGGTCGATGGCCTGGTTGATGAGCTTCGCCCCGATGGTCGGGTCGTTGCTGAAGATGGGCATGAGGCTGAAAGCGATGGCGGAGAGGATGTTGCCGGGACTCTGCCAGAACTTGTTCTGGTCATGCAGGTCGTTGGTGTAGGTCTGGGTGGCTCGGTCCAGGTCGCCCTGGCGCCTGGCAATCTCCTGGTCGTCTGCCTGACGCCTGACCTGGTTGGCCGCCATGGCGCCAGTGGCCCGCTCGGTCTCCTGGCCGTACCTGGCGGCCGTCGCTTCATGGCGCTGGCCCTCCAGCTCTCCGAGCTGCTTCTGGGTCTCCGCAAGCTCCTGGGGACCACGCACGTAGGTCTGGTCGAACAGCTCCTGGCCACGGACGGGCCTGAAGTTCTGACCCTCCCCCTGGACCGGCGGGGCTGCCTGCTGGCCACCACGCGCCACGTTGCGGAACATTGTCTGGTCGGCCACCGTCCGCTTCTGTTCGCCCCGGTTCTGCCAGTCAAAGATGGAGGTGTCCGCATCCAGACCTGGGATGGGCGGCACCTCCGGCTGGGGTCCGGGCACGCCTCCGGGGGGTCTGGGCGGACCGTACGGCGCCGATTCCTGGTCTGCCAGTGCCGATGGCGGCCCCTTGGCCACGGTGGAGGCGAAGTTCCCGACGTCGGCCATGGTAAGCGGCGGCTTTGCCTGGGCCTCGGCCAGGGCCTTTCTGGCAGCAGCGACTACCCGCGGGTCAATGTCATCATCGTTCAGGTCACTCATGGGCTCAGCCCATCTGCCTTCTAAAGTCGTCCTGGCTTACGATGGGTGTCCCCGGCTTTCCGAACACCGGACCCTGAC
>JAZKAF010000002.1:0-10926 GCA_040389285.1 candidate division FCPU426 bacterium
CCAAGAGAGCCGGAACTCATGCGTTCACCTTGGGTAAGGACACGGCGTTGGCGTCGTCCCAGAATCCCTTTTCCTCCTGGGCCTTAGCCCAGGGGTCTTTGTAAGTGGCCAGGGTGGTGTTCATCCGCTCCACCAGGCCTTTTTGAAGCAGGGGGTCCAGCACCACTTTCTTGATGGCTTCCAGACCCAGGCGTTCTTGCCAGGGCGCGGTACGCTCGTTCCACTGGGCGGTTTCGCGGTAGTACTGGAGATAGGCGGCGCTGAGGTCCTCGACTTCCTTGGGCGAGGCCACCCTAGCCAGCAATTCGCCGGCCTTGACCTTCACGCCGCCGTTGCCGCCCACAAAGAGATCCCAAAAGCCGCCCTCCACCGCCACCACGCCCACATCCTTGATCCCGCACTCGGCGCAATTACGGGGGCAGCCTGAAACGGCCATCTTGACCTTGGCCGGGGTGTTGAGCATCTCGAATTTCTTTTCCAGGTCGATCCCCAGGGTGGTCGAGTCCCCCACCCCGTAGCGGCAGAATTCGCTTCCCACGCAGGTCTTCACCGTGCGCAAGGCTTTTGCATAGGCGTAGCCCGAGGGCATGTCCAGCTCGGCCCAGATGCCGGGCAGGTCTTCCTTTTTCACGCCCAGCAGATCGATGCGCTGGCCGCCCGTGATCTTGACCATGGGGACTTTGAACTTCTCGGCGGCCGCGGCGATCTTGCGCAGTTCGGCCGGGGTGGTCACTCCGCCGCGGATGCGCGGCACCACGCTGAAGGTCCCGTCTTTCTGGATATTGGCGTGCATACGCTCGTTGACGAAACGGCTCTCGGTCTCGTCCTCATGCTCCACAGGATGGAGCATGTTGAGATAATAATTGATCGCAGGACGGCACTTGGAGCAGCCTTCCTCATTCTTCCAGCCCAGCACCATGCGGACTTCTTTGCCTGTGGAAAGGCCCTTGGCCTTGATCTCGGCCACCAGCTCGTCGCGATCCAGGTTCGTGCAAGAGCAGACGGTCTGTTTTTCCTCGGCCAGTTCGTTGCCCAGGCAGAACTTCAAGAGCGCCTGGACATCGGGCTTGCAGCCGCCGCAAGAACGGGCGGCATTGGTGCAGCCCTTCACCGATTCGACGTTCATGCAGCCCTTGGACTTGATGGCGTCGATAATGGTGCCTTTGGAGACCCCGTTGCAGCTGCAGACCAGGTCCGCGTCGGCCATGGCCTCGACGCCTAAGCCCGCGGCAACCGCCCCCGCCGCGGGCGGGGCAAAGAATTCGGCCAGGCCCGCAGCGCCCGCGGGCTGTTTCATCATCTTGAGTATCTTGGGGGATTCCGAGGTATCGCCGTAGAGGACCCCACCGACCACCGCCTCGCCGCGCACCAGGATCTTTTTGTAGCGGCCGTTGAAGTCGTCCTGGACCCGGTAGGCTTTCAGCCCTTCCGCCTCCATGAACTCGCCAGCCGAGAAAACGTCAACGCCGGAGACCTTCAGCTTGGTGTGCAGCACCGACCCCTGATACGGGGCAGCTTCCATGTCGCAGAGCGTGCGCGCCAGAACAACACCCTGCTCGTAAAGCGGGGCCACCAGGCCGTAGACCATGCCGCGGTGTTCCGCGCATTCGCCCACGGCCCAGACATGCGGCGCGGAGCTACGCATGAAATCGTCACAGACCAGGCCGCGCTTGATCTCCAGGCCGCCGCTGCGCCCCAAGGCCACGTTAGGCTTGATGCCCACGGCCATCACCAGCAAGTCGGCCTCCAGGATCCGGCCGTCCTTCAGCTTCAGGGCCTGCACCCGCTCGCCGCCGAGCACTTCCTCGCTGGCGGCGTTCATGGCGAAGCTCATGCCTTGCTTTTCAAGGTCCGCCTTCAGCAAAGCCGAAGCCGTGGGATCCAATTGACGCTCCATCAGGGAGTCCATCAGATGCACCACCGTGCACTGCATGCCTAAATTCAAGAGGCCGCGCGCGGCCTCTAAGCCAAGCAGGCCGCCGCCGATGACCACGGCCTTCTGGTAGCTCTTCGCAGCCTGCATCATCTCCTGGCAGTCCTTGATGTCGCGAAAGGCGATGACACCCTGCTTGTCCGCGCCAGGCAGAGGGAGCATGATCGGCAGCGAGCCCGTGGCCAGGATCAGCTCGTCATAGCCCAGGCTCAGGCCGCTGGCGCAAGTCACCGTGCGAGCGGTCGTATCCAGCGCCACCGCGCTCTCGCCGGTGTGCAGCGTCACAGAGTTTTCCGCGTACCAAGCGTAGGGATTCAGGACGATGTCGCCAAGTTCCCCGTCGCCAGCCAGCACCTTGGAAAGCAGGATGCGGTTGTAGTTGGGATGCGGCTCGGCGCCAAGCACCGTGATGTCGAAATTCTCCGGAGCCAGCTTCAGGATCTCTTCCACACAGCGGATACCCGCCATCCCGTTGCCGACGACCAGCAGCTTCTTTTTCACAGCGACCTCTCTCCGGTGCGAATGGTGTGCACCTCGTCCACTTCCGAGACGAAGATCTTGCCGTCGCCGGGATTGCCCGTGCGCGCGCCGGCTGAGAGGGCCGCCACGGCCCGTCCCAGGTCCTCTTCTTCGACCACCAGCATGAACAGGGTCTTGGCCAGCTCGTCATAGCGGGTCTGGCCGATCTGGATGCCCGACTGCTTGCCACGGCCCAACACGTCCATCTTGGTGAAAGCCGAAAAACCCTCAGTCTCAATGGAGGCCATCACCGCCTCCTCCCTTTCCGGACGCACCACGCAACGGATCATTTTCATGACAAGGCTCCTAAGGGCATGTCGGCGCTTGAATGTTCTTCCTGGCGCACGCTGATGGTCTGCCCCAGGGGGCAGATGAATATTTTGCCGTCGCCAATGGCTCCGGTACGGTTGGCCGTCATGATGGCGGCGACCGCGGCCTCCACGTCATGGTCTTCCACCACCAGGGTCAGCACCCACTTGGGCAGTAAGCGGATCCCTTCGGGTCCGTCGCCGTAACGCAGGCCGCCCTGCTTGCCACGGCCATAGGCCCTTTGGCGCGTCACCGCTCCAAAACCCGCGGCTTCCAGGGCTAATAAAGTCCGGCGCCAGGCGCCCGACCGGATGACGGCGCAGATCTCCCGCATCGCCGTGGTCATGCTTCTTCTCCGCCCGCCATGCTTCCCAGGCCCGCTGCGGAAGGCTGCCGTAGCAGCCGTAACGCCGAGGCCAGGGTCGCCAAAGCCGCCAGTCCCGCCCAGACGCCGAATCCCCAGCCAAAGGAGCCAGTCGAACCCTTCAGGTTGCCCAGCAGCATGGGAAGGCAGAAGCCTCCCAGACCGCCGGCCGCGCCCATCAATCCAGTGATACGGCCGAGCCTGACCTGTCCAAAAGTCTGCGGGACCAACTGGAAGAGCGCGCCGTTACCGAGACCTAAGCAGGAGAGCAGGGCCACCAGCACCACGCCGGCGACGAGCAGCGAAGGAAGCAGCGCCGCAGCCAGGCTCAGCGACGCGATGGCGCTGAAGACCATCATCAGCACCTTTTCGCCTCCAAAGCGGTCTGCCAGGCTGCCGCCCAAGGGACGCAGGAAGCTCCCGCCCATCACGCAAAGGGCGGTGAGGTTCGCGGCCTTCATCTTGTCCATGCCGTATTGGTCATGCAAAAAGATCGGCAGGAAGCTGGCCAGACCCACAAAGCCTCCAAAGGTCAAGGCATAGCGACCGCAGAATTTCCAGGTGGTGCTCTCGCGAAGCATGGCCGCCAGTTCGGCCTTTTTTTCGCCCAATTGCGCTTTAGGAGCGGGCGGCTCTTTCGACATCAGCAAAAAGACCACCAGCACCGCGGCCCAGGGCAGCAAGAGCAGGCCAAAGACGTTCTGCCAGCCCAGCCACTGCGCCGCGCGGGGAGCGAAAAAGGCGGCCAACACCGTGCCGCTGTTGCCGGCTCCGGCAATGCCTAAGGCCAGGCCCTGGAACTGCGGGGGATACCAGCGTCCAGCCAAGGGCAGGGCCGCCGCGAAACTGGCGCCTGCGATGCCCAGCAGCACGCCCACGACCAGGAAAGCGGCGTAGGTGTGAGGAGCGAACCAGCCCATCAGCAAGGGCAGGGCCGTCAGGCAAAGCCCCATCAGCGCGGCTTTGCGCGGTCCCTTCGAATCCACCAGCGACCCTAAGACCACGCGGAAGGCCGCGCCGCTCAAAAGCGGCAGGGCCACCAGCAGGGCTTTTTGCCCGGGCTCCAACTGCAGGTCGGCGGCCAAAAAGACGCCCAAGGCGCCCAGCATCACCCAGACCATGAAGCTGAAGTCAAAATAGAGGAAGGCGGAAAAGAGGGTCGGCCAGTGGCCGGCTTTTTTGAATTCGCTGATCTTCATCGGGGCTCCAGAAGGGCGGCGCAGTTTTTGAATTCAGGCATCTTCGAGATCGGGCTAAGGGCGTCCTGGGTCAGGTCGTTGACGCAGCCCTCATCGCCCCAGTGCATGGGGACAAAGAGGGTGCCCTCCTCCTGTCCCTCTTGTATCTTCACGGGCAAGGTCAGCTCGCCGCGCCGCGTCTTCACGAGCGCCGGCTGGCCTTCTTTCAAGCCCAACTGGGTGGCCAGGCTCGCGGCGATCTGCACAAAAGGCGCCGGCGCTTTGTCGTTCAGCGCCGGGATGCGGCGGGTCTGGTTGCCGGACAGATAATGCTCCAGCAGGCGTCCGGTGGTCAGGCGGAAAGGATACTGGGCATCGGGCTCCTCCGCGCTGGCCCTCCAGGGCGTCGCCTGCATGCGCGCCTTGCCATCGGGATGGCGGAAACGCTCGGCGTAAAGATAAGGGGTCCCAGGGTGGGCGGCGTCGATGCAGGGCCAGAAAAGCCCTTTGTTGCGCTCCAGCTTGCGATAGTCCATCCCCGCGTAATCGGCCCGGCCACCGGAAGTCACCCTGGCGAATTCGTTGAAGACATCCTCGGCCGTGGAAAACTTGAACTTCTCGCCCTGACCTAAACGCGATGCCACCTGCGACAAGGTCCACCAATCCGGCTTGGCCCGTCCCGGGGCCTTCACCGCGGCGCGGCGCAGCACGCAGCGCCCTTCGATGTTGGTCATGGTCCCGTCTTCTTCGGCGTAGGCCATCGCCGGGAACACCACATCAGCCAATTCGCAGGTCTCTGAAAAAAAAAGGTCGGAGACCGCCAGAAATTCCAGGCCCTTCAGCGATTCGCGCACTTCCCTGGCCTTAGCCGCCGAGACCGCGGGATTGGAGGCCACGATCCACATGGCCCGTACTTCCGTGCGATGCTTTTCTTGAAAAAGTTCCTGGGCGGAGAGCCCGGGCCCGGGCAGGTCTTTTTCCCGAACGCCCCAGGCTTTTGCCACGGCTTCGCGGTCCGCGGGATTGGCGATCAGGCGATAGCCCGGCAGTTGGTCCGCTTTTTGGCCCTGTTCCCTGCCGCCCTGGCCATTGCCCTGGCCAGTCAGCGTGGCGAAACCGGCGCCCGGGGTGCCGACCTGGCCCAGGGCCAAGGCCACATTGATGAAGGCCATCACGGTCTCAGGCCCCTTGGCGTGCTGTTCGACCCCACGCGCGGTCAGGATCAGGCTGGGCTTCTGGGTCCAGAGCCAGCCCGCGGTCTGGCGGATGTCCGCGGCCGGCACGCCGCTGATGGCCTCGGCCCATTCCGGGCTGCAATCCTTCACCGCGTCCAGGGTCTCGGCGGATCCGTTGCAACGCGCCTTCAGATATTCCGTGTCCAGTCCCTGCTGCTTGATGACCTCATGAAGCAGGGCGTTGGCGATCGCCAGGTCCGTGCCAGGCCGGGGCTTGAGATGCAGATCGGCGGCCAGGCCTGTGGCATTGATCCGGGGATCCAGCACCACCAAGCGCGCGCCGGCTTTTTTCGCCCGGCGGATAAAGCTGAGAATGGGCGGCAGGCAATCCCCGACATTGGCGCCAGCCAGCACGATGCAGCGGCTCTTTACGATGTCGGCCAGGGGAAAATGCATCCCCCGATCCATGCCAAAGACCAAGTTCTGGGCCGCCGCGGCCGAAGACATGCAGTAGCGGCCGTTGTAGTCGATATTTTTAGTTCTCAGGGCCACCCGGGCGAACTTGCCGAGCAGATAGACGGTCTCGTTGCTCAGAGCGCCGCTTCCAAACATAGCCACCGAATCCCGTCCCAAGCGTTCTTGGATCTCTTGCAGGCGCTGGGCCGTGTAGGTCAGGGCCTCTTCCCAGCTGGTTTTGCGCCACTTGCCACCCCGCTCGCGGATCATGGGGTCGCTGAGGCGGTCTTTGTGGTCCAGCTGAAGATGGGCGGTCTGGCCCTTGATGCAGCTAAGGCCCCGGGTGGTCGGAAAATCCCTGCGTCCCCGCACCTTCACCACTTTGTTGCTCTTTAAGTCCACGGTCAGGTTAAGGGCGCATTGCAGGGCGCAGTAGCTGCAGTGGGTCGAGATCTTTTTTTGGCCCTCGTCCCAACCTTGGGTGCGGGGCTGCATGAGCAACGGCATACCCTTGATAGAGCAAGGGTCATGCCAAAGTTCGGATCCTGAAACTGCTTTAAATACCGAGGGGGGATAACCAACGTAGGACGTAGAATCTACAATATTGTCGTCGATTACAATTTACGTAGGCGATCCATAGATTTTGGAGAATTCAGATTTTCGAGGAAAAAAGCTTTGGGACACGGAACGCGCCGTTGGCGCCCACTTTTCAGCAGCGGAAAGAGGGCATTTTTTTCAGCCTTCAATTTTCTGCGGATCACCGGGAGCAGGGAGGCATCATAGACCGCCGGCAAGGGCCGAAGCTCGCCTGCACAGGCAGTCACCCGGATCCTCGGGCCGTGGGCAAGGACCAGCCTACGAAGAAAGGCCACACTTAGAAACGGCATGTCACAGGGCAGCACTAGGCAAGGCCCACCCGCTTCGGACAAGGCGGCCTCGATCCCGGACAAGGGGCCCGAACCTCGCCACTTTTCAGCCAGCAGCAAAACCCCGGGTGGAAGGCCGTAGGGTTTTTTGGGGCCCACCACGAACAAAGGCCAGCACCCGGCTTTCAATGCCTTGGTCGCGGCCAAGGCAGCCAAGGTCTGGCCCTGATAACGCAGCAAGGACTTGTCCCTGCCCATGCGCAACGAAAGCCCTCCGGTCAGAATGGCGGCAGCCATGGTTTTTTGGAGGGCCATCTTAGTTCGCCTCATTCCAGGATCAGATAAGTTGTATCGGGTGGAAGCCGCAGCTCCACGCGGCCTTTGCCGATGTGCAAGGCCAGTTCCTTGGCAGGCCTGCCATCCACGTCAAGCACCACGGCTTTTGACAAAAGCGGGTTAGCCAGGCTGAAGCTGAGTTCGGTGTTCTGGATCCGCCAAGGTGGCTGACCTGTATGCAGGATCTTCTCGCCTTGCTGCTCCACCCCGTCGGCCTTGAATCGCGATGGGATGGTCTCCCAACCGCTGAGGTGAGAAACCGCGCCGGTCTGCAACAGGATGCGACGGCTCGACTTCAAGGGCAGGCCGTCCATCGAGACAAAATAACAGGCTAGGTAGTCGTTGGCGCTGGTCAGCCGCAGGTCAGGCAGATCCACCACCCCGCCCGCATGCCCCACAAATCCGGCGAAGCCCTGAAACGCAGGCGCCGAGACTTTACAGATCCCTTTGCCATAATCCAGTTCGATCTCTTGCGTGGCGCTCGTCACTTTCGATTGATCCCTACGGATGAACTTGGTCAGGTCAGCGACCCTGCTCTTAGCCGGATCGCCGCCATAGGTTACCTGCACTAGCCCGGTCAAAAACGCGAGACGGTCGATTTCTTGTTTGATCGACGAAGCCGGAGCAAAAGCGCCTTTATCCCGGTTCGGATCATAGGCTCCCTCCTCGGATATCAAGGGAATGCGGCGCTGCCAAAGGTCGTCTAGAGCCCGCTCTTCATGCACGCTTTGCGGAGCTTGGCGCAGATAGCCCCGCCGATAAGCCAGGGCAGCCGCGGGAAACTGTCCCATCAACGACGGGATGGAGCAGGACCATTTGAACAGAGGATGGTCGCCCTGCACCGTGGTCCACATGATGCGGGGATCTAAGTTCCAGGTAGCATCCGTGGCGCTGAACCAATAATAGGCGTCCAATCCGCTCAGGGCCTGATAGGCGCCCACCACAAAAGGGCCCTCGGCCTGGTAGCTCATGGGCTGCACCCAGGACGACTCTGTCACCAAAAAAGGATGGCCATCCACTTGCTTGAGATTGGTCGGGAAGGTTTCGGGGCTCAATAGGGCGGATCGATCCGTGATCTGATGCCCGTTGTCAATGCGCCAGCCGTCGTTCTCCCCGATATGCAGGCTGGTCACGTAGCGGTTGACCGCCATCACCGCGTTCGCGCTCATGCTCCAGCGCTCGGCGTCATAGAGCCGCACCGGATCAGCGGGCCGCCAGTTCATGGCATTGACCAGTTGCTTGCATCCCAGCTTGCGCAGCATCTTCTCCATGTCGCGATAAAAGTCAAATTGCAGTTCGGCGAAAAATTGGGTCTGATCCGCTGCCAACTTCGCCCGCTCGCCCGTTTGCGGCTGGGTCAGGTCCCAAACTTTCAGAAGCTGGACAGCCTCAGGGACCTTGCCGTATTTTTTCGCGAGCCAGGCTTCAAAGCGTTTTTTCAGGATCTCGTTTTGCGGCGCCTGGATCTCCTGGCTGGTCCAGAAGAGCAGCGAATCCTCGTTCATCAACTGGACGACCGCGACAGCCGGATCTTCAGCCAAGGACAAACCCGTGTAGGGGTTTTTTCGGGAATAGAGCGCGGTCATCCAAGCGCGGTAAGCTTGTTGCAGCCGAGGATTAAAAAAGAAGAGCCCCCAACCTTCACGGTCCTTATAACCCTCGATGTTCCAGGAAGCGGGGATGGCATGGTGGGGCCAGAACGGCGAGAGCGTCACATAGATGCCCTGCTTCTTGGCCGCGGCCAACATCCTGAAGATACCGTCCAATTCCTTTTCATCGATGGAATCCATGGGTGCTGCGGGATCCTTGGGAGCGATGTCGGCGTGGATGCGGATCATGTTCACGCCGATGGCCGCCAAAAACCGGGCATGTCGGTCCATCTCCACGCCGCTCTTGCGAAAGAGATCCGTGCCCACGGCCCAAAACCGGGCAGGCCTACCATTTCCCAGAACCATGTCGTTGCCGTCGGCGCTCAGGCGCACAAACCCGCTCTCTCCAGCAACTTTTTCGTTCATGTCCCGTAAGTCAAGCAGCGAACCTTTTCCAAAAGGATCAGGACCGGGCTTGAATTCCCAGGTCCCCGGGCCCCAAGGTCCCTGGGCACCCCAGGTGTTCAGCGCGCCCAAAAGTAAGCAAAGAAAAACAGGAGTTTTCCAGGTCATGCCTAGATTATAGCAAGCTTTTCGGACGCCATTTCAGGCTGATATTGATACAATCTCCCTCTCGTCCCCTGCTTTGAGGTTCTAGTCTGTGAAACTCCGAACTATGCTATTTGCCGGGTGCGCGGTCCTAAGCGCCGGCCTGTCCGCCCAAAGCCTTAGCCTGGACCAGGCCTATGCCGCGGCGCTCAAACAAAGCGAAAAACTGGGGCTGCAGGAGCAGGCCATGCTGCAGGCGCGGGAGCATGTTCGCCAGGCCTGGGGCTCCATGGCCCCTACGTTGAACGGCAGCGCCTATGAGAACTGGAATTTTAGCCCTCAGGGTCAATATAGCTCGGTAGCAGGAGCCAGTTCCCTTAGCCAGCCCATCCTGAAGGCAAGCCTGAACCAGCCCCTATTCCGGGGAGGCCGGGAGTACGCGGCCATTCATCTCACCCGCTCCTTGGAAGACACGGAAAAAGCGCGGCTTGAGGAGTTCAAAGCCGACCTTTACAGCGATGTGGCCGCTGCCTACTTCTTGGTGCAGGCCAACGAACGCGACCTCGGGAACCTGAAAGAAGAATCCGAGCTCTTTGAAGAGCGCATCAAGGAATTGAGAGGCCGGGTGCAGATCGGCCGTTCGCAAAACAGCGAGGTCTTGAGCGTGGAAGCCGCCGCAGCCGCCCTTGACGCGGCGCGGGCCCAGATCGAAGGGCAACTCGCCGTGGCAAAAGAAAACTTGGCCTTTCTGACCGGCCAGGGCTCTGAAGCGCTCTTGCTCGAGGAGCCGATGGCAGACGCCTTTCAAGAAGCGGGCGCCCTGGAGGCTGCCGAGTCTGGCCGGCCTGACGTGCGTCTGGCCGAAAGCCGCCTGCGCTCGGCTGAGTGGAATGTCGGCCTCAACCGGGGTGTCCACTGGCCCAACCTGGACTTCAACGCCAACTACAGCTATTACACCCAGGGCATCGGCGCCCCGGCTGGCCAAAGCGGCACGAATGACAGTCTCTGGGACGCGCAGATCTTACTGACCCTACCGATCTTCGCGGGACTGCAAGGGGTGTCCAAGGTCCGTGAGGCCGAGTCTGTGCAACTTCAAGCTAAGCTGGAACTCGCGCTGGTGCGTCGCCAGGCGCGGCAGCAGCTTAGGGTGCTGGCGTTGAGCGCCAAAAGCGCCACGGCCCAGATCGCGGCCCTGAAAAAGGCCTTTCAGCTCTCACAGCGCAATTACGAGACCCAGCGCCACAATTACGGTCTCGGCCTAGTCAGCAACTTGGATGTCTTGCAGGCCCTGATCAGCTTTCAAGAGAACCGCCGCAGCCTGGACCGGGCCGGCTTCCAGTTGAAGAACACCGTGGCCAGCCTGCGCGCGGCCTCTTATCGCCTGCCGCAATAGCCAGAATTTGAAAAAGGAAACGCTATGACCCTCGCAGAACTTTCCATCCGCCGTCCAGTTATCGCCTGGATGCTGATGTCGGCCCTGATCATTTTCGGGGCCATCAGCTTCCTGCGCCTTGGCGTCAGCCAGATGCCGGACGTGGATTTCCCCATCCTGAACATCGGGGTCAGCTATCCCGGCGCCGCGCCGGGCAAGGACGCGGTCGATGATTTCCTGCCGGACCGAGATGTTGTGCATTTATGGAACCGCAATCGCT
>JAZKAF010000002.1:10936-11616 GCA_040389285.1 candidate division FCPU426 bacterium
GGGCATCATCGAGACCGATATCATCGACGTCCTCGAAGACGCGGTCTCCGGCGTCCAGGGACTCCGCGAACTGAGCTCCAACTCCACTCTTGGCGGCGGCAGCGTCACCATGGAATTCGAGCTGAACCGCAACATCGACGTGGCCTTGCAAGAGGTGCAGAGCAAGCTGGCCCAGTCCGCGCGCTTGCTGCCCCGCGACATGGATCCGCCCACCATCAACAAGACCAACCCTGAAGACTCGCCCATTCTCTGGCTGGCCCTGACCTCGGATCCGGGGACCTTTGAACCCCGCGACCAGATGGCCTTCACCCGCGACCATCTGAAAGACGAATTCACCATGCTGCCGGGAGTGGGCAACGTCATCTTAAGCGGCTTTGTGGACCCCAACCTGCGCGTCTGGGTGGACAAGGACGCCTTGAAACGCTACGCCCTGACCGTGCAGGACGTGGTGACCGCCGTGTCCAAAGAGCACGCCGAGCTGCCCGCCGGCTTCATCGCCGACAGCGCCCGCGAACGCAACGTCCGCACTACAGGCGAGGCCAAGAGCGTCAAAGAATTCGAGGCGATCCGCATGAATTACCGCGGGGGCCAGCCCAACTACGCCCCCATCCCCTTGGTCAAGGTTGCCCGGGTGGAAGACGGCCTGGCCGACGTGCGGCGCCTCAGCCGCTCCAACGGCC
>JAZKAF010000003.1:0-11427 GCA_040389285.1 candidate division FCPU426 bacterium
ACCACGCCCACGCGGTCTGGAAGCATCTATGGCGCCTCTTCCCCTGGACCCTGGCAGGCGTGGTGCTGGGCTGGTTTTGTATGGGGAAACTGGACGAGGCCCAGACCCGGCACCTGATCGGCTTGATCGTCCTGGTTCTGGTGCTGTTCCAACTACTGCAGCGCTGGAAAAAGGACCTCTTCCCCCCGATGCACGGCATGGTTTATGTGGCCCTGATGGGCCTGTCTGCCGGCTTCACCACCTTGGTGGCCAACGCGGCCGGGCCGATCATGCTGCTCTATTTGCTGGCCACGGGCCTTCCCAAAATGGAATTCATGGGCACCGGAGCGGTCTATTTTCTGATCCTGAACTGCGCGAAAGTCCCCTTCATCTATTCGCTGGGCTTGATCGACTTTTCCTCCCTCAGCATTGACCTGGCCCTGGCTCCGGCGGCAGCGGCGGGAGCCCTTTTTGGAAAACGTTTGCTGCCCCATATCAACCAAAAGGCCTTTGAAGCCCTTGCCCTCGCCGCCACCATCGCCGCCGCGGCCAAACTATTACTATGGTAAGTTTCACGGATCCTAAAAGTTTTCATGGAGAGATGATGACGACAAAGATCAAACGGCTTTTCGTGCTTGCGGCGGTGGGCCTTCTTTTCGCGGCCGGTTGCTCTTACACCATCAACTTGGCAGCCCAACGCCAGAGCCTTGACCGCTATGTGGACACGGTCAAACAGGCCAAGGTCGAATACGCCCAAAAAACGGCGTTCTACAAAGAGCTGAGCGCCGCGACCAGCACTCCGAAACAGGATCCTTATCCCGGTCTGGCGATCGACCTTCAGGCCATGTACCGCCATTTGCAGGACATGGACTTGCAGCAGAAGAAGATCGACGCCTACAAGACGCGCTTTGACGCCTACGCCGTGGGAAAGACGGCCGTGAAGTCGGATGATAAGGAGGAACTGGCCCGTTTTAAGGCGGTGCAGGCCGAATACGCGCCCTTGGACCAGGCCATGAACGCGGATCTACAGGCTTTCCGGCGTTCCACCCAGCACTTCGCTTCCCTGATCACCCAGCACCAGATCGCCAAGGTCAGCGTGGCTGGGCTCAAAAAAGAGATCAGCGAGCTTCGGACCGAGGTCGACAGCGGAGTCACCAGCATGGGCGCGAAAGTGGATGAGGACGGCAAAGCGCTGGCCTTTGCCCGCAGCGCCGGCGCGGATGCTTCGGTGCTCGCGCAAAAGCAAGCGATCCTTCAAAAAATGGAAGCCTTGTTGCCCAATTTACGGCTGTTCCAGAAGACCTTCGCCATGAGCGCGGATTCCCTCGGCAAAAATCTGCCAACCAAGGATTTTTGGACCGGACCCGGCATGTCCAAATACGGTCCTCTGATGGAGGACTTCCGCAATACCAAAGCTCAATACGGCAAGAACAAAGCAGAATTCGACGCTCTGTCCAAGCAGTTCGACAAAGTGGTGCCGCCGACGCCAACGCCCGCGCCAAAGCCCAGTCCCACGGCCCAATCCAAGTAGCCGAAACCAGGAGACGCCATGAAATACAGGAAACTAGGAGCCTCAGGGCTCGAGATCTCAGAGATCAGCCTCGGGTCCTGGATGACCGTAGGCGGCTCGATCGAAGACGCGACCAGCGCGGAGCTGGTGCGCAGAGCCTTTGACCTTGGCGTCAACTTTTTCGACACGGCCAACGCCTATAACGCGGGCAAGGCGGAAGAAATTCTTGGCAAAGAACTGGCCCAGTTCAAACGCAGCTCTGTGGTGGTGGCGACCAAGACCTTTTGGGACCTGGAATCCGGACCCAACCTGCTGGGGCTCAGCCGCAAGCACATCATGGAAAGCTGCGACGCCAGCCTGAAACGCCTGAACATGGACTACGTGGACCTTTTCCAATGCCACCGCTACGACCCCACGACCCCGCTTTTGGAAACGCTGCGCGCGCTGGACGACCTGCAGAGCGCGGGAAAGATCCTTTACGCTGGTGTCAGCCAATGGTCCGCCGCCGAGATCCTTGAGGCGCGGCGCCTGGCCCGCAAGCACAACCTCAGGCCCTTGATCAGCGACCAGCCCGTTTACAACCTGTTGAACCGCGGCCAGGAAAAAGAGGTGATGCCCGCCTGCGACGAGGTCGGCATGGGCTGGGTGATCTATTCTCCGCTCGCCCAGGGCCTTTTGACGGGCAAATACGCGAACGGGAAGCTGCCCAAAGGCAGCCGCGCCGCTGACGAGAAACGGGGCCAGTGGCTGAAGGCCTTATTGACCCCCGAAAACCTGAAAAAGACAAAAGGATTGGCGGAACTGGCCAGATCCCTGACCTTAAGCTCCAGCCAGCTTGCCTTGGCCTGGGCTCTTTCCAAGAAAACCGTGGCTTCGGCCATCACTGGCGCCACGAGCGTGTCCCAGTTGGAAGAAAACGCGAAGGCCTCCGATATCACGCTTTCGGCTAAAACCCTTACAGAATTAGAGTCTTTATTCCCTCTCTGACCCTTAATAAGTCCCAAGATGCTGCAACTAAAGCTTATGCGCCTGCGTATGTCTGTTGAGAGATATGTGCAAAGGATCTAAATCTCTCTTCTGAAGGGGGAAAGCCATGCGGTATTTTATCGTGGCAATGCTAACTTGGATGACGTTGGGAACGGCCTTACCTTTAAGCGCCAGCACCGATGTCAGTTTTGGCCTCAGCGCCAGCAACCAAGGGGTGGACGGGTTCTATCTTAATGTCGGGCAATACTACGGAGTTCCAACCGAAAGAGTGACCTATGTGAGGGAGCGCAGGATCCCGGATGACGAGATCCCGGTGGTCTTTTTTCTTGCCCGCGAAGCGCGTGTCAGCCCCGAGATCATCATCGAACAGCGCCTGGGTGGGCGCACTTGGATGGATATCTCCCTGGGCTTTCATCTGAGCCCGGCTATCTTCTATGTTCCGTATCAGGGCGACCCGGGCCCTCCTTATGGCAGGGCCTACGGATATTACCGGCACCATAACAGGGCCCAGTGGGGCACGATCCGGCTGGCCGACGATGATGTGGTCAACATGGTGAACCTGAGGTTCATGCACGACCACTACGGCTATTCGCCCCGGGAAGTGATGTCCATGCGCGCCAAAGGCGGGTCATTCCATGAATTTGGACGCGGTCCGCGCGGCGGAGGCAAAGGCAAAAGCCATGGTCCCGGACCTGGGCCCGGAGGGCCGAAAATGCACGGCTCCGATGAACCGCGCCATGAGCAACATATGGACGCTCCTGGCAAGGGTCATGAGAACGGTGACGACAAGGATGACGGCCATAAAAAAGGCAAAGGCGGTAAGGGAAAAGGTGGGAAACACTGAAGCCTAAGAAGGCCTGACATGGATGTCAGCGAGACGGTGACTTGCCCTTATTGCGGCGAGCCCAACGAGATATCGATCGATCCGAGCGCCGGCAGCAGGCAAGCCTATGTGGAGGATTGCCAAGTATGCTGCCGGCCTTGGCATGTCCGGATCCATATCGCGAGGGATGGCGAGGCCCAGGTAAGCTTGCAGACCGAGGATGAGGTGGGATCCGACGAGTGAACCTTGGCCACGGGCAAGCTTGCATCCGAGGCTGCGCCCCGCTAAAATCGAGGCGTGTCCGGTCCCGCCCCCTTAGGAGCCTGCATGGCTTTTTTTGACCTGCCCCTTGAACAACTGAAAAAATATAAGTCCCCGGACCAAGCCCCTGATAACTTCGACGCCTTCTGGAACAGCACCCTGCAAGCCGCCCGCCGCACGCCCATGAAACCCGAATTCCTGCCCCTGGACAACGGACTGAAATTTGTCGAGACCTTTGACGTGACCTTTCCGGGCTTTGACGGCCAACCCATCAAAGGCTGGCTGAGCCTGCCGCGCCAGCGCGGCGCCAAAATACCCTGCATCGTTGAATTCATCGGCTATGGCGGCGGAAGGAATTTCGCCACGGAGTGGCTGCTCTGGCCGAACCTGGGATACGCCCACTTTGTCATGGATACTCGCGGCCAGGGCAGCACCTGGAGCCACGGGGACACCGCGGATTCCGAACCTGAAAGATCCAACCCCCAAGCTCCCGGTTTCATGACCCGGGGCATCATGGATCCCTCCACCTATTATTATCGCCGGGTCTTCACGGACGCGGCGCGGGCTGTCGAGGCCGCCATGGCCCATCCCTCGATCGACGCCGACCGCGTGGCTGTGACCGGAGGCAGCCAAGGAGGAGGCATCAGCATCGCCGCGGCCGGCCTGATCCCTGAAGTGAAGGCGGTGATCCCGGACGTGCCTTTCCTGTGCCATTACCGCCGCGCCACCGAGATCAGCAACAGTTTTCCCTACGCTGAGATCAGCGGGTTCTTGGTCACCCATCGCGACAAGGTCGAACGGGTCTTTTCGACTCTGTCCTATTTCGACGGGGTGCATTTCGCCGGCCGTAGCCGCTGCCAGGCCCTATATTCTGTGGGATTGATGGACACCATCTGCCCGCCTTCAACCGTCTATGCGGCCTACAACGCGCACCAGGGGCCCAAAGACATACGGATATGGCCTTATAACCAGCATGAAGGCGGGGGAGCGTTCCAGACCCAGGAAAAGATCGCTTTTGTCAGGTCGATGTGGCCGGTCTAGGCGGGGAGCAGAGGCTGAAGGCGAGGAAGAGGAACGGGAAGTAGAAGAAATAATCTCTGACCGGCGAATTACTGGTGACGAAGAATAGCAGGGCCAGGCTGGACCACTTGAAAAAATCGGCCGCGGACGCTACGCGCATGCGGCGGACGGCATAGAAAAAGATCCCTGCCAGGACGAATGCCTGGAAGTGGTGCAAGTACTGCCAGGGCAGGATCCGGGTGATCCAAAAAGACAGGTTCGGGCTGTCGGCGTCAAAGCCACGCAGCCAACCCCCAAAGCAGTTCTCCCAGAGCTGAGCCGGAGTGGCCAGGGCAAAGGGCAACACGACCAGCCCGGCGGCCAGCAGCGCTCCCAGCGCGAAAGCCAAAGACCCCCACGCTCGCCTCTTTATCAAATATAAAAAATAAAACGGGATCATGGGCCAGGCCAGCTGCGACATGGCCGCGAGCCAGGCCGCGCTCAGCGACGCCAGCCAGAAGCGTTCCCGGACCACGGCAAAGCCCAGCAGGGCCCCAAAAAAGAGCAGGCCGTGCACATAGGCCTCGTGCCTGAACTGGAACCAAGGGCTTAAAATCAGGCAGGCGGCAAGAAAGATGGGCAATAAGACCAGGCGCTTGGGCGCGGCGGCCAGCAACAGGGCGCAGGCTCCTATGGCCGCCAAAAGGCTGACGATCCGCAGGTCCATGCCGGCCCAGGTGGCGGGAAAATAGCTGATCCAAAGGCCCGGAAGATAGTTCACCTGGATGCCGTCGGGTGGATGGGTGTAAACAGCGCCCACGCCGTGCTGGATCAGCGCGTCTCCCGCGCTGCGAAGCATGAAGAGCATGTCCGAACGTCCGGTATCCAGCGGAAAATAGGCGATGCTCGCCAGCATGCCGAAGGCGTAAGAGCCCAGCACCAAGGCCACCCAGGCTCCCCTGCCCTGATGCCCCCGCCAGCCCAGATAAGCAAAAGCCGCCATGCTGAGCCCGTAGCCCCCGCCCAAGACCTTCCAATCCGGCAGATAATCAAAAGCCCTGAATTTATGGACGATCACGGGCAAAGACAGCAAGGTCAGTCCCTGCATCAAAAAACCCGCGGACCCCAGCAAGGCCGGCCAGGAAAAACGGCTGGCAAAGTTGGAACCTACGGTGGCCTCAGGTCCTAATAATCTCCAAACGCAAAAGATCAGGGTCAGCGTCGCGGGCAACAACAGGGCCTGGTAAACCCAAGGACCCACGTGGTCCCGCAGCGGCATGTAAAAAGCCCCGGCCAGCACAGCCCCCATAAAATATAGGGCCCGGGATCGGGAGGCTCCGACGTCCATTCAATGCATCTCGGCGCCGACCGTTCCCACGGCCGCGCGCAAAAAATGAAAATGCACGTCCGCGTGCCCGGCCAGCAGGGACATGGGCACGGCCGAGTCCGCGACTTTTTTCGAGATCATCAGCGAAGTCAAACGCATGCCAAAAGGATTGTCATGCACCCCGGCGTGCCAGATCGAGACCTTGTCAGCCTTCCAGGTCTCGACCGGACCGACGCTAGCGGCCTGGGCCGGCACCGCGCTGACATCGCCTCCGCCGGAGGTCCGGGCGTTCTGGATGATGGTGACCGGATGGAGGTCCACCACGCGGGTCTTCAGGGTCCTGTACTGTTCCGGGCTGGGAGGCGCGTCGCGATAGGCCCCTTCGCGGCGCAAAGGATCATTGAAGGCCCAGTGCTTGATCTCGCCCTGGCCGCCCTGCATCACCGCGCAGCGCACCTGATCGAAGCTGGCGCTGTAGGCCTCCAGATCGCCGGTCGGAAAATGAAGATTGGCCGCGGGCATGCGTAGGCCCAAGTCGATGCGGTTGAAGCACATCTCCAGATCGGCCTTGGCAAACGACAAGGGATGGGTGATCGGCACCGGCTTGCCATCCTCCACCCATTCGTCCATGCCCCAAAAATGGGCGTGTTGCAGCTTAAGGCCCAGGGAGTTGACGATGCGCGCCACCAAGGGCAATTGCTCCGTGGGTCCGATGGGCCCGCAGATCCCCACGGGCTTGGATTCGGTGGCTTGTTTCCAGGCCGTCACGTATTCCAGGGCTTCGGCCAAATAAAAATCCTCGATCGTATCGTAAAAACTAACCTGAAAGCCGGGGCGGGCCAGCTGGGCAAGGTCCCGGATCTCCAGCTTGGCAGCATCCTTCAGGATCGACGGTTCCAGGGTGGTGTAATCCCACCAGGCGGGTGCCAGCTTGCTAAGGGGTCGGGGCATGAAGATCCTCCTCATAGGCGCGGTCGATGTGGGCTAACGGGCCTAATATCTCGCTCAAGGGATCACGGTCTTTCGAGGAATAACCCAAATGGTTGTGCCGCCGCCAGCCTTCGGCAAAGCGGAAACTTCCGCTTAAGCGCCCTAAGTCCCTGGCCATGGCCTCCATCTCGCGCAGCGTGGCGTTCATGCCCTGGCTGCTGTCCAGCCATTCCTGCTGCGAACGATGCGCGGCCAGCATTTCCTTTTTTTTCGCCAAGACCGACGCGATGTCCACGTACTGTCCGGGACGCAGGCGCTTGCGCAGCGCGTCACGCAGGCCATGGGGCATGGCGTGGTAAAGGGTCATGTCGCCGGACCAGGGTTTAGAGGCGGGTGAGGTCTTGAAATTCGGCATGGCCCGCACAAAAGCCGCGCCAGCCAGGAGGCGGGCGGCGTTCTGGTGGTCTTCCATGTAGTCCTGGGGCGAAGGCAGTAAGAGGATATCCGGCTGGATGGCCCGGAGGCGGGCGGCGGCCTTGGCGAGATGGGAGGCGTCAAAAAAAAGAAGCAAATCCTTGCCGATGGGAGGGTGCAGGGTGGCGCCCGCAAGGCGGGCCGAGGCCATCGCTTCCCTTTTGCGCAGCGCGCGGATCTTCGTAGGCGGCAGCCGCTGGGTCCCGCAGGCTCCATCGGCCAAATTCCACATATGGATGGCGGCGCCCGCCTGCTTGAGCAGCAGCAAGGTTCCCGCCATCCCGAATTCGATATCGTCCGGATGGGCCGCGGCGGCCAAGACCCGAAGTCCTTTGGCGGTCCGCGACGGCTTCTTCACCGGGATATGACGGCCTGGGTCCAGCGCGTGAGGACCGCGCCGCTGGATCCCGTGGCGGTCAGTCGCAGGATATAGATCCCGCTGGCCACCCGGGTGCCGTCCCGGTTGGCGCCCTGCCAGACCAGCACATGGTCGCCCTTCAACGCCGCCTCCAGGGGTTGTTCAAAGACCGGCTCTCCGGCCACGTTATAGATCTGCAGTTGGATGTTCGCAGCTTCGGTCAGGGTCACGTAGACATTCACCTTTTGGCGCGCGGGATTGGGATAGACCCCCCGGACCTCCATCAGGCTGGACTGCACATACGGGGTCCGGGTAGGCCGCGGCGTGCTGGTCGGCCCAGCGGTCGGGATGGTGGTCCAAGTCTTGGTGACCACGGGCGTGCGCGTCAAGGTCGCGGTCCGGGTGTCGCGCAGGGTGGGGGTCGGGGTGCGTGTCCGGGTCTCCGTTCGCGTGGGGGACGCCGTGCGCGTGGCCGTGGGGGTCCGGCTGTCGCTGTAGGTGGGCGAGGCCGTGCGCGAGATGCTGAAGGTCGGCGAACTGGAGAAGGTGCGCGTTCCCGTGGGCGAGATCGTGGGCGTGCGGGAATTCGTGAAACTCCTGGTCGCGGTCGGCGAGGGGCTGAAACTAGGCGTGGGCGACGGCGTGGGCGAATCCGAGTTGGTCGCGGTCACGGTCGGCGTGTTCGAGGGCGTGGGCGAGTCGGTCGGCGTGGGGGAATCCGTGAGCGTCACAGTCACCGTGCGCGTGCCCGTGGGCGTGTTCGAATCCGTGAAGGTCTGGGTGATGGTCCGGGTGGCGCTGGGCGTGGGCGAATCCGTGAAAGTCGTCGTTTCCGTGCGGGTTCCCGTCAGAGTGGGAGAATCGGTTGCCGTGGGCGAGTCCGTCGGCGTCGGGGTGTCCGTGCTCGTCACGGTAGCGGTCCGCGTGTCCGTGGGGGTGTTGGAATCCGTGAAGGTCTCGGTGATGGTCCGGGTGGCGCTGGGCGTGGGCGAATCCGTGAAGCTGGGCGTCTCCGTCCGGGTGGCGCTGGGCGTGGGCGAATCTGTGAAGGTCGGTGTTTCCGTCCGGGTGCCGGTCACGGTGGGCGAATCCGTTGGCGTCGGCGAATCCGTCGGCGTGGGCGTGTCGGTGCTGGTCACCGTCGCAGTCCGCGTGTCTGTGGGCGTGTTGGTGTCCGTAAAAGTCTCGGTGATGGTCCGGGTGGCGCTCGGCGTGGGTGAATCCGTGAAGCTGGGCGTCTCCGTCCGGGTGCCAGAGGGCGTCGGCGAATCCGTGAAGCTGGGCGTTTCGCTTGGCGTGCCGGACGGCGTTGGCGAATCCGTGAAGCTGGGGGTTGGGGTCGGAGTCCCAGATTGGGTCGGCGAATCCGTGGGGGTGCCGGTGTCCGTGAAGCTCCCGGTCTGGGTCGGTGAGACCGAGAGGGTCGGTGAATCGCTGAAGCTGAACGTCGGGGTAGGCGTATCGGACTGGGTGGCCGAGTCACTGGCCGTCGGGCTGACCGTGGCGGTCGGAGAATCGGTGGAGCTACCCGTGAAACTGGGACTTTCCGTCAGGCTAAGCGTCTCACTGGCGGTCGCCGACACGGTGGGCGAATCGGTCAGGGTCTGAGAATCCGTGGAGCTGGGCGATGGCGAGGCCGTTTCGCTGATGCTCGCCGTGGGGCTGAGGGTCGGCGTGGGGGTGTCGGTCCCAGTGATCGTGGCGCTGTCCGTCGGGGACGGCGAATCCGAGGAGGTCGGACTGACGGAAGCCGTGGGCGATTCGCTAAAGGTTGCGGTGACGGTCGTGGTCGGGCTGAAGGACGGGGTCACGCTGACCGTGCCCGAGGCCGTGGGGGAATCCGTCAGCGTGGGCGAATCCGAGAAACTCGCTGTCGGCGAGACCGTGTCGCTGATGGTCGGCGTGGGGCTCAGGGTCGACGTGGGCGTCGTGGTGGGTGTTTCCGAGGCTGTCGGCGTCACGGTCGAGGTGGGGCTGGAACTGAGCGTGTCGGTCGGCGTGGGCGAATCGCTGAAGGTCTCGGTCGCGGTCCGGGTGGGCGTGGCCGTGGGCGAAGGAGTCCGCGTCGGCGTAGGCGAACTGCTGAAGGTGCGGGTCGGGCTGTCGCTCCAGGTGGGCGTCATAGTCCTGGTCTGAGTGGGTGTGGAGGTCTGCGAGACCGTCGGGCTGCCGCTCCAAGTAGGCGTTATGGTCCGGCTGGCGCTAAAGCTGGGGGTCGGCGTTAGCGTCGGGCTGGACGTCCAGGTGGGGCTGACGGTCCGGGTCGAGGTGCGGGTGGGCGAATCCGTGCGCGTAGGGCTCGGCGTCGGCGAGGTGGTGCGCGTGGGCGAGTCGCTCCAGGTCGGGGTCGGGGTCGGCGACTGGGTCCGCGTGGGCGACGTGGTGCTGGTCGGCGTGGCCGTGCGCGTCGAGCGGGGGGTGGGCGAGGTGCTCGGCGTGGAACTCGGGGTCGGAGTCGGGGTGGAGGTGCGGGTCACGCTAGGAGTCGGGCTGTCGCTGGACGTCGGCGATACCGTGGGTGTGGAACTGCGCGTGGGCGTGGAGCTGCGCGTGGAAGTCACCGTGCTGGTCATGCTGACGGTGGGCGAAGGCGTGAAGGTCCGGGTGGCCGTGAAGGACGGGGTCTCGGTGCGGGTCAAGCTGGATGTGGGCGAGCTGCTGAAAGTCATAGAACCCGTGGGCAGCGGGGTCCGGGTAGGAGTCAGGCTCGAGGTCGTCGAAAACGTGAAGCTCTGGGTGCCCGAGGGCGTCGGCGTCCTGGTGGGCGTCAGGGTGGTGGTTGGCGAACCTGTGAAACTCGAGGTACGGGTGGACGTGACGGTCCGCGTCGGGCTCAGCGTGGTGGTCGGCGACCGAGTCATGCTGGGAGTCCCCGTATAGTCCGGAGTCCGGGACAGGGTCAGGCTGGGGGTCGGCGACCTGCTAAAGGTCATGGATCCACTGAAGGTCGGCGTGGGCGACAGGGTCCGGGTCAAGGTCGGGGAGTCGGTCAGGGTCTTGGTGGTCGTCCAACTGGGGGTCGGCGTGTTGCTGAGGCTTAACGTAGGCGTATTGCTGCGCGTGGCCGATTCCGTGTAAGTCTGAGACGGCGTCCAGGACTCGGTGGTCGATTGGCTGGGCGACAAGCTATAGGTCTGGCTGATGGTCGGACTGAGAGTCGGCGTGCTGGTGTTACTGCGCGTCGGCGAGGTGCTGAAGGTGCTGGTGGCGGACCGGCTTGGGGTATGGGTGGGAGTCACACTGTCGGTCCAGGTCTGGGTCTGGGTGGTGCTGATGGTGGGCGTCGGACTGTCGCTCAAAGTCTCAGTCACGGTCATGGTGCCGCTGGGGGTCCCCGTGAAGGTCAAGGTGGGGGTCCAGGTCATCGTCGAAGTTGGGGTCCATGAGAAAGTCACAGTGGGGCTGGGAGTCACGGTACCCGTTGGGCTGAAAGTCTGGGTCGGGCTTGGGGTAGGAGTGATCGTGGCAGAGCGACTAAAAGTAGCCGTGGGAGTGGCAGACGGCGTGGCTGACGCGGAAAAGGTCAGGGTCCATGTCGCTGTGCTGGTGAACGAGGAGACCTGGGTGAAGGTCATGCTCTCGGTAAAACTATTCGTCCGGGTAGGCGTATTTGTTTTGGTAGGCGCCCCGGCAAAAAGGCTGCGCGATCCGGCTAGGATCAAAAGGCCCAAAAATATGGTCCAGCGCGAGAGACGCATCAGCTCTTACCCACATAGGTGATTCACGGCGTTTCAGAGGCTAGAACGGTGGTACAAACGCCGATTTATCCTTAAAAAATA
>JAZKAF010000003.1:11437-15219 GCA_040389285.1 candidate division FCPU426 bacterium
TTCATTAGGCTATTTCGACAACAAAGATAACGATTTGTGCGAAATAATTTCTCGTTTTTAGAAAACGATAATCTTCAATATTTACAAGGCTTTTCTTCTATTCAAGGCCCAGTTCAACGCTTTGGCGGATATCGGCGGACGAGGCACCCAGCATGATCTGGACTTTCCCGGGATCCAGCCGCCAGCGAGAGGATTTTTCGTCCCAATAAGCCAGATCCGGGGCAGTCAGGACAAAATCCAAGGTCCGCTTTTCGCCAGCCGCCAGAGTCACCCTTTGAAAGCCTTTGAGCGCCTTAGCCGGCCATTCAAGTTTGGAATCTAAGTGCCGGACATAGAGCTGGGCCACTTCGTCCCCGGGCACCAGGGAGCTGTTGCGCAGGTCCACGCTGACCTTCACACGGCCTCCCTGGGCTAGCTTGGCCCTATCCAGCCGCGGGTTCGAATAGTCAAAGCGGGAGTAGCTGAGCCCATAGCCAAATGGATAGAGCGGCTTGCCCTTGAAGTACATGTAGGTGCGGCCGTGGCGGATATCGTAATCCATCATCGGGGGCAGCTGCTTGATCGACCGCGGCCAGGTCTGCACCAGGCGTCCTCCGGGATTGAAATCACCGAACAAGGCTCCCGCAAGCGCCGTTCCCTGCTCCTGGCTGCTGTGGGTCATGTGCAGGATAGCAGGAGCCTTCGCCGCGCACCATTCCATGGTCACAGGAAAGCTGCAGACAAGCGCCACCACGGTGCGTTTGTTCGCGGCCAGCAGCTCCTTGACCAGATCCTCCTGCCTCAGCCGCATCGACTCACGGTCAAAAGCCTCCTTGCCCTCGGCGTCCGAATCGCGCACGCCCCAGCCCCCGTTGCCCAGGGGATGGTTGCCCACGCAGGCCACCACCACGTCGCAGCGTTTTGCCAGCTTGACCGCCCGTCCACCCTGGTTGTCTGGGGCGAATTCCACGCGCACGCCCGGGCCAAGGCGTTTCTTGATCCCCTCGAGCGAAGAGACCAGATAAGGCGCGTCGCCTCCATACCAGTCCGCCAGCACCTTATCGGCGTAGGGCCCGATCACGGCCACCGACTTGATCGTGGCCGGATCCAGCGGCAACAAAGCATCCTGGTTCTTAAGCAGCACCACTGATTTTTGGGCTGCCAGCAAGGCCAAGGCCCGGTGGCGCGGGCTTTGGCTGGGAGGGGTGCGCGGGATGCTGCGGCGATAGGGCACTCGCTCCGGGGGATCCAGCTGTCCCAAGCGGATCATCACCCTGAATACGCCCCGCAAGGCCTCGTCCATCTGGGCCTCGTTGAGCAAGCCCTTGTATAGGGCCGCACGCACCGGCTTTTCGTGGCGGTCCAGGAACTGGTTGATCCCGGCCTTGACCGCGTCGGCCGCGGCCGGCGCTTGGTCGCTATAGCGCTTATGTTCGGTCACCAGCATGCCCAAGGCGCCGCCGTCCGTGCAGAGGATGCCATCGTGCTTCCACTGCCTTATCACGATGTCCTTGAGCATCGGATGCACCATGCAGGGCACCCCGTTGACCGCATTGTAGGCCGCCATCATGCCCTGAGCCTTCCCCGCCATGATGGCCATGCGGAACGGAACGGAATAATACTCGTGGTAAAGGCGGGCGTCGAAATCCGACGAGCTCTTCCCCCGGTCCTTTTCGTTGCTGTTGGCCAAAAAATGTTTGAGCAGCGACGCGGACTGCAAGTAGCGCGGATCATCGCCTTGCAATCCACGGCTGAAGGCGCTGGCCATGGTGCCATTGAAGTAGGGATCCTCGCCCAGGCATTCCTCGGTGCGGCCCCAGCGCGGATCGCGTCCCAAGTCGGCGTTGGGGGCCCGCACCACCAGGCCGCCACGGCGTTCCTTTTCCCAAAGGTAGCGGACCTCGCGGCCCTCGGCGTTGCCCACGCGGCGCATCAGGTCGGGATCCCAGGTCTCGCCCAGCCCGATCTCCTGCTGGAACTGGGTCGTGGGAAGCGGCGACCCGCCTCCCCAGCCGCCGACCTCGCCCATGGCAAGCCCGTGAAGGCCCTCCACATGGCCGCTACCCTGCACCCCCAGCCGCGGGACATCCGGGACCGTGCCCAGACAGTGTATTTTTTCTTCGCGGTTCATGCGGGCCAGCAGGTCGCTGATCCTTTTTTCGATGTCCAGGTCCGGATCCTGAAAAGGATAAGCCGCCCAGGAGGCTGAAGGGGCCAGCAAAAAGGCGAGGCAGGCGGCCAAAAAGGATCGATTCATTTCTGGGACCTCAAAAAAGACCCTGGGTGTTAGACTGTCGCATGGCTTTTTTCCCCAAAGACGGTCGAAAACGGTCCTTCATTCTACAATGCCCGGCAAGCTGCCGGGCACTTTTGCTAACCGCTATTCTGCTGTTCCCGTCGCTCCTCTCCGCCGCTCCCGCTGCTCCAGCCCCCCGCGTCAAAGTGCTTTATTGGGAAAAATGGACCGGCAATGAGCGCGAAGCCATCCAATCGCTGGTCGACGAATTCAACCGCTCCCAAGAACGCATCACGGTCGAGATGGTGCTCACTTCGGGCATCGACCAGAAGACCCTGGTCGCCACGGCCGGCGGAGTGCCGCCCGATATCGCCGGCGTCTGGGAACATACCATCGTCCCCTACGCCGACAAGAACGCGCTCACGCCGCTGGACGAATTCCTCCCTGGGTCTGGCATCGGGCCCGAGACCTACATCCCCGCCATCTGGCAGCTCTGCCAGTACCAGGGCAAGACCTGGGCCCTGGTGGCCCAGCCCTCGGTGGTGGCCCTGCATTACAACCGCAGGCTATTCCGCGAAGCGGGCATGGACCCTGACAGGCCGCCCCACACCTTGGCTGAACTGGACCAATTCGCCAAAAGGCTGACCCATTTCGACAAGGCCACGGGAAAGTACACCCAGCTGGGCTTTTTGCCGGTGGACCCTGGATGGTGGCATTACGGATGGGGTTATTTTTTCGGGGCCGAGCTCTGGGACGGTAAAGGCAAGATCACGGCTGACAGCCCTGAGAACCTGCGCGCCATGGAATGGATCCGCAGTTATGTCGACGAGTACGGCGCCGCTCCTCTACAGGTCTTCCGCTCCAATTTTGGGATCAACTATTCGATGTCCCAAAACCCCTTCATGAGCGGGACCCTAGCCATGCAAGAGCAGGGCTCTTACCTGGGCAATTTCATCACCGAGTTCGCCCCGGGCCTTGACTGGGGCGCGGCGCCCATGCCGGTGCTGCATGAAGGCGACCCGCCCACCACTCTGGTCAACTGCGACGTGCTGGTCATCCCGAAGGGCGCCAAGCATCCCAAGGAAGCCTTCGAATTCATGGCCTGGCTGAACCGCCAGGAGAACATGGAGCGCCTCAGCCTGGGCCAGCAAAAGATCTCCCCGCTCCGCCTGGTGAGCGAACATTTCTACGCCACCCACAAAAACCCTTACATCCGCATGTTCCAGCAATTGGCTTGGAGCCCCCGGGCTGTGGGCGTGCCGAAGATGGGCATCTTCCGCGAATTCCACAAGGAGATGGACGCGGCCGTGGACGCGGTGTGGACCGGAGCCCAGACCCCGAAAGAAGCCCTGGCGCAGGTGCAGCAGCGGATCCAGCATTCCCTGGACCGCGAACTGGAAGTCCGGCGCCATCCCAGTTCGACCGCGCTGAAATACCTTCCCCTGGCCCTCTGCGCCTTCCTGGCTCTGCTCCTGGCGGCCGCGGTGCTGATCAAGGAGCGCCGGGAGCGCGCCCACACCAAAGGAAGCCGCCAGCGCCACACCTTGCTGCGCGGCCTGGCCTTCGC
>JAZKAF010000003.1:15319-24235 GCA_040389285.1 candidate division FCPU426 bacterium
CTGCTGGATTCCAGCGTGCGCGGGGCCGGCTTTTACCGGGTCTTTATCTTCCTGCCGGTGGTCACCCCGCTGGTGGCCAACTCCATCGTCTGGATGTGGATCTTCAACACCCGCTTCGGCGTGCTGAACCACATGCTGGAGAAAGCCAGCTTCGGCTTGATCCATGACGTGCCCTGGCTCTCGGACGCGCGCCTGGCCATGCCGTCGCTGGTGCTGATGAGCTTCTGGGGCGTGGGCCAGGCGGCCGTGATCCTGATGGCCGGGCTGCAGGAAGTTCCGACCTCGCTCTACGAAGCCGCGGAGTTGGACGGAGCCAGCTGGTGGCGCAAGATCTGGCACGTCTCGGTGCCGGCCATCTCGCCGGTGCTCTACTTCAACCTGATCATGGGCCTGATCGGGAGCCTGCAAGTCTTTGCCCAGCCCTACATCATGACCAACGGAGGCCCGGCGCGCGCCACCTTTTTCTACACCATGTACCTCTGGGACAACGCCTTCATCTACCTGCGCATGGGCTACGCCAGCGCCATGGCCTGGATCCTCTTTTTGATCATCATCGCCCTGAGCGTCCTGCTGACCAGGATCAGCCGCTCGAACATCCACTACGCGGGGGACTGATGAGCGATTACGGGTCCCCTTTCAGCGCCACCCTGAAAAGCCGCCGCTGGGCCGGGCCGCTGATCCACCTGCTGCTGGCGGCCGCGGCGCTGGCCTTCGTGTTCCCGATGCTCTGGATGCTCTCCACCTCCCTGAAATCGATGGACGCGGTGATGGCTGTCCCCCCGCGCTGGATCCCCTCCCACCCCAAGTGGGGCAACTACGCCGAAGCGCTGCGGACCATCCCGTTCGTCCGTTATTTCTTCAACACGGTGCTGGTCAGCGTGCTCGGCGCGGTCGGCATGACCGCCTCAAGCGCCATCGTGGCCTACAGCTTCGCCCGCCTGCGCTGGGCGGGCCGCGACCTGCTGTTCGCGATTTTTCTGGGCACCATGATGATCCCCTTTCCAGTGGTGATGGTGCCGCTTTACAGCGTCTTCCGGGCCTTTGGCTGGATCGGCACCCTGAAGCCGCTGTGGGTGCCGGCCTTTTTCGGCCACGCCTTCAACATCTTCTTGCTGCGCCAGTTCTTTTTGCGGGTCCCCAAAAGCCTGGGCGAGGCCATGTCCCTGGAAGGCGCCTCGGAATGGACCATTTTCACCCGCATCTACCTCCCCCTGGCCAGGCCCGCTCTGGCCGTGGTGGCCCTTTTCCATATCACAGCCTGTTGGAACGACTTTTTAGGGCCATTGCTGTACCTGACCGACAAGGACAGCTTCACCCTGTCGCTGGGATTGCAGCAATTTCAAAGCCAAAACGGCGGGACTTTCTGGCAGCTGATGATGGCCGCGGCCGTCCTGACCGTGACGCCCATGGTCCTGCTCTTCATCGTGGCCCAAAAGACCTTCCTGCGCGGCATGACTTATATGAAGAACGTGGACCTGCAATAAGAAAAAAGGCGCCCCAAGGGAGCGCCGTTGTATAATTTTTTTTTCTTAAGGGACCCCCCATGAAGACCCCGACAAAGATCGATTTCAAGACCGACTGGCCCAGCCTGGGCCTCCCCCCCGCTGTGGCCGAAGTGCTGAGCGGCGCCCTGTCCGTGCATGTGGCGGAATCGCGCGAGGACCTGCTCAACTGGTCCCTGGGACGCGAGACCGGCACCACGGCCTGGGGCCAGGACAACCGAGTGGACCTGGGCAACTGGGAAGTGGCCTTTGAAGTGCCGGGTAAGGGCCGGGTGGTCGAGGCCGTGGTGGTCAAGGCCCGCAACGGGGTCAGCGTCAACTATCCCGAACCCGCCATGCGCCGCCGTGATCCGGACGCCATGGTGATCGGCGACGCCCTGCCCACGGACAAGCCCACCTATCAGGAACGTTTTGGCCAGAGCTTCGACGCCACGCGCCGCGAGACCCTGGACTGGCTGAAGAAGCAGGACTTGATCGCCCTTCCCTTCTATTCAGGCCCCGAGGATCTCGGCTACGGCTCGCTGATGATCTGCCCCAAAGGCGCAGGCTTTTTCGCCGCGGCGCTGGCCGACCTGCAGGGGATGATCCCCGGCTCCCAGGTCCCTTCCGACTTCAAGCTCTGCGGCGGCGTGCTCTTTGTGGCCCCGCCGATGCGCCACTCCCATTTCAGCGGCCGCCAGGTGGTGGTGCACAACCGCACCAAGGACCATCAGGAGCTGTTCTGCTACAACCTCTATCCGGGTCCCAGCGCCAAGAAGGGCGTCTACAGCATCCTGCTGCATTTAGGCGAGCAGGAAGGCTGGGTCACCAACCACTGCGCCACGGTGATGGTGGTCACGCCCTACGACAACCGCTCCGTGATCATGCATGAAGGGGCGTCCGGTGGGGGCAAGAGCGAGATGACCGGGCAGATCCAGCGCATGGAGGACGGCCGTCTTCTACTGGGCCGCAACCTGGTCACGGGCGAGGAACGCACCCTGAGCCTTCCCGAAGCCTGCCATATCCATCCCATGATGGACGATATGGGCGTGGCCCATCCCAGCTTCAGCCAGACCAAGAGCACCCTGCACGTCAGCGACGCGGAAAAAGGCTGGTTCGTGCGCGTCGACCACATCAATGAATACGGCACGGATCCGCACCTTGAGAAGCTGTCCATCCAGCCGCCGGAACCCCTGCTCTTCCTGAACCACCATGTGGTGCCGGGCGGCCAGGCTTTGATCTGGGAGCATATCGAGGACGAACCCGGCAAACCCTGCCCGAATCCGCGCCTGATCATCCCTCGGCGCATGGTCCCGCATATCAAGGACGGCCCGGTCAGCGTGAACGTGCGTTCCTTTGGCGTGCGCTGCCCCCCGACCCACGAAGGCTCCCAGCTCTATGGCATCCTGGGAATGCTGCACGTGCTGAACCCGGCCCTGGCCTGGCTGTGGCGCCTGGCGGCGCCGCGCGGGCATGCCAATCCCTCCATCCAGGACAGCAAAGGCATGCAGAGCGAAGGGGTGGGATCGTATTGGGCGTTTTGCACGGGCAGGCGGGTGGACCAGGCGAATCTTCTGCTGAAACAGATCTTGGAGACTCCGGACACGCGTTATGTGCTGATCCCGAACCAGCACATCGGCGCCTGGAAGGTGGGCTTCATGGCGGAATGGATCTGCAGGGAATATCTGGCCCGCCGCGGCGGAGCCTTTTTCCGCAAAGAGCAGCTGAGCAACGCGCGTCTCGCGCTACTGGGCTATGTCCCTCACCAGATCCAGATCGAAGGCACCCTGATCCCCCGCGTCTTCCTCGATATCACCAGCCAGTCGGAAGGCGGCGAGGAGGTCTACGAACAGGGCGCCAAGCAATGGTCCGCCTTCTTCAAAAAAGAACTGAAGCCCTTTTTGCAGCCCGACCTCGACCCGCTGGGCCGGAAGATCATCCAGGCTTGCCTGGACGACGCCAAGCAGGACGACTACTGGAAGCTGATCCCCCACCCGATGTACGCCGAGTAACTGGTTCCAGCCCCTCTCCCGTTTTCCAAAGGAGAGGGGCTTAAGTTTTATAGCCTCAAAAACAGCTTTTGCCTGTAGAGCACATAAAGAAAACCGATCTTAGCCGCCAGCATCCCCGCGGTCCGCACCAGATCCCCCCAGGCGCCCGCATGCGCCGCGGCGCCCTTCACAAAAAAATCACCGATATGGCCGAAGTCGATGATCTGCTGTCCCATGTAGATGGTGATGGAATTCATGCCGATCAACGTGAAAGCGAAAGCCCAGCGTTTCCAACCCTGGACATCCATCAAGCTGTAGAAGACCGCCAGCATCAGGAAAGACCATCCAGCCGCGGCCAGGGCGAAAGGGCTGGTCCAAAGGTTCTTGTTGATGGGAAACCAGGGGTTCCAGGCGTAGCCCAGACTTAAGGCCGCCAGGCCCATGCCCACCAGGCCCAGCGCCTTGCCCCATCCTTTTTTTCCGCTGCGCAGCCAGACGCCGGCGAAGGTCCCGAAGAGCACCGTGGTGATGGCCGGCCAGTTCGAGATGAAACCCTCATTGTCCCCGAATTCGTAGCAGCACATGGGGCCGCCCCGCAGCCAAAGGCGGTCGATGTATCCGGCCAGATTGCCTTCCGGGCTCAAATTTCCCGGACCAAAGCCAGGCACCGGCACCAGCATCATCACTCCCCAATAGGAAAGCAGGATCACGGCCACGGCCGCGAGGCGGCTCTTGACCCCGGTGTTCATGAAGATCAAGGCGCCAAAAAGATAGGCAAAACCGATGCGCTGCAGCACGCCCAGCCAACGCAGGTGCTCCAGGCCCTCGAATTGCAGCAGGCCGTTGAAGACCAGGCCAAAGGCGATGATCGCCAGGCCCCGCTTGATCACCTTGGCGTAGAGCTGCGCCTTGGACTTGCCGGACTGGAAATGTTTGGCAAAGGCGTACGGCATCGACGCCCCAGCCGCGAACATGAAGGTGGGGAAGATAAGGTCGTAAAAAACGAGCCCATGCCACGGAACATGGTCGAACTGAGGCGCCAAAAGACCGCTGAGCGCGCTGTGCCAGACCTTGTCGAGCTGCGGAAAGATCTGGTCGCCTCCCAGGATCCAAAACATGACGAATCCACGCAAGGCGTCCAGGGAGGAGAGCCTGGCTCCAGGATCGGCGGTCAAGTCGGTGGTCGATTTGGCGGCCCTGGCGGCTGGGGATTTTGGCATCGGATCCATCCTTTTGAGCGGGTGGGCAAGCTTCATGACTTTAGGCCTGGCGCCTGCCGGGGTCAACTTTCAAGTAAACCCTTTATTTTCAGGGCTAATCAGGCTTTTTAAGGGGCGTAAATAAGTTTAAGAATAATCCCCTTACCTGGATAGGCCGTGGTAAAGTTTTGGCTTGTTCAATCAGCGTCTGCCAATGGGGCATCGGGCTTCGGAGGTTACGGCGTAGCAGTTGGAAGGATACAGCATGGCTAAGAAGTTGTACGTCGGAAATCTCCCCTACTCGTTCACGGACCAGGACCTGCAGAGCCTGTTCGCCCAGGTCGGCAACGTGACCTCGGCCCAGGTGATCATGGACCGCGCGTCAGGCCGCAGCAAGGGCTTTGGCTTCGTGGAAATGTCGGCTGACGGTGAGGCCCAGGAGGCCATCAGCCGCCTGCACGGCAAAGAGCACAACGGCCGTCCCTTGACCGTCAATGAGGCCCGTCCGATGGAACCCCGCGAGAACCGCGGTGGTGGCGGCGGCGGCGGCTTCGGCGGTGGCAGGCCCCGTTACTAAGCGAACAACAAGTTCCAAATAAAAAAGCCCCGTCGAAAGACGGGGCTTTTTTATTGTCCGTGATGGCTAGGCCTAGAAGGCATACCCCAAATTCAAGGCGCTGGTCGGCAGGATGCCGGAATAGGATCCGGTCGCGGAAGCGCTCCCCCCACTGGAGCTGGCGTAAGCGGCGACGTTGATGCTGACCGATTGCACGCAGAGCAGCCAGTTCAGGGTCAGTCCGTTCCCCCAACGCCATTGGTAGCCGCCCTCTCCACCGATCCCCAATTCCGAGCCAGAGGCTGAAAGCGTCACGCCCGGGGTGCTGGTGTCGGTGGCGCTGACCGTGAAGTAGTTCAGCTTGGGTCCGATGAACCATCCCGCCAGCCGGCGCGTGCTGAAATGCCAGCCCAATCCTACGCCGGTCATCGAATAGTTGGTGCTCCCGATCTTCAAAGACAATAACGCGGCTTCCACCACGCCGGCGTTATGGTCAGAGATCGCCCGCGAATAACCCGCGTTGAACACCGCCAAGGCCAAAGAACCCAGGTTGGTGTAGAGGTTGTTGCTGGGGCCGCCAGCCTCGGACGACGACGCCGCCGATCCGCTGGCCGAGGCCGGGGTCACCCCCGCTGCCCGCATTTTATCCGCCAGGCTCTTGATGGCGGCATCAGGCGCCTTGGCCAGGTAAGCGTCGTAGTGGGCCAGGGCCGAGCTCTTGTCGCCCAGGTAGTAGTAGCAAGTGCCCATCTGTTTGTGCGCGTAAAAATAATTCGGAGAGGCGTCGAGAGCGGCCTGATACTCTTTGATCGCCTCGGTATACTGCTTGTTGCGCTCCAGGCTCACGCCCCGCTGGTAAGCCGCCTTCGCGGCTTCCACGCTGGCAGCGGCTGGCACGGCGAAGCTGAAAGTCATCAGGACCAACAACACGGCGAAAAGGCTTCTTTTCACAGGCGCTCCTAAAGTCGGGTGGCTACAAACTGGATTTCAGGATACCACTCCCGGCCCTTGAATTGCCAGCCATGTTTGGGACTGGCTGATAAATTAGAATTCCGCGTTGATATCATCAGAAACAGCATAACTAACAGGCTAAAACCTTACATTTTCTTAACATGAAACTACACCTATAAGACCTATCAATAAATCTAACAAAATATATTTCACTAAGTCTGCCTTATAAGGTATAAAATAATTCTAGCCGAAGTTCCAACGATCTCTTCACCCTGAAAGGAAACCCGACTTGAAAGCTGGCCAGCGCCTCAACACGCCACCGTGGAATTTTTATGAACGTCCGCCACAAAAACAAGATGCTCTCAGGGCTATTTCTCGCCTTCGCCCTCTTTGCATCCCGAAACACATGGGCTTGGATCATCACCCAGACCAGCTCTTCGGTTTTCTATATCGATAATTCGATCGTTCCCGCCCAGCTCTGCAGTTACTTCAGCTATCAAGTTACCAACAACAGCGCCACCGACGCCCCGGATGTCTGGGTCAGCATCGGCAGCTTCTCGACTGCCAACGTCTCCCTGGCTCCGAATGAGAGCGGCGTGGTCCATCTCGGAACCATACCCGCCGGCCAGAGCCGCACGGCGTTCTTCTACCTGCAAGGAAGCGCCACCAATTCGCTGACCTCCTACACCGTGACCCTTTACGGAGCCGAACCGCCGGCCGCGTCCATCGGCTTCCAGGTCCTCACTTTCAGTGCCGTGGTCTCGACCATCGAGGCCAATCCCAACGTGATCGATTCCGTGGTGGTCAGTCCGAATCCGCCGGAACTGGGAGGCATCTTCACGATCACCGTGTCCGGGCACACCGGGACGATCGGAGCCGACCAAGTCATGGCCTTCACCCCGGCCAGCTACGTGGATTGGCCGGCCGATTGTTACCGTCTCTATGCCACCTCCATCACCTTTCAATCGCCCAACAGCGGCAGCTTCTCCAACCGTCTTCTGATCCCGACTCCCTTGACCAGCAGCGCCGACACCGCCTACACCGCGGTCTACAGCTTCCGCCTGCTCTGCTGTTCGGTGGTCAGTTCCGTGGCCGCCAGCCCCATCGCTTACATCAGCAGCGGCCAACCGGTCAAGCACACCACCATCAACTACATCTCCCAGCAGATCCAGGCTTCCCTGAACTTTTTGACGGTGTCAAAGACCGCCTCGACCTCCACCGCGGTCTGGCCCCAGGCGGTCACCTACACCATCAGCATCCGCAATGCGGGGACCACCGTCGCCACCCTGGATGGATTCAAGGACACCCTGCCCAGCAGCCCGGGGACCCCGATCTACGTGGCAGGAAGCTCCACCTATGGCGGCGTCTTCACCTACGACCCCGTGCAGACAGGACAAGACCTGATCTGGTCCGGTATCTTCACGGTCCAGCCCGGGACCACGGCCAACCTGAGCTTTGTGCTGACCTTCCCCGCCGTCGGGGGGATCTACACCAACAGCGCCGTGGGCCTGCTCGGGGACTGCCAGATCGACACCACCGTGAACACCAGCGACAATGTGCCTGCCACCTTCCCATTATTGCTCCTGCTGCCGACCCCCACGGTCACGCCAACAGGCACCCGGACCAGCACGCCGACCCTGACCCGGACCTATACCCAGACCCCGACGTTCTCGGCAAGCCCTACCCGGACTTTCACGCCGACGCTGAGCGTCACGGCGAGCCCTAGCCGCACCCTCAGTTTTACGCCCACCTGGACTCTGACCAGCACGCTCACGGCCACACGGACGGCGACCCCTACCGCAACGCCCAGCGCCACCCGGACCGACAGCCCCACCGTGTCCCCGACTCCCACGGATACCCCGACCGCGACGCCCACGGCCACGCCCACCGACAGCCCGAGTGTGACCCCGACGCCCACCGACACCCCCACGGCCAGCCCCACAGCGACTTCGAGCCCGACCCGGACTGCCACGCCCACGGCCACACCCACGGTGACCGGGACCCCCACATCGACCGACAGTCCTACCGCGACGCCCAGCATCACCCTGACCGCCACGCCCACGGTCACGCTGACCCGGACTCCCACGCTCACGCCCAGCTTTACTACAACGCCCAGCATCACGCGCACCTTCACGCAGAGCCCGCCCTTCACCCCCACGAGCACTCCGACCTTCAGCTCCACGCCGACCTGGACGCGGACCTCCACCGCCAGCGAAACGCCGAGCAGCACCCCGACCTGGACCCGCACGTCCACGCAAAGCGCGACCCCCAGCTCCACGCCGACCTGGACCCCCACCTCCACCCAGACCGCCACGCTCACGGCGACCCGGACGATCACGTCCACCGCGACCCAGACCGCGACTCCGACCTGGACCCTGACCGCCACGCAGAGCGCGACACTTACTTCCACGCCCACCTGGACGCCCACCGCCACCCGGAGCGCCACCCTCACCGTGACGCTCACGGTGACCGAGACCCGCTCCCCCAGCTTCACCGGCACTTGGACCCCCAGCTTCACGGGCACCAAGAGCTTCACCTCGACCCCGACCGCGACCCCCAGTTCGACGGTCTCGCCCACGCCGACCGCCACGCTGACCGCGACCGAGACCCGTTCGCCCAGCTTTACGTCCACCTGGAGCCCGACCTTCACCGGCACCATGACGGCCACGCCCACGCGGACTGCAACCCCTACCCTGACGGTCTCACCCACGCCGACCGCCACCCAGACCGTGACCGAG
>JAZKAF010000004.1:0-11745 GCA_040389285.1 candidate division FCPU426 bacterium
AGGGGGAAGATCACGATCACCTGAAGGGCCAGGTGCCAGTTCAGGTAAAAGATATAGGCGACTAGAAAGACGATCCTGAGCCCGCTGCCAAAGACCCGGCCGACCACGTCCGAAATGCCCGTCTGCATGTAGGCCGCGTCATAGCCCAGCCGCGACACCATCTGGCCCAGGCGCTGATGGGAATGAAAGCTGAGGGGCAGCCGGGTATAGTGGTCGAAAACCTTACCCCGGACGTCCACCACCAGGGCGTTGCTGACGCCGTTGTTCAGGACATCGGCAAAATAGCTAAAAAAGCCTTTCAAGGCCATGATCCCGACCACGGTCAAGGCCACATGGATCAGCACGCCGCGGGCGGCGACTGGGTCGGCGTTCAAAAAGCCGTGGTCCAGAACCTGCTGCACCTGGCCTAAACTGGCCACTTCCAGAGCGCCAGCCAGGGCAAAGCAAACGGCCACCACCAGCAACTTGAAGGCGTAGGGCCGGGCAAAGTCCAGCATACGAAAATAGACGCCTTGGCCTGGGTTCAATCGAAAACGCCTCAAGAGGCTAAAATTGCGGAAATCACCGTTTTTTAGGGGAAAAAAGAGTTTAGCGTCCCCTTCCACAAATCACAAGCCTTTTGCCTTTGACAGGCCCGGGAGCCCCGGCCTAAAATCGGGGTTCATGATTACCCTTAAGAAAATAGGCTCTTTCGTCAAGGTGGAGCACACCCTTTTTTCCCTGCCCCTGCTTTTCGCGGGCGCTTTGCTCGCCCCCCGAGTCCCTGGCACTAGTTTCGTTCCTTGGGACAAATTCCTTTGGATCGTCCTGGCCGGAGTCGGCGCCCGCACCGCGGCTTTGGCCCTCAACCGCCTGATCGACGCCAGGATCGACGCCAAAAACCCCCGCACCCAAAGCCGCGAACTGCCTTCAGGCGCCTTGAGCCGGAGCCAGGGCTGGGCCATCTCGGCGGTCGGCGCGGTCCTCTACCTTTTCGCCGCGGCCCAGCTGGGTCCCCTTTGCTTAAAGTTGTCGCCCCTGCCCTTGGCCGTCTTCGCCCTCTACCCGATGCTGAAGCGCGTCACTTGGGCGGCCCATTTTGGCGTGGGTCTGGGCTTGGCCCTGGCCCCCTTGGGCGGTTTCATCGGGATGACCGACGCTTGGCCGGTTGAGCCGGGTCCCTGGTGGCTGGCGGGATTCGCTTTTTGCTGGGTCTCGGGATTTGACATCCTCTACGCTTGCCTGGACGAGGCTTTTGACCGCAAAGAAGGGCTGCACTCCATCCCCTCCAAATTCGGAAGGCCCGTGGCCCAGGATGTGGCCTTGATCCTGCATGCCCTGGCTCTGTTCTGCCTGGTCGCCATGCGCTGGGCCGCCTTCAGCCCCAAGCCTACCTGGATCTGGACGGCGCTGGCCCCGGTGGCCTTGCTGCTGACCCTGGAACAGAAGTACGGCTACTCGCTCGAAAAAGACTCTCCCTTCTTCCGCGTCAACGCCTGGATCGGCGCCGCGGCTTTCGTTTATGTGCTGGTGGGCGTCTGGTGAAGACCCTGGTCGGCATCACCGGCGCCAGCGGAGCGGTCTTCACCCTGGATTTCTTAAAGCGCCTGGAGGGCGAGCGTTTCGCCATCCCCACCAAATGGGGACTGCAGCTCTTGTCGCATGAACTGGGCCTCGCCGCAGCTGACCTGGAAAAGCTGGGCGTGAAAGTTTTCAACGACGCGGACCTCTCGGCCCCGCCCTCCTCCGGCTCCACGCCCTTTGACTCGCTGGTGATCCTGCCCTGCTCGGCCGGCACGCTGAACAAGATCGCGGCGGGCTTCGCCGATTCCCTGCTGACCCGCACGGCCATGGTGGCTCTAAAAGAACGCCGCCGCCTGGTGATCTGCCTGCGCGAGACCCCCCTCAGCACCCAGACTTTGCGCAATGCGGCGCAACTGAGCGCCGACGGTGCGATCATCATGCCGATCCTTCCCCCTTATTATCAGAAACCCTTGAGCATGGAAGCCGTGGTCGAGGGGTTCAGCCATCGCCTTTTGCAGGTCATCGGGCAAAAGACGGACGGCATGTGGAGATCCGGTGACATGGAGGGCCTGGACTGATGCCTGAAGAGATCGAAGTTCCCACGGAACACCTGCACGAAGCCATGCAAGAGGCCGCCGAACACGGGGGCGGCGGGTTCAACCTGCGCGTGGCCCTCAGTTCCGCGGTGTTAGCGGTCATGGCCGCCATTTGCGCGTTGATGGCTGGGCACCACGCCAACGAAGCCCTGATCGACAGGATCCAGGCCTCGGACCAATGGAATTTCTACCAGGCCAAGGGCATCAAGGCCTCGGTGCTGGGATCCAAGCTGGACACCCTCAAGGCGCTGAACAAAAAGACCGATCCCAAGGAAGCCGAAAAGATCGAGGAGTACAAAAAAGAGCAGGCCGAGATCAAGGAAAAGGCCGAGGAAAAAGAGCACGGCTCCGAAGCCCACCTGGGCCACCATGTCACCCTGGCCAAGGCGGTGACGCTCTTCCAGGTGGCCATCGCGCTCTCGGCCATGGCCGTGCTGACGCGCCGGCGCGAGCTGTGGTGGATCAGCCTTTGTCTGGGCGGCGTGGGCGCCTGGTTCTTCGTGACCGGCATCCTTTGAACCTTCACCAGTACATCGACCGGCTCGAGGCTGAAGGCGAAGTCCAGCGCATCCGCGTGGAAGTGGATCCGGTGCTGGAGATCGGCGAGATCGCCATGCGCCAGGTGCGCTTAGGCGGGCCGGCCCTGCTCTTCGAGAACGTCAAGGGCTCGGATTTTCCGCTGGCGATCAACCTCAACGCCACCCGCAAGCGCCTCGAGCTGGGCCTGGGCGCGGATCCCGGACAACTGGGCGCGGACTTGGTGACCTTGGTCAAAGAACTGCAACCCCCCAGCCTGGCCGGGCTTTGGAAGAACCGGAAGACCATCGGCCGGGCCCTCAGCATGCGCGTGACCAAAGAGCGCGGCGCCGGGGTCCAGGATTTTGTGGACACGCCCGGGGATCTAAGCCGCCTGCCTGTGCTGCAATGCTGGCCCCAAGACGGCGGGCGCTTCATCACCTTGCCCCTGGTCCAGACCCAGGATCCCGAGACCCAAAAAAGCAACTTAGGCATGTACCGAATGCAGGTTTACAACGCCTCGGAAACGGGCATGCACTGGCAGATCGTGCGCGGCGCCGAGGCCCAGGCCCACAAGGCCCAAGTCCGCCGCATGCCTTGCGCCGTGGCCTTAGGCGGCGATCCCGCCCTGATCCTGTCCGCGATCTTCCCCCTGCCCGAAGGCATTGAAGAGCTGCCCTTTGCCGGACTGCTACGCGGCAAGGCCCAGCCGCTGGTCAAGGCCCTGAGCCAGCCGCTCTGGGTGCCTGCCAACGCCGAGTTCATTTTGGAGGGCCATGTCGACCTGGACGACCGGCGCATGGAAGGGCCCTTTGGCGACCACTTCGGCCACTACAGCCACGCCGCGCTCTATCCCACTTTCAAGCTGACCGCCCTGACCCACCGCAAGAACGCCATCTATCCGGCCACCATCGTGGGCAAGCCGCCCCAGGAGGACAAGGTCTGGGGCGAGGCCATCAACGACTTCAGCGCCGGCGTGCTGAAGCTGATGCACCCGGAGATCGAGGACTTCTGGACCTTTCAGGAAGCCGGCTTCCATAACCTGCTGGTCGTGGCCGTGCATCAGCGCCACCGCAAGGAAGGCGTCAAGACCGCGCTGGGCCTGCTAGGCCAAGGCCAGCTGTCACTGTGCAAGGTCGTGGTGCTGGTCGACGCCGGGGTCGATCCCCGGGACTTCAAAGCGGTCTTGAAAGAATGTCGCAAACATTTCGATCCGCGCGAAGACATGCTGCTCTTGCCTGGCACGCCCCTCGACACCCTGGACTTTTCCAGCCATGTGATGAATTTGGGATCCAAGCTGATCCTGGACTGCAGTTCCACCCGTGGCCTCAGCGCGGCGCCCGCTTCCAAGGGCGCGCAGGCCAAAGCCGCTTTTGACCCGGCCAAGCTGGCGAAAGTGCTGGGGGCGGCTTACCAGGGCCACCGTTCGCTGGAAGGCGCCCTGCTCGCCATAAAAATAAGGCATGCGGGCGTGGATGCCGCCGCGTTATTGCGCAAAGTGCTGGATAAGGCCGCGCTCGGGACCCATAAATGGGTGGCCTTGGTCAGCGAAGACATCAACCTGGAAGATACAGGCGACCTGATCTGGGGGCTTTTCACGCGCTTTGACGCGGCCCGCGATATCCAATTTAGCGAAAGCCGCCTGATACGGGCCTGGCCCCTGCACCGCGGGGTGCTGGGAATTGACGCCACCTGGAAGAAGGGATATCCTGAACCCCTTGAAATGCCGCGCAGCATCGTCAAAAAGGTCGATGAACGCTGGCATGAATACGGATTTAAGCGAGGATGAGCCGATGACCCCTACCCTGCCAGTCCCCACTTTCGCCTTTCGCGACCCCAAGCTGGGCCTCATCTGGGACAAAGTCCGCTCTGGCCTTCGCCTGGATTTCGCCGATGGCATGGCCATGCTCGAGACGCCCGACCTGATGAGCCTGGGCAAGATGGCCAACTGGGTGGCCGAGACCCGCCACGGCAAGAAGGTCACCTACGTGCTGAACCGCCAGTGCAACCCCACCAATTGGTGCGTGCTGGATTGCAAGTTCTGCGAATTCGCCCGGCGCAAGGGCGAGGACGGCGGCTGGGACATGGACATGAAAGAGATCCTGGAGCACTGCGAAGGCGGCGTGCGCGAGATCCACATGGTGGGAGGGCTGCACCCCGACTGGAAATTCGCCAAGTACGTCGAGATCGTGCGCGAGATCCGCGCCCACTATCCCGAGATCGGCATCAAAGCCTGGACCGCGGTGGAGATCGAATGGTTCGCGCGCCTGGAGCGCAAGCCCATCGCCGAGATCCTCAAGGTCCTGAAAGCCAACGGCTTGGACGCGATCCCCGGCGGCGGCGCCGAGGTCTTCAGCGAGCGGGTCCGCGCCGAGCTGTTCAAGACCAAGATCGGCTGGGACAAATGGAGCGAAGTCCATCGCGAAGCGCACAAGCTGGGCATCCCCTCCAACGCTACCCTGCTTTACGGGCATATCGAGACCTACGAAGAGCGCGTCGACCACATGATGAAGCTGCGCCAGCTGCAGGACGAAGCCCCCGGCTTCATGAGCTTCATCCCCCTGGCCTTTCAGCCGGGAGCCACCGGCATTCCCGTGGGCAAGCAGGGCGCCATCGAGGACGCCCGTTTGATCGCGGCCGCGCGCCTCTTGCTGGACAATTTCCCGCACATCAAGGCCTATTGGGTCCTGATGAGCCCTGAGATGGCCTCCATCGCGCTGGGGTTCGGGGCCTCGGACCTTGACGGCACCATTGGCAAGGAAAAGATCATGCACATGGCCGGGAATAAGTCCCCGGAAGGCCTGGCCATCGAAGGCATGCGCAAGCTGATCCGCGAAGCCGGAAAAAATCCCCAGGAACGCGACATCGTCTACAACGACGTCCCCGAGGCGGTGCTGGCCTGATCCGTTCCACCCTGCATCACCCGGTCCATCTTCCATGACTTCCAACCAAAAAAACCTGCTCATCGGCGTCGTCCATGAAGCCCTCTGGGGCGCGGCCTTCGCCATGATCAACCCGCTGACCATCCTGCCCCTGGCCCTGAAGGACTTAGGCGGCAGCGTGCAGCAGGCGGGATTCATGGTGGCCCTGCTCTGGGGCGGCATGAGCCTGCCCCAGCTCTTCTCCGCCTTTTATTTTTCCCCGAAATGGAGCGACCCGAAGTACGTGGCCGTGATGCACGCGCCTGCGCTGGCCTGCATCGCGGGCCTGTCCTGCCTCTTCTATTTTTTCCCGGACATGGACCCAAGCCTCAAACTGAACCTTTTCCTGGCATTGAGCGCGGGATTCTTCGTGCTGGTGGGCTTTGTGGTGCCGCACTGGATCAACATGATCTCGCGCATCGTGCCCGAGCAGACCCGGGGCCGCTATTTTGCCTGGAGCTTCTCGATGGCCAGCGTCTTTGGCATCGCCTCAGGCGTGCTGGCCGCGCGCTGGTGCGAACAGGGGGGCTTGCGCTGGGGCTACGCCGCCTGCTTTGGCCTGGCCCTGCCCATCCAGATCGTCAGCATGGCCCTGCTCTTTATCATGAAGACCAATGAAGGCCGCGCCCACCCCGCCGGAGCCCTGGTCCCCTTTTTGAAAAGGCAGTGGGAGCACATCGCCGGCAACCGCGAAGTGGCCATCTTCCTGGGCGTCTTCATCCTGATGCAGGTCAGCGCCGGATCCGGCGGCCTTTACACCATGTGCTTGAAAGACCGGGGCGTGTCCACTTCCTGGTTCGAGACCTACAACGCGGCCCTCAGCCTCGGAAGCTTATTAGGCGCCTTTATCCTGGGCCACATGGCCGATAAAAGCGGCCCGCGCCACGGCTTGAGCCTGGCCTTTTTGGTGTTGGCCGTGAGCATCCCCTTCCTGCTGATCCCGATGGCCCCGGTCTGGGCGGCCGGCGGATTTTTCGGCAATGGATTCTTCAACAGCGCCTTTCCAGTGCTGAGCCTCTACCTGGTGATGCGCCTGGCGCAGCCCGGCCACACCACCCAGTTCAGCGGGGCTATCAACACCCTGACCACGCCCATCGTCATCCTGGCGCCGCTGATGCACGGGCGCATTGCCGGGACTACTTCTTATGCGGTCTCCTTTTCGATCTCCATCGCCGGCTGCTTGCTGGGCCTGCTGGCGATACGCCTGATGCCGGGATTTGGAACCGCCTCGACCGCCTCGCCGAGCGGGACGCTGTGATCCTGGCCAATATCCCCTACCTGAACACCACGCCCTACTTCCATTTTTTGGACAAGGCCTGGCTGGACCAGCAGACCCTGATCAGCTCGATCCCGCGCGCCTTGGGTGACATGGCCCGCGACGGACGCCTGGACGCGGCCATCTTCTCGCTGGTGGACGCCGAAGGCCTGGTGGCCTCGGGCCGCTATGAGTTTTTGGGGAATCTGGGGATCGCAGGACGCGGGCCGATCCAGAGCATCCTGCTCTTTGGGGTCCGCGATCCCGCGGCTCTCGAAGGCAAGTCCATTGCCGTGACCAGCCATACGGCCACTTCTTCGCGCTTGATGGAGATCTGGCTGAAGGAAAAGGTCGGCATCAAGGCCTGGACCCGCGTGGCCCCGGGCGAGCCCGCCTCGGCCACCTTGCTGATCGGGGACGAGGCCCTTGAGCGCGCCCTTCACCTGCAGCCCGGGGAGCCGGAACCCATTGACCTTTGCGAGGCCTGGACAGCCTGGACCGGGTTTCCCTTTGTTTTCGCCCGCTGGGCCGTGCGGCGGGACCTCCCAGAGCCTGAAAAAAAGGCCCTGCGCGAGGCCTTATCCCATAGCCTGGACGCCTCGCTGGCAGATCTCGAAAAGGTGGCTGAAAAGCAGGCCGGGATCTTTGAAAAGGCCATGATCCAGGCTTATTTAAAGGGAATCACCTATCACCTGGGGCCGGAAGAAGAAAAAGGCGCGGCCCTTTTCAAAGAAAAGCTCCTTCGCTTATAATAGGGACCTATGGAAACCTTAGACTCGATCTACGAAAAATGCCGCAGCGGCCAGCGCCTGAGCGTTGAAGAGGGATTGCGCCTCTATCTCGAAGCTCCCCTGATCGAACTCGGGGATCTAGCCCACCAGGCCAGGCTGCGCAAAGTCCCGGACAACGCGGTCAGCTGGGTGGCGGACACCAACCTGAACTACACCAACGTCTGCGACGCCTACTGCACTTTTTGCGCCTTTTACCGCACCAAGAACGCCAAGGACGCCTACACTTACACCGTGCCCGAGATGATCAGCAAGATCAAAGCCTCGGTGTCGAACCTGGGCGTGACCACGGTCTTGATCCAAGGCGGCCTGAACCCGGACCTTCCCTTCAGCTATTACACGGACTTTGTGTCGGCCATCCGCCGCGAAGTGCCGGAAGTGCATCCCCACCTTTTTTCCGCGCCTGAGATCTGGAAGATGGTGGAAGTGTCGGGCAAGGACATCCGCTGGGTCCTGACCGAACTGCACAAAGCCGGCTTGGACACCCTGCCCGGCGGCGGCGCCGAGATCCTGACTGACCGCGTGCGCCTGAAACTGTCCAAGACCAAGGTGAACACGGAGAACTGGCTGAAAGTCCACGAAACGGCCCACGAACTGGGCTACCGTTCGACCGCGACCATGATGTTCGGCCATCTGGACGAGCCCGCGGACATCCTGGCGAGCCTGGACGCCATCCGCCAAGTCCAGGACAAGCGCCACGGCTTCACCGCCTTCATCCCCTGGAGCTTCAAGCCTGACAACACCCCCTTAGGCAAGAAGATGGGCGGCATGGCTGGAGTCCCCGGACCCGCGATCTATCTGCGCATCCTGGCCTTGAGCCGACTGTTCCTCGATAACTTCGACCACATCCAGGCAAGCTGGTTCAGCGAGGGGAAAAAGACGGGGCAGATGGGCCTTTACTTCGGCGCGGACGACTTTGGCGGCACGATCTTCGAGGAGAACGTGCTGTTCTCGGCGAACCACGAATGCAAGACCACCTACGAAGAGATCACTCAGATCATCCGCGAAGCCGGCTTCCGCCCGGCCCAGCGCGACACCAAATACAACATCATCAAATATTGGGATGAGCCAGCCAAGGAAACAGCCGCTGTCGGCTGATCCCGAAGTTCTTGCTAAATAAAAAAGGCCGTCCCCTGAGGGACGGCCTTTTTTATTGGGATAACGCTCAGGGCTAGTAGCGGTAATGCTCCGCCTTGTAAGGCCCATCCACGGGAACGCCGATGTAGTCGGCCTGGGCCTTGGTCAATGTGGTCAGCTTGGCGCCCAGCTTGGCCAAATGCAGGCGGGCCACTTCCTCGTCCAGCTTCTTGGGCAGGGTCTTGACGCCGATGGGGTGCTTTTCAGTCCAAAGCGAGATCTGGGCCAGCACCTGGTTGGTGAAGGAGCTCGACATCACAAAACTGGGGTGGCCCGTGGCGCAGCCCAAGTTGACCAGACGCCCTTCGGCCAACAGATAGATCGAATGCCCGTCTGGGAAGGTGTATTTGTCCACCTGGGGCTTGATGTTGGTCTTCACGATGCCCGGGATCTTTTCCAGTTTCTCGACCTGGATCTCGTTGTCGAAATGGCCGATGTTGCAGACGATGGCCTGGTCTTTCATGCCGGCCATGTGCTGGGCCGTGATGATATCGCAGTTGCCGGTGGTGGTGACGTAGATGTCGGCGACAGGCAGGGCGTCCTCGATCGTAGCGACCTTGTAGCCCGCCATGCAGGCCTGCAAGGCGTTGATGGGATCGACTTCCGAGACCCAGACCTGGGCGCGGTGGGAATGCAGGATGTCGGAGCAGCCCTTGCCCACGTCGCCGAAGCCGCAGACGAAAGCGGTCTTGCCCGCGATCATCACGTCCGTGGCGCGCTTGATGCCGTCGACCAGCGACTCGCGGCAGCCGTAGACGTTGTCGAACTTGCTCTTGGTGACCGAGTCGTTGACGTTGATGGCCGGGACCAGCAATTCCTTCTTTTCCTGCATCTGGTAAAGGCGGTGCACGCCGGTGGTGGTCTCCTCCGACACGCCTTTCCAGTCCTTGGCCACGCTATGCCAGCGCTGGGGAGCCTCTTTCAGCACGCTCTTCAGCAGCTGGTTGATGATCTGCAGTTCCTTGTTCGAGGTCGGCTCGTCCAGGATAGCCGCGTCCTTCTCGGCCGCCACGCCCCGGTGGATCAGCAAGGTGGCGTCACCGCCGTCGTCGACGATCAACTGGGGGCCGCTGCCGTCGGGCCAGCTAAGGGCCGCGTCGGTGCACCACCAATATTCCTCGAGCGTCTCGCCCTTCCAGGCGAAGACCGGGATGCCGGCCTTGGCAATGGCCGCGGCGGCGTGGTCCTGGGTGGAAAAGATGTTGCAGGAGCACCAGCGCACGTCCGCGCCCAGGTCCTTGAGGGTCTCGATCAGCACGGCGGTCTGGATGGTCATGTGCAGGCTGCCCATGATACGGGCGCCCTTGAGCGGCTTTTGGGGGCCGTATTTCTCGCGCGTGGCCATCAGCCCGGGCATCTCTTTTTCGGCGATCTCGATCTCCTTGCGCCCGAATTCGGCCAGGGCAAGGTCTTTGACTTTATAGGGGGGAAACGTTGTGGATCGCATGCAGCCACCTCCTGTTAAGAAAACAAGAAAATGCGGGGTGGCTGAGACTTCAGCTGTCGCGGTTCATTGAAAGATTGAAGATAAAACAAAATCCATTCTCTGGCAAGCCCGATGGCTCAAACGTTCAGCGCAAAATCGCCAGCTTCTGCATGGTTATTTTGTTGGCCTGGCCAGGATAGCTGGCCTCCACGCGACCGATATAGACGCCCGGAGCGACGCGGGCATCCCAGCACTGCGGCAGGTCCCCCTTGAACTGAAGGTCCGCCACCCGTTCCCCTGCCAAGTTGAATATCTGCCAATGCGTGGCCTGCGGAGGTGAGTCGAAATAGAGGCAGATCGTCTGTCCCGATCTTACAGGAGCCGGCGCGATCACGGCCGATCTACCAAGATAGTTCAGCCCCGCGCCCCGCCCATGACTGGACTTGCTCGCCACCGCCCAGACGGAAAAGTGGCTGACCGTGGCGGTGATCGTGTAATTGACGGTGTCGACAACGCAAGGGACCTCTATCCATGTGGCTCCATCGTAATAGAGCAAAGCAGGGATCTCCCCAGGCCGGACCCAGGTAGGGTCATAAAGGAAAAAGAGCGTCACCGGCTGGAGCATGGTGGCTCCACCCGCGTCAAAAACGTAAGTGGTCCCCAAAATGCTAAAACCCGAGGGTGTCGGAGCCGGATTGGAATCATAACGCTCTGCGGTCAACGTGAAATCCGAGGCGAATCCCCCTGCAGGGATCGATATCGAGGTGAAATCGTAGAGCGTCACCACCGTCGTATAAGTGACTGAATTAGGCACGAATTGGGTGACCACCTCCACCGGAGTCGGCGTGGAAGTCCTGCTAAACGTTTGGCTGACCGTAGGCGTGGAGGAATACGAAGGTGTCGGGGTATAGGTCCGGGTCACCGTCCGCGTGGGTGTCAGGGTCCCTGTTCCAGTGCGCGTGGACGTGGCTGAGCGTGTCGGAGATTCCGATCGCGTCGGCGATGCGGTGGAGCTGATCGAGTAGGTGGCAGTGATAGTCCGGGTCGGCGTTTCCGAGCTCGTAGGCGACCAGGTCGCCGTGACGGTACGCGTGGGGGTGATCGACCGCGTGGGCGATGAGGTCGAAGTGCTGGACCAGGTCGCCGTGACCGTGCGGGTAGGGGTGATCGACCGCGTGGGCGATGAAGTCGAGGTGCTAGACCAGGTCGCCGTGACCGTACGAGTGGGTGTGATCGACCGCGTAGGCGATGAGGTCGAAGTGCTGGACCAGGTCGCCGTAACTGTACGAGTGGCGCTGGACGTGAGGGTTGGAGTCCATGACCGTGTCGTCGTCGCGGTGCTGGTCAATGAGGTCAGTGTGGCGGTAGCGGACACAATGGCCGTACGGGTAGGGCTGCTGGTGGATGTCCGCGTCAATGTGGAGGTGCCTGTGCCGGCGGGCGGAGTTCCCGTCATGCTAGCCGTGACCGTGAGTGTGGCGCTGGACGTGAGGGTTGGAGTCCATGACCGTGTCGCTGTCGCGGTTCCGGTCAATGAAGTCGGTGTGGTGGTCACAGTGCCCGTGACCGTCAGTGTGGCGCTGGACGTGAGGGTTGGAGTCCA
>JAZKAF010000005.1:0-4411 GCA_040389285.1 candidate division FCPU426 bacterium
CGGCCGCCACCAGAGTGGCTTTCTCGTCATTCTTGGAGCCCAGCACCACCACGCCGCTTCCCAATTTGACGCGCAATTGGTCGGCGTAGGTTTTCAGGGTTTTTTCGTCCGCCTCGGGCAGCTCGGCGCTGACCAGTTTGACGCCCTTGACCACCACGGCCGAGGCGACGGCGGAATCGACCGAGAATCCGGAGCCGGAGGTCTTCAATTTCTCGATCTGCCTTAACAGTTCCTTTTCCTTTTCCAGAAGTTTCTCAAGCCTGCCAGGCAGCTCGGCTGGCGAGGTCTTGAAACGCTGCGCCAATTCTGCGAGGGCCAGACGGTCCTTATGGGACTCTTCGTAAGCCGCTTCGCCAGCCACGGCCTCAATACGGCGAAGGCCCGCGGACACCGAGCTCTCGCTCAGGATCCGGAACGACCCGATCTCACCGGTGGCGCCCAGATGCGTGCCGCCGCAGAGTTCCTTGCTTATGTCCCCGAAACTGACTACGCGGACCTTGTCCCCGTACTTTTCTCCGAAGAGCGCCATCGCGCCCTCTTCCTTGGCGTCCTTGATCGGGATCTCGCGGATCAGCGAGGCCGCGTTGGCCATGGCCCAGGCGTTCACCTGGCGCTCCACGGACTCCTTTTCGTTGTCGCTCAGTCCGTGGCCATAGGCGAAGTCAAAGCGCAGACGGTCGGGTCCCACCAGCGAACCGCCTTGGTGCACGCTCGGTCCCAGGGTCTTGCGCAGGGCCGCGTGCAAAAGATGCGTGGCGCTGTGGTGTCGGGCGATGGCTTTGCGGCGGCTCAGGTCGACCCGCGCGCCTAATTCCTGGCCTTCCGTCACCGTTCCCACACTCACCTTGCAGCGATGCACAAAAAGGTCGCCACCGGCCCGCTTCAGCGTGTCCAAAACTTCCAATTCGCAGCCTTTACCCTCAAGCACGCCCGCATCACCCACCTGGCCGCCGGATTCGCCATAAAAAGGGGTGCTGTCCAGGATCAATTCGACGGCGTCGCCTTCAACGGCGGACGGGACCGCCTTGCCATCTTTCAGGATCCCGAGCACTTTGGCCGCGCTCTCGGTCTCGGCATAGCCCACAAAACGGGTCTTGCCGTGTTTCGTGGCCATGGTCCCATAAACGCTCTCGTCCGCGCCGGCGCTTCCGCTCCAGGCCGCGCGGGCGCGCACCCGCTGGGCTTCAAGCTGGCTTTCGAATTCGTGGACGTCCACGTTCACGCCCTGGTCCTTGGCAACCTCGCTGGTCAATTCCAGTGGGAATCCGAAGGTGTCGTAAAGTTTGAAGGCGTCGGAACCGGATAACTGGCCTTTCGTCCCCGAAGCGGCCAGCATCTCCTTCAAAATACCCAGGCCTTGGTCCAAGGTCCTGGCAAAGCGCTCTTCCTCACCTTTCAAGGCCGCGGTGATGGCCGCTTCCCTCTCGACCAGCTCAGGATAGCTCTTCCCCATCACCGAGGTCACCACCGGCAGCAGCTCGTGTAAAAAGAGCTTCTTCACGCCAAGTTGCCGGCCGTGCGTGGCCGCGCGGCGGAAGATGCGCCGCAATACATAACCCCGGCCCTCGTTGGAGGGCAGCACGCCGTCCGCCACCAAAAAAGCCGAGGCGCGCAGATGTTCGGCGATCACCCGCAGAGAGAAGTCTTTTCTAGGATCCTGGCCGTAACGCGCGCCGACCCCTTCGGCGGCGGCCTGGATGACCGGCTGGAACAAGTCCGTGTCAAAATTACTGGTCACGCCCTGCGTCACCGCGGCCAGACGCTCCAGGCCCATGCCGGTGTCGATATTCTTCTTCGGCAGGGGCAGCAACTTTCCGTCGGGTTGGCGGTCGAACTGGGTGAAGACGTTGTTCCAGATCTCCACATAACGGTTCCCACCGTGGTCCAGATCCCCTTCCTTCACACCGGGATCGGCCTGGCGCCCGAAGTCGTAATAGATCTCGCTGCAGGGACCGCAGGGGCCGGTGGGGCCCATGTTCCAGAAATTCGACTCTTCGCCCATTTTCACGATCCGCGACTCGGGCACGCCAATTTTTTTCCAGATGACGATGGCCTCGGGGTCGTCGCGGTAGACGCTGATATGCAGGCGGTCCTTGTCCAGCTTCAGGACGCTGGTCAGGTACTCCCAGGACCAGGCGATGGCCTCGTCCTTGAAGTAGTCGCCAAAGCTGAAGTTCCCCAGCATCTCGAAAAAAGTGTGATGGCGATAGGTGCGGCCCACATTGTCGATGTCATTGGTGCGGATGCATTTCTGGCAACTGGCGGCGCGCGTGTAATCCAGCTTCACCGTGCCCAGAAATTGGGGCTTGAACGGCACCATGCCCGCGACGGTGAACAAAAGGCTGGCATCGTCCGGGATCAGGGACGACGAGGGCTTGATGGTGTGGCCCTTGCCCTTGAAAAAGTCAAGATAGGACTGGCGTAGATCGTTGCTGTTCATTTTTTACCCTTCATCGCTTTGATCATTTCTTTCACTGCCCTCTCCATGCCCACCATCAGGGCCCTGCCCACGATATTGTGGCCGATGTTCAGATCTTCCACGCCCTTCCAGGCGGCAAGCGCCCCGACGTTCTCATAGGTCAGGCCGTGGCCCAGATTCACCCGCAGGCCCAGCTCGAGAGCCAAGCCGACCCCCTCCTTCAACCGGGCCAATTCCTTTTTCGCTCCCTGCGCGCCGCCGGCCCTGAAAGCCTGCGCATAGGCGCCGGTATGCAGCTCGACATAGTCGGCATCCGCTTCCGCAGCCGCCAGGATCTGCTTCGGGTCGGGGGTGATAAAGAGACTGACGACGATCCCAGCCTTTTTCAGGCGCGCCACGGCCTTGCTCACCAGGCCCAGATGGCGCATCACTTCGAGGCCGCCCTCGGTGGTCAGTTCGCGGCGATTTTCCGGCACCAAGGTCACCTCATCGGGCCCGGTCTTCCCCGCGATGGCGAGCATCGCGGGGGTCAGGGCCATTTCCAGGTTCAACTTATGCTTCCTGGAAAGGGACTTGCGCAATTGCTTCAGGTCGTGGTCCTGGATATGCCGGCGATCCTCCCGCAGATGCACGGTAATGCCGATGGCCCCGCCTTGCAGCGCCAACAAGGCCGCCTCAAGGGGCGAGGGGCTCTCTTCCCTCCTGGCCTGCCGCACTGTGGCGATATGGTCGATGTTCACGCATAGTTTAGACATTTTTTTTGATGACCTCCGCGATCTCACGCGCCATGGCCTCGATCTCCGCCTGGTATTCACCCTCGATCATGACGCGAGCCTTGGGCTCGGTCCCGCTCATGCGCACCAGGATCCTGCCGTTGTCCCCCAGGCTCTTTCGCGCCGCCGCGATGGCCTTCTGCAGCGGCTTAAGCTTGTTCAGGTCGACCTTGGTGGCCAACGGCACATTCAACAGCACTTGGGGCACTGATTGCATGAATCCGGCCAATTCCGTCAACAGCTTTCCGGTCTCCTTCATCACCCGGATGACCTGCAACGCCGTCACCAGCCCGTCGCCTGTGGCGTGATGCCTGCCGAAGATCACATGGCCCGACTGCTCCCCTCCCAGGGCCAGACCTTTGCTGCGCATCTCGCCTAGGACATAGCGGTCGCCTACGTCGGTGCGAAGCACTTTGATCCCCGCGGCGTTCATGGCTTTTTCAAATCCCAGATTGCTCATCACCGTGGCCACCACCGCGTTCTTTGGCAGTTCTTTCTTGGCCTTCATATGCAGGGCGCAGATACCGATGATCCGGTCGCCGTCGATCAGATTGCCGCGCTCGTCGGCCAGGATCACGCGGTCGCCGTCACCATCGTGGGCAAGGCCCAAGTCCGCGCCCAGGCGCACCACGGCTTCGCGCATCGCATCGGGATAGGTGGAGCCGCAGTTCTCATTGATGTTCCGGCCGTCCGGCAAGTCGTGCAACACGGTCACCCGGGCTCCCAGCCGCCGCAGCACCTCGGGCGTGGTCAAGAACGTCGAACCGTGGCCGCAATCGACCACGATGTGGAGGTTTTTCAGGTTCAGGTTCTCGGGCACGGTGCCCAGGGTCATCTGGCAATAGGCGTCCTGGGCCCTAGGCTCTTCCAGCACCTGGCCGATCTCGGCGCCCGACACGCTGAGGGTATCCAGGCTTTTGCCGAAGAACAGCTTCTCGATCTTGGCTTCCATTGCGTCGGGCAGCTTCTCGCCCTTAGGCGAGAAGAACTTGATGCCGTTGTCTTCGAACGAATTATGCGAGGCCGAGATGACGATGCCGGCGTCGGCCCCAAAATAGCGGGTCAGATAGGCGATGGCGGGTGTCGGCAGCACGCCGACCCTCAGCACGTCCACGCCGGTCGAGGAAATGCCGGCGATCAGGGCGCCTTCCAGCATGTCTCCGGAGAGGCGGGTGTCCTTGCCGATGACGATCTTAGGCCGCTTGTGCTGCGACTTGAA
>JAZKAF010000006.1:0-16959 GCA_040389285.1 candidate division FCPU426 bacterium
GACACCAACGCCACCGTGGGCGGGGTTCTTTCTGTGCTTGACTCCACCATCCTGGCTTCGCTGCGGGTCGGCACGCGCGTGGTCTCTTCCATGTCCGTGTTGGATTCCGGCCTCACGGGTTACGCATCGATTCCCACCGACACGATGCGAGTTTCCGCGGACTTCTACAACGTCTGCCTTTACCAAGTCGCGGGGTGGGGTGGAACATCCAACACCACCGGCCTGACCATCGGGCATATTCCAGCGGCTTACCGGCCCTCTCATGCCTTGACTTTCCGGGTTTATGGCGTTACCAATAACGGCGTCACGCGATCCGGGTACTTCGCCGTCGCCACCACCGGCATCATCACCGTGGGTTATGACAGCCTTGTGACTCTCACGACGGCCACGTTTACCGCCGCTGGGTCCAAAGGCGTTTCCGCTGGCATCGGCGGCTGTTACTCTCGCTTCTAAAGGCCTACGATGCCCACGCCGCAGGAAATCATAGCGGATCGGGCTCCAGGCTTCACGATCACGGACAGGGTTAACAACCTTGTCGCCCAGGCTCAAGGCCGAACCTCCACCACCGCGTTCAAACACGTAACCCACGACAACACCTCGCTGGCTGTGGCACTGCTGGTCCTGCACCAGCTCACCCTCGAGCAGCGCGGGGCCGGCAAGAACGGATCGCCTGGTGCCGGAGGCATCACGGACATGCGCGAGGGCGGCCTGGCGGTTTCATTCGGGGAACCGCGCGGAATTCAGAACCTTTCCGCCTACAAGGCCTGGCTCATGTCCACCAGCTTCGGCCAGGAACTCCTCGCGCTGCAGGCGGAGAATATCTCCGGCCTTCCCGCCCGCGGCCAGTTTTGCGGGGCGTACTGATGCAGCCCGCGCTCTGGCATCCCACCAAGCCCTATTCCCAGAACGAACCGTGCACCGCCAACGGCGGCTACATCTACGCCTCCAAGATCCCCGGCGGCGACTCGAATGCGGAGAATCCCCCCGCCCTTCTCGGCGATGAAAACTGGCTGTTCTTCTACGACATCGCGGCCTGGATGACCTACGTGGCGAACATGAAAGCGGATGCTGTCTGATGTTCGGCGCCACCGTTACCGTTTACCGCAAGGGAAGCAAGCAGGAGGTTGACGGCGTGTGGGTGGGCCCAGATGACTCCACCTTCGACATCGTCGCCAGCGTGCAGCCGCTTTCCCCCAGCGAGGCGAACGCCGCGGCGGATCTCACCCAGGGCAAGGAATCCTACTACCTCTACCAGCCTATCACCCCGGATGCCGTGCGCCTGCGGAGCGTGGAGGACACAGGAACCTCGGATCACATCGTCCTAAACGGCAAGATTTACGAGTGCGTGGCGGTTTCTGATTGGAATAATGGCCTGCTGCCGAATTACAGGAGCCTGATGCGCTGCCTGGTGCAAGTGGGTGGACCGTGATCGCCGCCACCGAAATCCAGAACCTCGACGCCTTCATCGCCTACCTCGAGGAGCGGAAAGCGGAGTTCTGGGCCGGCCTGGAGGAAGGGTTCACCGCGGTCGGGCGCGAAATCCGCGACATCCTGCGGGATAAGTGGCTCTCCGGCCGCATGGCCGACGATCGAGGCCTAAATATCCGCACCGGACGCCTGCACGACAGCATCCGCAGCCGCACGGAGATTGCCGACAAGGAGATCCGCAGCGTGGTTTTTAACCGCGGCGCGAATTACTGGTGGTACAACGCCGGCAACAGCCCGAACCACCCCAACCGCTTCCCCGCCGAGGACATCTTTCTTGAGGAAGGCCAGCGCCGCTACCAGGACGCCTTCGAGTCCGCGCTGGACAGGATGGCGGCGTGAACCACTACAACGACATTCCTCCGGTCAGCGAAACGCTGGTGGACGCCATCAAGTCCCAGCTTGAAACCATCACCGTGGCGAACGGGTACTGGAACACCGTGGGTGAGGTCTACACCAGCCTCGCGCAGCGCGCCACCACGCCCAAGTGGCCCGCGATCGAGGTTGTCACCGGCCGCGAGGACACGGAGAACGAGGACATGGGCGATCAGGCGCTGCACAAGGTTTTGAACATCCGCCTGCTCTGCTACCAGCTTCCGAACGCGCCGACGCAGGACCAGGCCCGCACGTTTCAGCAGCGCATGAAGGCGGATATTGAGTACCTTTTCGGCAACAACCCGTCGCTCAAGGACAGCAACGGGGATTCGCGTTGTTTTAATTCCATCGTCGCCGGCGCGGCACCATTCCCGCGCCTCGACGGGCAGAATTACAACGGCATCATGGTGGATGTTCGCGTTTGGTATCGGCAAGACCTTAAAGATCCTTCGGTTCAGGTGTAAGGAGCAGGCGATGAAACAACTGATTCACATCCCGCAAGGCGAGTCCCACCTCATCGGCGGCCAATGGTACAACCAGGGCGATCATGAGATCGACGTTCCGGATCCCGTGGAAGCCGCGCCCGAAGTGCAGACGCCCTCCGATCCCGCCGCAGAGTCGGCGCCCAAGCCCAAGAAATCCAAGGCAAGCGTGGAACCCGCCGCCGACCCCGTCTCCGAAACGCCCCCCGAATCTTCGTCCGAAACCAAGGAGTAAATCATGGCCGTTCCATTCATTACCGCAAAGAGCTTCGCCGCCGGCAAGCGCGAGGCCACCTGGGGCACTCAGCTCGCGCCCGCAGCCGCGGACTTCAACGTCCGCATCCGTGACGTCAGCTTCGATCCGCAGACGGAGATGTACCTGACTCCTTTCCAGTCCGGACGGCACTCCTTCTCCGAGCCCGTGCCCGGCAAGCGCATGTGCGGCGTCAAGTTCAAGGTGGACATGCGCTGCGGCGCCTCCGCCGGGACCGCCCCCAAGATGGGCAAGTTCTTTGAGGCCGCGGGGCAGCTCGAAACCGTGATCCTGACCTTCTCCGGCCCGCTGGTGACTTCGAACGTCATCAACGGCACCGTCAACGGCGTGGCGCTGACTCCGATCACCTTCGCCGTGGATTCCGCCACGACGCTCGGAGCGATCAAGGATGCCGTCGTTGCGGCCCTGGCCGGCCTCGGCACCGCCATCACCGCGACGGGGGTGGTCAGCGGCAACACCATCCGCATCACGCGCACCACGGTAAACACCTCCGTGGCTTTGACGGCCTTCGTGGTCACCCTCGGCGCTGGCCAGGTCACAGCCTCCTATTCCGTGGTTTACAATCCCCAGGGCGGAAACGACCCGACCACGGCGACGATCCTCAGCATGGACGCCGCCAGCCTCAGCGCCGGGTTCTACTTCACGCCTCCCAGCGGAAACAGCCTGATCGTTTCCGTGAAGGGTGCGATGTTCAACTGTAAGGTGATGATGGACGATCTCGGGCAGCCGCTCTATGCGGAGTTTGATGGCAAAGGCTGCCTCGTCGGCATTGCGGACGGCTCCACCATCGCGCTGACCTCCCCGGACACCAGCATCCCCCCGGCCGTTCTCGGCGTGGCCATTACGCTGAACAGCGTGGTGCAGCGTATCGGGAAGTTCGAGCTCGATTTCGGCAACGACATCCAGCTCAAGTACGACCCCGCGGACACCACGGGCTACCTCGCGGCGTACATCGCCAAGCGGGAGCCGCGCCTGCGCTACAACCCGCAGACCACGCTCCTTGCCACCGATCCCGTCTACACCCGCTGGGTGGCAGGCGCGGCCTACGTATTCTCCCTGGCCACCGCGACCTCCAGCAGCATCAAGTGGACCATCGGCGCGGCGAAGGCTGTGCTGCTGACCTTGAAGCCCGCCGAGCGCAACGGCGAGGCCATCTGGGAGCAGGAGCATCAGCTCATCGAGACCAGCGGCAACGACGAGTTCTCGATCACGCAAAGCGCCTGATAGAACGGGCGTAAAACAAGGGGATTTCGATGGAAAAACGAGTCTATGACGAGAAAACCCGGCGCAAGCTGGCCGGGTTCCTATCCCACAAGCGCGGGGAAATTTCGCGCTTCACCCCGGACTTTATGAACGTCGGCGAAGGATCGCCCGCGTTTCTCGTGTCGCCGCTCGGTGATGCGGAGTTCGACGCCCAGCGCGGCAAGAACTTCACGGACACGGAGGCCGCGCGCCAGTTCCTCAAGGACACCTTCGGAAAATCCGGCCTCATGGGCTGGGAGGGCGTGCCGGGCGAGGACGAAAGCGATCTCCCCTCCACCGCCGAGTCCATTGACATCTTCGTGCCCATCCTGGTCTGGGTTCTCTTCAACCATCTCCGCAATTCCGCCTACGGCGTGCTTCCGGACGAGGCGGAGGGTTTAGAATCCTCGCCGCCGTCCGCGTCGGAGCCGTCGAGCAAAACTGCGGACGGTGCCGACACGACCCCGGCTTAAGGGAAGCCTGGGGATGCGACCGACCTTCACAGACGGCGGTCAAGGAGATACCTGACGATGACGGGCAAATGGTGGAATACTTCTCTTGCCCGCTCAAGTTCATTCCAGCCTCGGTCCACGATTGGTGGGCGCGCTTCCAGGATCTTGAAAAATACCCCCACACCGCGAAGTCTTACGACGAGCGCGGCGATCGCTGGCACAGCTTTGAGCGGTATTTCACCGGCAAGCTGGATGAGTACCGGCAAATGATGAAACGGGATGGATGATGCCGGCAAAACCGCTTGAACTCGTAGCCAAGGGAAAGGATCAGGGCGCCACCGCGCTCATTGACAAGATCATCGCCAAATCCAAGCAGCTCGGCCTAGCGCAGACCGAGATGGAGGGTGCGACCACGGCCGCCACGCGCAAGGCCACGGTCGAGCGCCAGGTGATGTACGAGCGGATGTTCAAGAGCATCGACGCCGCCGATGCCAGGGCCACGGTTCAAAGGGAAAAAGAAGAAAAGCTGAGGCAGACGCTACAAAAGCGCGCCTATGAGCTGGAGCTGCGCGACAACCGGGACTATCAAAAAGCCCTGGCTTATGGCATTGAGAATCAATTTGAGCGTCAAAAGGCGATGCAGATCGCCCAATTCAACTACGAAAAAGCCCTCCGGATTTCACACAATGAGTCCATCGAGCTGTTGGAGGTGGAGCACGGCGCGAAAATGGCGTCCATCTCCGCACAAGCCGCCGTGGCATACAGAAAGCCTTTCAACACGCTGCTGGCCGAGCTTGCCACGCTGACGGGCCTCGGGGGGTTCAAGGCCCGCGCCGCCGAGGGCCTTGGCAATTTGTCCGAGCATGGTTTTAAGTTCGGCGGATCCGAAGCCGCCAACCCGCTGGGCGGCGTTTCCATGCTGGCCGGTGCTGGCGGGACCGCCGCGCAGGCTGCGGCGATGGGAAAACTGGCCCAGGAAACGGCGATAGCCGAGGTGGCCACCAAGAAGTTCAACGCTGCTGGCCTTCTGATGAACCCTTGGGTTATTGGGGGCACCGTGGCCGTCACGGGCCTTGCCGTGGGGCTTCATCATGCTGCGGAAGTGGCCAAGGAGTTTCGTGAGGCTGACGAGGCGCTGAGCGTTTCCCTGGAGATCAGCGGCAAGGGCGCCCAAATCTCCGAGGAGTCGCTGCGCAAATACGCCGCCCAAATCTCCGCCACCACAAAGTTCACCCGCGTTCAGGCACAGCAAGCCGAGGGCATGCTGCTCTCGTTCCGCAACGTCTCCGGGCAGCAAATCCCCGCGCTGCTTCGCCTATCCGCAGACCTTGCGGCGAAGTTCGGCGGTGACATAGCTGACAAGGCCAGGGCCGTGGGCTTGGCGATGGAGGAGCCGGAGAAGGGCGCGCGAGCCTTGCGGCAGGCCAACGTCGTTCTGTCCGACTCCGAGCTTGAGAAAATCAAAGCGTGGGAGCAGTCCGGTGACGTCGCCAGGGCGCAGGAATTCATCTATGAGCGCCTGACCAAAAAGGCGGAAGGGTACGCCGCCGCCGTAAATCACGCCACCTACCAGATGGGGCACGACTGGCAGGAGTTTGAGAACGTTTTTGGAAAAGTGGTTCTCAAGGTTGAGGACGGGTTCGCCCACGTCGTTCTCGGCGCCATCGATGAGGTTAAAAATGCCTGGGATGAATGGCCGCAAGATTTAAAGACGCTTCTCACGGGCCAAGGTCCGAAATACACCCCGCCTTCCTGGGCCGACATGCTCAAGTCGGGAGACTCAACGCCGTTCAAAGGAAACGGCGCGGCTGGCGAGATTTCGGACGATCAAAAGGCGCGGATTGCGCGGCAGCACGCCGATCTCGTTGCCGCCGAGGCGGAGCATCAGGCGCTTTTGTTGTCCGCTCAAAGTAGCGGTTGGCAGCTTCGGCTGGACCAGGAAAATGCGCGGTGGCGCAAGCTGCAGGAGGAGGATCGGAAATTCGGTCTTTCCACCGTCGAGGACGCAAAAGCGCACGCCCTCAAGTTAGCCGACATCAACATAGACGAGTCCAACAAGGAGTTCGCGCGTCAGGTCGCCGCCAACGAGAAGATGATCGCGCTGCGGGATCGCTTTCGCAACGATCAGGAGCGCTCCCTGGTGCAGTTTCGTCAGCGCGAAACCTCCGCGACGGAACAATATGCCGCGCAGGTGGCGGGTCGAGAGCTGGCGCGCAACGACGCTCGCCGCGCCGCCGAGCTGGAGGACTTCGACCGGGCGCAAAGGTTGCTGGCTGATCTTGACGGCATCGATCTGACTTATGGCGAGAATTACATCAAGTACCAGGAGGAGCGGACCGCCCTGGTGGCCGCGCAATCCGCCGAGCGTGAGAACGACATCCGGCATGAGGCGGAAGTTCAGTTGGAGGTGGATCGCAAGATTGCCGCCGCCAACAAGCAGATCGCCAATTCCTACCTCGCCATCGCCGGGGTGCTGGCCGAGGCTTTCAACTCCGGCCCCCTCCAAGTCGCCCTGCAATGGCTCCAGCGGATTCAGGTGGTCCTGGAGGCCATCAACACCATCAAGACATCCCAGTCCATCATTTCTACCCTGCTGGGCGCCACGGGCTTGGGCGCGGCGCTCGGAGGCGGTGCGGCGGAGGTCACCGGGTTCGCGGGCGGAGACTTCGCGGCAGCGGCCCCCATCCTGGCTCTTGCCAAGGGCGGTTCCGGCTCCGCGCAGATCAGCCGGGAGTCCTCGCCCATCCAATCCGCCCCGCTCGCCAAGGGTGGAAGTGGCGGCGTCACGCACACGGGCCCCGTCATCGTCCAAGTGACGGTCCCTGGCGGGGCCACCAAGGACCAAGCCGCCGAGATCGGGCACGCCATCAGCGTCGGCTATATGGACGCCCTGCGAGCGCAGGAGAAGCGCAGCCGGAACGTCCCGTATTTCCGGGCGCGGGGCGGGTAAGTGCCGTCCTTCACCCTTTCCGATTATTCGGGGGAGTACACGCTGGACGTGGAGGTGAAACCCCTGCCCGCCACCCGCGTCGTGTCCGCAATGATCTGGTCCCAGGCCGCGAACGGGGAATGGGGCTGCACGGACAGGGGAGCCGATCAGGATTATTACGAAACCGACCTGACCTTTTTCGGCACCAAGTCCGACATGGACAGCCTCTCCGCCTTCCTGCAAAGCTGGTGCCGTGGGATCTTCAAGATCCACAACATCGACGGCTTCCTGTTCATGCCCAACGTCCTGCAGACCGGCACGCTGACCTGCGTGATTCCCACCCGCGACCGCGTGCAGCAGGTTTATTACTCGCCCACGGAAACCGGCGTGCAGGAACTCAAAGCCACGTTCCGCGCCATCTCCGCTCCCCTCATCACCTCCCCAGCCGCTTCGCTTTCCGGCTTGGTGCTGCAAGAGCTGTTCGAGGCCGACAAGACCACGGCGGAAACCACGGTGTTCGCCTATGACCAAACCGCCACCGTTCTAGATCGAGCCAACGACGCGGGAACCTTCAAGGGTCATTTCCTGCAAGAGCTGGCATCGGCCCAAGCCATCCTCCGCTACCACCTTGAAACAGAACGCGGCAACGCCTTCGCATTCCCGACCCTTCCCGGCGTGGAGTTTCCTTTCGGTGAGGCGCGTGGAGCGCTGCCGAAGTCCTGCAAGTCCATCAGCCTGTCCTGTACCCAGGTGGACCTCACGCATTGGGACATCGCCCCGGTTTGGGTGGAGAGTTTCGTATGATCCTCCAGCGCGGCGTCATCATCGAAACCAAGACGGCGCAGAACGACGCCCCGCGAGGGCTCTACAACGGGTACTTCGCCTGGGCCTCTGGCCGCTCGTTCCCCGGATCTCCAACCTTTCCCGTTGGGCCGTGGGGTACCCAGTCTGATTGGGCGTTTGGCATCCTCGCCATGGAGCCCTTCACCGGCCCGTCGCTCTCGGCCCGCATCGGCCCCACGGGCGGCTACTCCTCCATGCTATCCTTGGACATCCAAGTGGCGCAATCGGATTTCATGGATTACCTGCGGACGCGGGGCATCCACTTGAACCGATGCCGCGCCTGGCACTACATCATTCTGGACGGCGTGTTCACCATTTACGGCGTCGGGCTCATCGACAACACGAAGTACTCCGACACCGGCACCACGCTCTCCTGCATCGACCTTTTCAAGTACCTGCACCGCGACATCCCCAATGTGCCCGTCAACACCGGGGAGTTTCCTAACGCCCCAACGTCCATCATCGGTGATCCCCTCCCGGTCAGCATGGGATTCGTGAATGATGCCAAGTACCTGAACACCGGCGTGAACAACGGAAAGCTCGCGGTGTTCATAAACGGCGGAACGTCGCACACCGTCACTGGCTGCATCAACGCTACCGGCACAAACCCGCCGACCTACTTTCTTGTTGTCGGTCCTGGAATCACGGCCACGCCCGATTGGGTTGGCAAGACGCTGGTGGGCTACGACACGGCGGGGAATGCGCAGGCCGTTAAGATCGTCACCGCCTTGTTCACGACTTATGTGCTGGGCGCGGTAACTTTCAACGTGGTCGGGGTTACGACCGCCAAGCCGTTCAACAACCCGGTTTTCACAACCGTCGCCTCCAAACTGTACCCGACTTACTGGCGTCCACAGTACCCAAACGAGGTGGTGCAGGCGGGGTCGGAGTCTTGGATTTTCGAGGTTTGGGATTTTTCCGACATCCTCATCCTATCCCAAGACAAAACCTATGCCAATGTGGGCGACTTGAAAGAGTACGCCGACGATCCCGCCAACCAAAGCGAAAAGATTTTCACACCTGCCAACCAAGTGCAGGCGATTCCCTACACGGAGCGCGGCGGGATAGTGGTGGAAACCTCAAACGCCAAAGACATCGGAACGGCATCGCTGGAACTTTGGAACTCGTCATACACCCCGGCGTTCGCGAGGTTCCAAGGATTCAGAATCAAAGGGCTGGCGGTGACTCCAATTTCCTCATCCTTCCCTTCGGTGGGATCGGACATGCCTCTGGTGCGAAACAAGGTCAGCGGCCCCGCCAGCGGATACTCCGTCGTTTTGAACGAAAACATCGACGACACCGGAGGCTTGAGCATCCTGGTCGAGGTTCCCGTCCCTTCGATCTCCGACTTGGCGGGCGGCCACGCATACCTCGTTTGCGACTCCTACGTGCGCGAGGCGTCCAGCTCTACATACACCGGAACGAACAAGCTGACGTTCTTTCCGGCCATTCGTCTGGGGATCATGGCCAACTCCGGTAAATCCGGCCTGAACTCGTCGGTGGGAAACCGGGTGGTGACGAAACCGCTCAACACCATCCCTGGCGGAGAGTACCTGTTGTCCACCCAGCTTCCCATCAAGGGCACGTTCTTCCCCGTCAATTTTTTGCCGAACTTTTATTTTGCGGGAGGCGTTGGGCAGGTTGCCTCCATAGGCGTCCCGCTGCTCCCAGACGCGAACGCTTATTTCAACGCCGATCCGGCTTTCGAGAACCCCAACAACGCAACCAAGACGGTGCTGGTGGAAATCATTTTCCGCGTCATCTCCGACTCGGTTCTCAGAAACATCGAAATGGTGATCTCCCAACTCGGCTGGGTGATCTCCCGCAACGCCCTGCTGGTCCCCCCGGAGTTGTACCAGTCCGTGATCGGAGAGAAGTACGGCGACAACTGGGGCTCCCGCCGCAGCACGGCCAACCCCGTGGAGGGCATTCCCAACATCATCGAGGACGTGCTGCGATCCTTCGACGGCCAGCCGGATTACGTGGACACGGACTCCTTCGACAACGCGCTGGCCTTCCGCCCCGCCCTCGGGCCGTTCGGGTGGTTCGCTGGAAGCCAGCTCACGGACACCAAGAACTCCGCCGACGTGATAGATGAGGCGTGCAAGAACGCGCTGCTGGCCATGGTGCCGGGTCTGGACGGAAAGCGGGCGCTGGTGGCGTGGTTCGACAGGATGCAGCCGTCCTACGTCGCCACGACGCTGGATAAGTCCAAGTGGACGGCGGGATCGCTATCCGCCATCGAGCAGGAGGACAGCCAGGACGTTTACTCCGAGTTCCAGCTCAATTACGACCTGAACCGCGCCAGCGGGGTGTACAACAAAAACCTCCAGATCAACTACACCGCCGAGAATGACACGTTCCCGGAGGACGAGGACTCCGCGTGGAAAACCTGGGTGGTGGGAATCAGCGACTATGCCACGGCGAAGGCGCTGTGGGATCAAGCCCGCGCCGGGTTCCTCCAAACCGGCACCAAGAACCGGCTGGTGCTGGACCTCCCGTGGCTCACCGACCAGTTCAACGGCGATCCGTGGGCAGCGGCATTGGCGACTCTCCCGCCCACGTCCGCCGCGCAGCTTCTGCTCTCCATGCTGGTGCGCTGGTGCGCCTATCCCAAGCGGTTCGTGACCGGACGAATCGCCATCACCAGCGCGAGCGCGGCCCTGCGGCTCTTGGACACGGTGTATTTCAAGGACTTGGTGCTCACTGGCAACAAGCGGTATTACGCCTGGGTGACGAGCCTCAAGGTTCTTGAGTCCGAAATCGAGGTGCAGCTCCTTTGGTACCCGTTCAACTCCCCGGATGAAGATTCCTTCCTGACTCAGGACAACGGCGTGAACACGGGTTACCTGGTTCTGGACTCCGGCAGCGACCGCATAATTTTAAATTGAGGCAGGCGCATCATGGCAGATAGAGACTTAGACCAGCTCCCGGCAGCGACAGCCATCGGCACGTCCGACCTTTTCCACCTGCGCCAATCCTCGGTGGATAAGAAGGTCGCGGTCTCCGTTCTCATCAGCCTGCTGCCCGCTGGCCCGACAGGCCCCACGGGACCGGAAGGACCGCAAGGCCCCGCAGGCCCTCCCGGCACCGAGGTGGTTCCGGACGAGTGGCAAGCCGATGTGGCGTACTCTCAAAACAAGTTCGTCAGCTACGGCGGGTTCATCTTCTGCTCCAAGGTGCCCGGTGACGGAACCAACACCGGAAACACGCCGCCATCCGAGGGGGATCCCAGCGACTATTGGGGAGGCGGAAGCGCCAACCAGTTCAACAACATTTGGGAAGTCCTGACTTATATTTTGAACACGAAAGCGGACGCAGTTTAGGAGAAACTATGAAAAAGATCATCACGCTCATCGCATTCCTCGCGGCCATTGCCTCCGCGCAGGTTGCCGCCGTCAACTATGCGGGGCATTGGAACATCGTCCCTGACGCCAACAGCGTGGGGGCGGACGGGAAAAACGCCTTCTTTAACGCCGTGATGACCAATGGATCGGCCTCACTTCAGTCCACATACTACGGGAAGCTGACGCACCCGAGTAATTGGCGCTTCGACCTGTTTGAAACGGCGGAGCAGCGGAACGATTACGACACCGGGTTCACCATTTGCTCCGCCCCAGATTTCAGCTTCACCAGCTACCCGATTTCCGTGACGTGCCAGGCAACCCACAGCTCTGGAATGAAGGTGTCGTTTTTTCTGGTTCCGGCCTCCTCATTCACCGTGGGGAGTTACGACTTGAAACTAATGGACGGGATATCCACTTATGCGCCGAGCGTGGCGGTTTTGGCTACCAACTCCAGCGGCGTTCCCGTAGCCGCTTCAAGGACGGGCGCGGGCAGCGTGGTGGTCATGTCGGACGGCCCCACTCTTAGCGGAACCGTCACGAACAGCGGGCGCGACTCCACGCTGGGGCACGGGTATTTTGGTACAGGAATAAAAACTCCTGGCCCTGTAATTTCCTATGGGGCGTCCCACTTCGCAATCACCTATCCCGGCGTCATCGCCCCTAACAAAACGGTTTGTACCGACATAGATTCCGCCCTCGTTGAATGCGGCGCGATCAGCCTTGCGGCCAGCGGCAACGGCGGCGTGACCGGTAACCTTGCCACCTCGCACCTGAACTCTGGAACAAGCGCGAGCGCCTCGACGTGGTGGCGTGGAGACGGGACATGGACCACCATTCCCGTTTCCAGCACCGACAGCGCGTCCATCAAGAGTCTTATCCACGACTCCAACCTTGTCCAGCTTCCCAACTACCTGCTCAAGGTCAGGTACACGGATTCTATCGCGGCCTTTATCGCCAGGACAAACACTTGGACGGCAACGCAGAGCTTTGCGGGCGCATACTTCTCCGGTAATGTTGGGTTTGGGGCTTACAGGCTTGACGGCGGTGGCGCGGCCAGATGGCTGACTCTTGACGGAAGCTCTTATAGCGGCGGCGTTATCGTCTCCGTCAACGGCGTGGCGAAAACATACTTGTATTACGACAATACCACCGGCGCGTTTTTAGTGCAATCCGGCGCGGGCGTTCCCATCGCCTTTGCTCCCGAGGGCGTGGTAAAGGGGACCATGTCCCCTTCCGGAAAGCTGACGCTTTTGGATAGTGAAGTGGTAACATCCGGACTCCGCCTCCCCTTCGCGGCTGGGAGCGGCGCGGGACTTCTCGCGGTGGACAACTTTGGGCGCACGTCATGGACGGCCTCTCCCGGTACGAACTTCACCCCTTCCCCTTGGTTCAATCTCCGCATCGACCAAAGCATCGAGGACACGCTCGTTCCCAATGATGCCGTCGATAAAGTTGTCGGGCTTACGAACGGAGAGGGCGGGAATCAGCGGTGGACCTCTTGGCAGAAGGCTCCCGGAGACACGCTGGCTACCACGGCCATCAACCAGTACAATTTCAGCGCCCCGGCCTCGGGATCATTCACCTGCGATACCGTTCCCAATCTTCTAACCTACACGACGTTCGCGGACACCCTGAACCACGACGCCGGGGAATTCAGGCTTCCCACAATCAGTTCGTGGCCTCCCGGCAAACCCCTGACGGTCAAGGTTTTTAGTGAGGCGAGCGATTACGTTCTTACCATCTATGTGCAGGACTTGGACAACGACGCGATCCAGGGCTACGGAACCCCCGCGACAACCTTTGAACTTCCGAAAGAGCATGCCTTCGGGGTGGTTTTCACCAATCGAATTTACGCCATCACTTTGTCGCACGGCAAAGACAGGGTTTGGCACATCATCAGCACTGCGTCGGAGGATTTTTAAATGCGGCTCTATATCCTTGGCTTCCTCGCCATCCTTTGCGCGGTCCTGTATTTCCTGACCGGCTGCGCCTCCAAGCATCCTCAACCCTTGGCCGCTACGACGTACCGGGAGGAAAGCCACAAACCCGCCCCTGCTTTCCCGGCGCGGCCTCAACTCTCCGACAGCGCGAAGGCCGCGATGAAAGCGGACGCGGCGGCAAAGCGTAAAGCGGCCGAGATAAAAACGGCTTTGAAGATCGCGGCCAAGGCCCAGGCCGACTCCCTGCGAATCGTCGCGCACACGCCCTGCCCCGTCACCGAGATCCCCAAGCCCAAGCGTCACCGCGCCCGAGGCTGCCCCGTTGGATGCGTGAGGAAATAGCCGTGGCCGATTTCAACGCAGCCGTCACGAAACTGATCGCCCGTGAGGGTGGGGATAAGCTCGTGAACAAGCCCGCGGACTCCGGGGGCTTGACGAAGTTCGGGATCAGCCAAAAGACGTATCCTAAGATCAACATCGCCGGCCTGACCGACGCCCTGGCCCGTCAGCTTTACCGCGCCGACTTCTGGGACAAGGTGCACGGCGATGACATTCTTTCCCAGGCGGTGGCGGAGAGCCTGCTCGATGCGGCGGTGCTGGACGGTTACGATTTTACCGCGCGCGCCATCCAGGGCATCGCTGGCGCCAATCAGGACGGCGTCATCGGCTCCGCCACGGTTCACGCCATCAACTCCGTGGATCCTGGGGTCGCGGTGGACCGCTTCCGCCTCTCCCGCATCGCGCATTACGTGGACATCGTTTCCCGCAACCGCAGCCAGGAGGTTTTCTTTCTGGGCTGGGTAGGAAGGGCGCTTAAGGTATGAATGAGCCGGTGGCCGCCCAAGAACCATCCGCCGGCGAAAAGGCCGCGGCCAAGGATGCCGCCGCCACGTTCCGGTATTTCAAAGGCCTCGGATGGCGATCGCAGCTTGCCTGGGCGCTCATGCTTCTGTGCGCCTTTGCCTTCCTCGGCCGCCAAGCGGACAAGTTCACCGGATCCCGCGTGGGCGTGGCGGTTGCCAGATATTTCCTCGGCGAGGGCTGGGTGCCGACCGCGGACACCAAGGCGAAGGCGGAGCATTTCGACACCCTCCTAACCCACGTCAAAAACATCGAGACAACGGTGGCCAAGCAGGGGGGCGAGATCCACGAGGTCAAGGTGGTTTTGAATGTGATGGCCCAGGCCACGGGGATGGAGGGGCGGATCAACAATATCCTGCGACCCAAACCGCGGCGATCCGTCTTCCCAGACGTAGGTGAAGCCGACACCACCTCGAGGCCGAGCGTGGCCAGCAACGAAACCCCGCGCAATCCCGCGCGAAATTGAAGGAGAAAACCATGAACTTTCTAAAATCCGCCTGGGCCTGGCTCTCAGGCAAAAAGACGATCATTGGCGCCACGCTGATGCTGGCCGCCGCCGCGGCTTCCGGCCAGGTACCTGTGTTGAACCTTATCCCCGCGATCGCGCACGGCATCCCGGCAATCGCGCCTGCCGTACCGTACCTCATGGGCGCCGGGACGCTCCTGGGCGGCACGGGGCTTTTCCACAAGGTTTTGAAGGCAGCGAAAAACCTGCCGGAAGAAACCACCCCCGCTACCTAACCCATGCCCTGCGCACTTCCGTTCGTCCCGGACCTCGAGCTGGCGGAAGCAGCTTCCCTGGCTTATGATGATCCGACGTTCGTCTGCCAAAACCTATCCGCGCGCGTCGTGGAGCGGGGCGGCCGCTTCATCGTGAGCTGGGCCGGATCCAATGACGGCGAGGACTGGCTGCAAAACTTCTCCGCCATGCTGGTGGCGCGCATGGGGCGGGGGAAGATTTTCAACGGCTTTGCCGACCAGGGCGACTGCGTAAAAGCCCCGTTCCTCTCCTTTATCCAGAGCTTCCCCGGGCCCTTCGAGGTTTCCACCCACTCCGCCGGTGCCTCCCCAGGGCTGCAGTGCGCGGCGTGGATGGCGGAGATTGGCCTCAAGGTGAATAAGGTGCAGCTTCTGGCCGGGCCCACGATTTGGGATCAGGTCGGTGCGGCGTATTACCGCAGCTTCAAGATCCCCACCCTCCGCATAGGGATGTACCGCGATCCCGTGGCGGCGCTCCCTGGGCCTCATTGCGGCGGCGCCTACGAGGCCCCCATGCTGGTGCTGGACGATGACGGCCACGAGCGGGAATGTCAGGATCTGCCGCCGGACTGGTGGCTCCCCGGCCTGATTGCCGACGCCGCCAAGGAGCACCCCGTGGGGCGGTACATCCGGGCGGTGCGGATGTTCACCGAAAACGCTTGACAAATAGGTTACCTTTTACCCAAGGAGAAACACCATGAAGCCCTTCGCCATCCTCGCCCTGCTCGCCTTCGCCTTTTGCCAGGCCTTCACGCCGCGCCAGCCCACGGTGCGCGTCATCACCTCCACCGACAGCTCCATGCGCGGCACCATCTCCGCCGCTCCGCCCTCCGGGCCTTCGGACGTTCTCGTGACCGTCATCGGCACGGGAAAGGCTGCGCTGGTGTCCTTCGGGCCTGCCGGCTGCACCGCCAGCCACGGCGCCGCGGACTCGGCCTACCATAACATCCCCGTGCCGGTGGGCGCCTCGGCGGTCATCCATCGGACCTTCGGCAGCGTTTGCGCCTCCGCCATCAATGCCGACACCACGGGCGTCGACACGGTTTACTTCACCGTGGGCACAAATCCTTAAGGCAAGCCTACCCCGTCCCGCGTTTTAGGAAAGGGCTTGGGCTCATAACCCAGCCGCGCCTTCAATGGACCGCGCGCGGGGCGGGAGAGTTTCGAAATAGCAACCCAAGGGAAACCCATGGCCAAGACCGCCACGTCCTTCATTATAGCCGATTGCTCCGGCGAGTTTAACGGCCTGGTGTACTACACCGGCGCGCGGTTTTCGCTGCGCAAGGAGGATGCGCGGGCTTACAGGCAGGAGGGCGCGCTGCAAAGATCTTTTGACGGCGCTCTGCGGATAGCTCATAAAATAGACGTTTGGCCCGGGTATTCGCTGAGGGGCGTTAGGACCATCACGGCGGAAAGGCTTTCTCAGATCAACGCAAAGGACGATCGCGCATCCGGGGTAATGTCGAAGATTTCCAAAATCTTCCTGGGCCGCTGATCGGTTTCGGTTTTTATATTCAGGCGCATGACGGGCACAACTCAGGTTCAAAACTTCGCCGACATGGGCGCCCTTGCCGTTGCTGGGTTCGTTACCTCCAGGCAATACGCCGCGGCGGCCAAGAGGACGGATAAACCCGGCTTCGGCATCAGCGTCAACCGCGCGCGCCAGCTTTTCGCCAGCAGCGACGCCTCCGTGATGGCCTGCGTGGCTGGCCGCTTCATGCGCGTGATGCCCCAAACCTCCGCCGCCAGCCTCCCCCGCAACCAGTCCGGGCGCCCCAAGCTCGGCAAAACCCCCGCTTAAATCCGCGAAATCTGCGCGTTTTGCGCGGCTTCAGGCCTTAAAACTCCCCTGAAAATAACCGCTTGACTTTTATGTTAGCAGGTGCTAACGTTTATCCATCGGGCCTAGTGAACCCGAGCCGGGGCGGTCGCCTTGGAAGACGGAGGACAAGATGGAAAACGAAAAAGCA
>JAZKAF010000007.1:0-5273 GCA_040389285.1 candidate division FCPU426 bacterium
GGCTGTTGCCATAGGTATCCACGGTCACCCCGTCCACTTCAGGGTTCAGGCCGCTGACGCCATTGAGCACGAAAGCACCCGCGCTCAAGGTGATGCTCAAGGTATTCACCAAGGACATCGAGTTCATCGACAGCGTGAAGCTATATTGGGTCGTGTCGCCTGAAATGCCCGTATGCGGAATCAAGGATCCCAAGGCTCCCGGCGTCTGAGTCCTGGTCACCGTTAAAGTGGGCGTGGGCGAGGTCGTGCGCGTGCCGGTCGGCGTCGAGGTCTGGGTGATCGTCTTGGTCACGGAACGCGTCGGAGAGTCCGTCGGTGTTGGCGAATCCGTCGCGGTGGGGCTGTCCGTGAAGGTCATGGTCGGGGTATTGGTCAAGGTCACGGTCCGCGTCGCGGTAGGAGTCCAAGTGGGAGTCCAGGTCGGGGTGGGCGTCCAGGTCGGTGTAGGCGTCACGGTGCTGGTAGGACTGCTCACCACCACATCGTAGCTGGAATTCGAGCTGGCCTTCACCGTGTAGTTGGTGTCCCCGTTCAAGAAGGCACCCCAGGTGAAGCTGCCCGCCGACAAGGCCTGCGCGCTGAAGGACACAGTGATGAAGTTGGGATCGGCGTTCACGTTGCGGCTAGGGCTAAAGTTCACCACCAAGCTGTTGCCATAGGTGTCCACGGTCACGCCGCTGGTAGGAGGATTCAAGCCCGCGGATCCGATAAGGCTGAAAGAACCGGCCGTCAGGGTGATGCTGAGGCTTTGCAACAGGGACATCGAATTCATCGACAACACAAAGCTGTACTGGGTGGTGTCCCCTGAGATGCCAGTGTGGGGGCTCAAGGAACCCAGCGCTCCCGGCGTCTGAGTCCGGGTCGGGCTATGGCTGAAAGTCGGAGTCGCGGTCGGGGTCGCGGTGAGGGTCGGAGTCCAAGTCGGCGTCGCGGTCGGAGTCGGCGAGTTGGTGCTGGTCGGCGTGGCCGTGGGCGTCGGGGTCTGGGGCATGACTTCGAGCATGATGGCGCCCCAATGTTTGAGCGCGCCCAGGGTGTGGGTGGCGTCATATTGCCCCGCGGTGGTCACCGCGCGTTTGAACAACTCGACGTAGTCCACGCCACTTTTTTGGATGATCGAGGTCCAGTTGCTGTCCGCGGACGAGACGCTGGTGTTATCGCTGAACCAGTGCTGCACCAGCATCGAATTGGTCCCGATGGTGGTGATGGATTGATACGAAGTGGCCTGATTGGCGAGGATGCCATCCTGTTGGAACGATCCCAGGGACAGGGTGTTCACCGGATCGTAAAAATCAACGACCTGCACCATGTTGTTGTCGTTGGCACTGACTGTGATATTGACCGAAAAAGTCCCGATAGGAGGATTTTGGAGCCGCCAGGTGATGGACGACGCGGCACCACAACTGGTGGAGGTGACGCTAGTGAGATCAACGCCGCCAAAGGAAACGCCGGTCACCTCGGTGCCTGCATTCGCGCTGGCGCGCTCGACGTTGACGATCAAATAACGCTGGGGATTGTTGGCGACCGTGTAATCGAATTTGAAGGTGCCAACGCTGGTGGTGGTCACGTTCTTGGAAGTGCCCAACGTGATCGCCGCGGGCGACTGCCCGGCCAAAGCAAGGACCAACAGGCCGAGCAAGAGCGCCGGAGCCATCCAGGCCTTTTGGGCCGTGTTGAACCGTGGCGTTCCCATCAGGGCACGCAAGGACAAGATCATCCGGAAGATGTTCAGCACGACCCGCAAACGGGGGCCGCGCTGGAGCGGTATGGCTTGTTGATGTTCAGGGTCCTCTTCTTCATGGAGCTTTCAAGAGCATCGGCTCGGAGAGATCGCTCTCTCCATCTTCATACAAGGTCGTCACGCCGACCTTGTAAGCTTTGTCAGGATCGAAATTCCTTAGCACCTGGAAATTCGCCCCCAAGGGTTTCTGGTTCATCTTGGTCCGCCGGCTCGGATCCACAGGATCCAACCGGTAGAGGTTGTAGCCCCGCATGCCGGGCGCGCTGATGTCATCCCAGGAGATCTTCGCCTTTCCATCTCCCAGCAATTCGAAGCGCACGCCTTTAGGCACCCGGTGGCCCTGAGCGGCCCCGGCGGGTTCCGGCGTGGGGCTCGGGTTCAGCACGACCGGCGTCGGGTCCCTTGAATCACGGATCTCGATCGGCTGAGAATACTTGCTCTCGCCACCTTCATAGACCGCTGTGACGGCAAGCGAGTAGGCCTTATCCACGGAAAGATTTTTAAGGATCTGTTCGCTTCCCTCCAACACGACCGAGTTCAACTTGAGGTGGACCTGCGGGGCTTTACCCGGCATGACCCGGTACAGGTTATAGCCCTTCAGGCGGGCGTCCTTGATAGGCCGCCAAAAGAGCCTCCCCTTGTGCGATCCCAGCAGCTCCAAACGGATCCCTTCCGGAACAGCCAAGGCCTCCGCCTTCACGACCCGCGTCGGCGCCGGGGTTTGGCTGGGCGTCACGGTGACGGCCGGCGTTTCAACCGCTTTCAAAGGCGCGCCCGTAGTGTTGCCCTTGATCAAGAGGGGCTCGGAATAGGGACTCTCGCCAGTTTCATAGATCGCCGAAACAGCCACGAAAAAGTCTTTCTCAAATCCGAAATTCTTCAGCAACTGCACGTTCTCGTTCAGGGGATCAGGATTCATACGCCCATAGGCCGGCGGATTTCCGGGGACCATCCGATAAAGGTTGTATCCCTTGAAGCCCTTGGCCTGGGTCGGGTCCCAAAAGATCCTGCCACCCCGCTCGCCAACGCGCTCAAAGCCCAGGCCAGTTGGTGCCGCCCCGGCCACAGCGGCTTTGCTGACAACGGCGGTGGCGGCCGGCTTCGCCACGGGTTTCGGGCCAAGGATCTCGAACTCTGCTTTGCGCGAGAAGTCGCTCTCGCCATTTGCGTAGACCGCGGTGGCGGCCAGATAGTACTTGCCCGCTTCCTTAAAGGCGGCGCGGTCGAGGACCATGCCAGGCTCCGTCAAAACTTGGTCATTCAGGCGGTTATGCTGGTCCCTGAATCCCGGAAGCACCTGATAAAGGTTGTAGCCGGTCACCTTGGGCGCTTCGACCGCCTTCCAGGAGGCGCGGATCTGCCGGGCCGAAACCTCGGCCTCCAGGTCTTCGGGCGCCACCCTCCCGTTATCCGCCAACCCGACCGTGAGGTTGAACTGGTGGGTGGTCCCCAATTGCCCGAAAGGAACGAAGGCGTAGTCGACTCTGTAGATGAAAGATCCGATCGGCCGGGTCTGGAAACCGAAGCCGGCGGTCAAGCCTCCAAAACCGGATTGGGCGATGTCCTGCATGAATCCCACCCGGGCGGCGTAGGTCTCTTCCTCCTTCTTCACCGCGAACTCAGTGCCGATGCGAAGGCTGGGCTGAGGAAAGACGAGGTCTGTGGACAAGGTGATCAGTCCGTCAAAGGGCGAGTAAGCGGCTCCCAGCTTGACCTGATTGGGGACGGAGTAGGAGTGCGAGCTCACGCCCAAGGTCAGCGGCAAGGTCCGGACATGATACAGTCCGCCCACCTCGAACTGGGCGAAGGACCGGCTCTCGGTGTCGAACTGAGTGTTCACCAAGCGGCCTAACGCTCCGATCCAAAGCCCATCAAGAAACTCGTGGCTGTATCCCGCGGACAGGGTGTAGATGCTGTCCTGAAAGCTGCCGATGGCGTTCCCGCTGCTGTCGCGGCGCGTGTCGGATAGGTTCAAGGCTCCGAACTGGATGCCGAGCACCCCATGGCGGGAAATGCGATGACCGTAGCCCAAAAAACTATAGTTGATGTCTTGGAGATAGCGCATCTCCATGGCCGCGAACTCGAGGGTGGGAATGCCACCCAATCCGGCCACGTTCCAGTTCTGCGCAAAGACTCCACGGGACAGCGCGACACCGGTTCCGCCCATTGCCGCCTCTTTAGCGCCTACAGCCACATTGGACAGGTCCGAATCAGGGGCAAGCAGATCCGAAGCTCGGCTGGAAGTGTGCGCGATCAGTAGCGAAAAAAATATCGCCGAAAAAGTTCTATATAAACTCATCGTCCTTCCAAAAAGAATATTTCATACCTAATAAAATTTCCTCGAAAGAAATTCCGCACAAAATCTTTTACACAGCTTTTCTGACTTTGATTCACAGTTTGCTCACAGTAGCGAAACCCGCCGGAATTTTCAAAATAGTTACCGCTCCGTAAAAAAAAATTACGGATAATGATTATAAGGTTTATCGCTTATTTTGATGGCTTTTAAGAAAAATAATGTCCAAGAAACTTAACAAATAACATCAGTATTTGCAGGGCTTCAAACCTGACCTTAGGCCTGCCTAAAACCGTCAAATTTATTGATAACAAAACACTTTAAGTCTATTAGAAAAATGCCTTATTTAATTACTTAATTGGGACAACTTTCGCTATAACCCTGACACGAAGCTCGACGCGACGGTTTTTGGCCCGGCCCTCGGCCGTATCGTTCGGAGCCACGGGTTTGTCAAAGCCCCAGGCCTTGACCTCGGAAAAAGTCTCGGGTTTGACGCCGTTATCGATCATCAAATTCACGACGCGCTGGCTGCGCCGCAGCGATAAGTCCAAGTTCCAGGCACGCGAGGCGGTGTTGTCGGTGTGCCCGTCCACGCGGATCGTGGCGCCCGGGAAATCGTATTCATTCAGGATCCTAGCCAAGGCGGTCAGCCGCTGCCTTCCCTCTTCCTTGATGGTGTCCTGGTCGATGTCAAAATGGGTCTTCTCATCCCCCAGGGTGATCAGGAGCACGTTCGGGGTTTCCCAGACCGCATCAAAGCCCAAGGCCAGGATGGCAGCCAGTCCGGCTTCCATGGACATCGGCTTTTCCTCGACCGGCGGCGCTGAAGGCGGGCAATCCCAGGCGGCCGCGGGATCGCCGCGCACCACCATGGGCGCGGTCCGCGAGCTTCCCACCGAAGTGAGGCGCAGGGTCATCAGATGGCTGATCCCCAGGCTGCCGGTGGCGTAAAGCGCGTAGTCGAACTCGACAAATCCGAGCATCCACCCTATCCCGGCGGACGGTCCGACAGGCGCCCGATCGTTGCCCGCGGTGTAACCTGCCCTGAATATCAGGTCACGGGACGCCGCCCATTCGGCTGACGCCCGCACATTCGGTGGCTCGACGTCGTTCAACTGATAGTCGGTATTGATGTCGATCGCCAAAGGCCTGGAGCCGTCAAAGGTATAGCCAAATCCAGCCCGAAGGCTGGTGGGCGCCAAGGTGTTGGAACTGACCAAGGGAACACTTTTGACCGCT
>JAZKAF010000008.1:0-3489 GCA_040389285.1 candidate division FCPU426 bacterium
TGGTTATCAGCTAATCCCTTTTGATTTATGATGACCCACTCATGAAAACCTCTATCGAGCGCGTTTGGGCCCTTGGGGTCCTGATAGCCTACGATTCGTTCCTGCGCGATCCGGCCCTTCGCGCTGAAGTGACGCAGGGTTTTGAAAAGGCTAAGGGCATCGGTCACGATTCGATCTATTTTAAGAAGGCGCGATGAGCTACGCAAAAGCCCTGAATACCTTGAATACCCTGCATCCCTTAGGCATACGCCCGGGGCTTGAGCGCATACGCGCCTTGTTGAAAGCCTTGGGAAATCCAGAGCGGGGGATGAAGGTCATCCACGTGGCCGGGACCAATGGCAAGGGTTCGGTGTGCCGGATCTTGGAGAGCGCGCTGGTGGAGTCTGGCTACAAGACAGGGGCCTTTATCTCGCCGCACTTGGTGGATTTTAGAGAGCGCTTTCGCATCGACGGCAAGTCCGCCGATGCCGCGGACATCGCGGCGGAGTGGCCCAAACTGCAGCGAGCCTTGGCGAAGCCCGAAGTACAGTTGCACGGACCCGCCACTTTTTTCGAGGCCGTGACCGGCCTGGCCTTTTTGGTTTTCAAGCGCCGCGGCTGTGAGGCGCTGGTGCTGGAGACCGGCCTGGGCGGCCGCTTTGATTCGACCAATGTCATTGCCAAGCCTCTGCTCACCGTGATCACCAACATCAGCCTGGAACACACCCAGATATTAGGCAAGACCGCGGAGAAGATAGCCTGGGAAAAGGCTGGCATCCTCAAAAAGGGGAGTCCGCTAGTCACGGCCGCCGAAGGCAAGGCGCTCGGGGTCATCAAGAAAGTCTTCGCCTCGGTAAGAGGCAAAGGCCTGACTGTGCTGGTTTCCGGAAAAAATTGGAAGATCCACAAAGTTTCCCAGGCGCTGCTACCTAAGGCGGGGCAAGACCTGGATATCGAGGTGCTGAGCAGGCGCCGCAGCTTGCGCCTACCCTTGCTGGGGCCCTATCAGAGGGTGAACTTGGCCTGTGCGCTAGCCGGGATCGAGACATTGCGTGGGACCGGATTACAGGTACCCGAAGACGCGCTGGCCCGCGGAGTGGCCAAGGCAGTCTGGCCGGGGCGCATGCAGGTGGTGTCCCAAAAGCCGGTGGTGCTCTTGGACGGTGCGCATAATCCTGCGGGCGCCAGGGCCCTGGCCGCGGCGGTCCGTTCGCTGAAACCCCGGCGGGTCCTGCTGGTGGCCGGAGTGCTGAAGGACAAGGACTGGAAGAGCATGTTCAGGGTTTTCGCGACCATGACCAAGGATTTCTATCTGGCCAGGCCAAGGGACGAGCGCGGGCTGGAGCCCGAGCCGATCATCCGCCATCTGGGCAGGGGCAAGGCCTTTGCCAGCCCCACGAGCGCCTATTTAGCCGCGAAAAAAGCCGCCAAAAGCGGCGACTTGGTGGTGGTGGCAGGGTCTTTGTACTTGATCGGCGAGATATTGAAGCGCGTTGACTTGGATAGGCCAGCATTATAGACTTTTCTGTCTTACTGGCTTGCCCCTGAGCCCTTTCGGCCAGGAAAAGCTCGGTTTGAAAACGTTTTCTCGGGTTCTAACATGGCAAAAGTCCTGCTAAAGAACGTGGTGAAATCCTTCCCCGGCGGCGCGATCGCGGTCAACAACGTCAATATCACCTGCGAAGAGAAGGAATTCCTGGTGCTGGTGGGGCCTTCGGGCTGCGGAAAATCCACCACCCTGCGCATGATCGCCGGCCTGGAAGAGCTGAGCTCAGGCGAGATCTGGATCGACGACGTTCTGGTCAACGACATCCCGCCCAAAGACCGCGACATCGCCATGGTCTTTCAGAATTACGCGCTTTATCCGCACATGACCGTGTACGAGAACATGGCCTTTGGATTGAAGCTGCGCAAATACCCCAAAGAAGAGATCAAGCAGCGCGTGATGGAAGCGGCCGAGATCCTGAGCATCCAGGAGCTTCTGCAGCGCAAACCCAAGCAGCTTTCCGGTGGCCAGCGCCAGCGCGTGGCCGTGGGCCGCGCCATCGTGCGCAAGCCTAAGGTCTTCCTCTTTGACGAACCGCTTTCCAACCTGGACGCCAAGATGCGCGTGCAGATGCGCGCCGAGATCTCCAAGCTGCACACCCGGCTGCAGGCGACCATGATCTATGTGACCCACGACCAGGTGGAAGCCATGACCATGGGCGACCGCATCGTGGTGATGAAGGACGGTCTGGTCCAGCAGGTGGCCGATCCCATCAGCCTCTACGACAGGCCTAAGAACAAGTTCGTGGCCGGTTTCATCGGCAGCCCTTCGATGAATTTCCTCGAAGGCACCCTGCTGAAGAACGGCAAGGACCTCTGGTTCGACGAGGACAACTTCAAGGTCAAGCTGACCGCGGACATGGGCGCCCAGGTGGCCGACCGCGTCGGCCAGCCCATCATCCTGGGGATCCGGCCTGAGGACATCTACGACAGCGTGGAAGCTCCCAACGCCTCTCCGGACGTCAGCCTGAAAGCCACCGTGGAAGTGGTGGAACCCATGGGTTCCGAGGCCTATATCTACCTGACCACGGGCAAGTCGCCCTTCATCGCCAGGGTGGACACCCACGACCATCTGGTCGAGAACACGGATGTGACCATGAGCTTTGACATGGCAAAGATCCACCTCTTTGACAAGACCACGGGCGAGACGATCGTCTGAGGAGTTCATGACCTGGTCCGTTAAGACGCCCCTTCGTTACACGAAGGGGCTTTTTTTTATGGCGATGCTGTGCCTGCCCGCGCTGGTAAGGCCCGTGGCCGCGCCCGAGCCTGCTTATGCTCCCGTCCAAGCAGCGCCCATGCAGGTCTGGAACGAAAAGGACGAGGTCACCCTGAAAGGCGACAAGCTGGAGTTTTTGCAGGAGTCGCAGGTGATGAAAGGCCAGGGAGGGGTGGAGATCGCCGCTGGCACCATGCGCCTGCGCGCGGAAAAGATCTACCTGGACCTTCGCTCCAATACCCTAGAGGCCGAAGGGCGCGTCATCTGGGCGGACAGCGGCAACACGGTCTATGCCGAGCGGGTGGTGGTCAATTTAAAGACCCGCCTGGGACACGCCGAGAAACTGCTGTTCCGCAGGGATTCCTGGAGCGCCTGGGGGGATTCGGCGCAAAAGGAGTCGGACCAGGACTTTTCCCTTAGCGACACCCAGGCCAGTTCCTGCCTGCGGGAGCGCCCGCATTACCGCATCGTGGCCAGTTCCATCCGTTTGAAAGTGGGCGAAAAGGTGACGGCCAAGAACGTCCGGGTCTATGTGGGCGTGGTGCCAGTCCTTTATCTGCCCTCCTATTCCCAGAGCCTGAAAGACCCGCGTCCGCCCTTCGAGATCAGGCCCGGATACAACAAAGCCTCGGGCGCTTTTTTGCGCACCGCCTACAATTACTATCTCAACGATGAGAACTGGGGCAGCCTTCGCTTCGACTGGATGGACAAGCAGGGCACGGGCTACGGCCTGAGCCATCACTACG
>JAZKAF010000008.1:3499-5767 GCA_040389285.1 candidate division FCPU426 bacterium
ACGAGGTCTTCGGCGGCAAGGGGGAGGCCTCGGGTTACTACACGAGGGACAAGAACAACCCCGACAACCAGTCCTGGACCGGCAATTTTCGGCATCGCCAGGAGTTCAGCAAGTCCCTGCGACTTTTGGCCAACGCCGACTTCATCTCCCAGTACCTGGTGAACCAGCAGTACGACCTGAACCGGGTGGACACCTTTCAAAACCGGAAATTCGTGTCCCTGCAATCGGGCGGCCGGGATTACAACTGGAACCTGGATGTCAGCGAGACCCAGGCCCTGCAGCGCCGTCTAGGCAACGACCCCAGCCAGCGGGACTACGTGGTCATCCAGCGTTCCTTGCCCGCGCTGGGCTTCAGCCGCTTTTCGCGGCCCCTGATCCCGGGCAGCTCGCTGTATTTCGCGGTCAACGGCTCCATGTCCAGGGCCTTGACCGTGCCGCTCAGCCAGACGGCTACGGGCCTGCCGGCCTATGACACCGCCGCGGCTTACGAGACCAGCTTCGCGGGCCTGACGCCTTCCCTCAGCTATTCGCTGCGCCTGGGGCGCCTGGGCTCCCTGAACCTCAACACCGGGTTCAGCCAGAGCTATGTGCGCAAGGACATTGAGAGCGGCATGGGGCGCGGCGTCAGCGTCGGCCGCAGCGACGTGACCTGGCGCCTGCCTTTGGGCGGGGTCTCCGCCTACTTTGGCCACCGGGTCAGCCGCCAGTTCAGCCAGATGGAGACCCAACGCTTTGCTGGCCTGCTGGAACACCGCTTGTCCCTGAACAGCACCTGGTCCCCGCTGGAGTCTCTCAGCCTGTTGGCCGGCGCGGATTACGACCTGCTGCCATACAAGACCGACAGCGACCTGCGCCGCCTGGGACTTTTGCGGATGCAGGGCCTGTATTCGCCGGACGAGCGCCGGAACCTGATGTTGGTCTCGACCTATGACGCGCCGACCGGCCAGTTCAAGACCGTGGACAGCAATTTCAGCGTCAGCGGACCGAAGAAGCGCTGGCAGACCGGAGCCGGATTCAGCTGGGTGAACAACCGCATCACCCAGATCCCCGGCCCGCTGGATCCCAATGCTCCGGCAATCTTTGGCTACGAGGAACCCCATCGTACCCCCGACCAGTTCCTGGCCACCTGGAGGGCCAGCATGGCCGTCACCGAGCACTGGAGCCTCTCTGGTTACCAACGCCTGAATCTGGCTTCCAAGGCCGTGGATGAACAGGCTTTCTCGTTTTGGCGGGACCTGCATTGCTGGGATCTGGAGATCTATGGCCGGGAGCGGGTCTATACCGGCTGGCAGTTCGGATTTACCCTTACGCTACGGGCTCTTCCGCAGGTCAGCGCCTCGTCCAATAAGATCGTCAGCGACCTTTTTGACGACGCTAGCTACGGCTATTAACAATTGAACAATTCCGTTTTCCCCCTTAAAATCAATACTTTATCGGATTTTGACGTTCGAACGGAGGGCCCGAAGTGAAACTTTGCGTCGTCGGTGTCGGCTATGTCGGTCTCGTGACCGGCGCCTGTTTTGCCGATCTGGGCAACCGGGTGGCTTGCGTGGATGTGAACAAGAAAAAGATCGAGGGCCTGAAAAAGGGCCGCCTGCCCATCTACGAACCTGGCTTGGAAGAGCTGGTCAAGCGCAACACCAAGAACAAACGCCTGGCCTTTGGAACGGACCTGGCAGAGGGGCTGAAAGGCGCCCATCAGGTCTTCATCGCGGTCGGGACGCCTTCGTTGGAGAACGGCGAAGCCAACCTGGAATACGTCAAGGAAGTGGCCAGGGGCATCGGCCGCCACGCCAGCGGGGACCTGATCGTCATCGACAAGAGCACCGTTCCGGTCGGCATGGGCGACATGGTCGAGAGCTTGATCGATGAGGAGATGGAAAAACGCCGCGCCAAATACCGCGTCCAGGTGGTCTCCTGCCCCGAGTTCTTGCGCGAAGGCTCGGCCCTCCACGACTTTTCAAACCCGGACCGCATCGTCATCGGCACCCGCGACCCCCGGATCGCCGCCGAGGTGGCCGAGCTCTTCAAGCCTTTGCAAGCCAAGATCCTCGTGACCGACCTGCGCTCGGCCGAGATGATCAAGTACGCCTCGAACGCCTTTTTGGCCACCAAGATCAGCTTCATCAACGAGATCGCCAACCTTTGCGAGCGCGTGGACGCCGACGTGCTGAAAGTGGCCGAGGGCATGGGCCTGGACAAGCGCATCGGCGCGGCCTTTTTGAACGCGGGCGCGGGGTATGGCGGCAGCTGTTTCCCCAAGGATGT
>JAZKAF010000008.1:5777-13717 GCA_040389285.1 candidate division FCPU426 bacterium
CCGTCATCGGCGTCAACGAATTCCAGAAAAAGAGCATGCTGGGCCGCATCAAGTCGGCCGTTGGCACGCTGGAGGGCAAGGTGGTGGCCGTGCTGGGCCTGGCTTTCAAGCCCGACACCGACGACCTGCGCGACGCGGTGAGCCTTGAAGTGATCGCGGGCTTGAGCGAAAAAGGGGCCAGGGTGCGGGCCTATGACCCGGCCGCTTCGGCTGAGGCCAAGCGCCTGATGCCCCAGTTGAAGATCTGCGCCTCGCCCTACGAGGCCGCGCAGGGGGCCCATTGCCTGGTCGTCCTGACGGAATGGAACGAATTCAAGGAGCTGGACCTGGTCCGCATCAAGGAGACCATGAAGTCCCCGGTGATCGTGGACGGCCGCAATATCTACGACCCGGCCAAGGCCAAGAAGCTGGGCTTCGTGTACCGCGGGATCGGGCGGGGCTGATGTCCGCGCGCGTTCCGATGATGGATCTGAAGGCCCATCTGCGGCCTATGCGGGCCGCCATCCTGAAGGGCTGGGCGCGGACTTTCGACGCCGGTTCCTTTGTCAACGGCCCGGAGATGAAGGCTTTCGAGGTCGAAGCAGCCGCTTACGCCGGCGTCAAACACGCTATTGCCTGCAATTCGGGCACCGACGCGCTTGTGCTGTTATTGCGGGCGCACGGGATAGGCCCGGGCGACGAGGTCCTGGTCCCGGCCTTCAGCTTTTTTGCCACAGCCGAGGCGGTCAGCCTCTGCGGAGCGCGCCCTGTTTTCTGCGACATACGCGACGAAGATTTCCTGCTCGACCTGGGCGAGGTCAAAAAGAAGCTGAACGCGCGGACCAAGGCGGTGATCCCGGTCCATCTTTTCGGCCTGCCCATGGACCTGCGGCCTTTGAAGCGATTGTTGAAAGGCCGCAAGGTCATGATCCTCGAGGACGCGGCTCAGGCTTTTGGGGCGCCCTGCGGCAGCGGCACTGCGGGCGGCCAGGCCGACGGCGGCGCCCTTAGTTTTTATCCCACCAAAAATTTGAGCGCCTGCGGCGACGCAGGGATGGTGCTCTGCAACGACGGCAAGACCGCCTTAGCGGTGCGCCAACTGCGCGAGCACGGCTCTTTAAAGCGTTATCACCACGACCAGATCGGCTACAACTCGCGCATGGATGAATTGCAGGCGGTGGCCCTGCGTTTGAAATTGCCGCGCTTGCGCGCCTGGACTTTGGCGCGGCGCAGGATCGCCGCGACCTACCTGAAGGGACTGGCTGGCCTAGACCTCAAGCTGCCTTATGATTCGCCACATTCGGTCTGGCATCAGTTCACCTTGCGCATCCCCGGCCAAGGACGACGGGACGCACTGAAAGAACATTTGGACCAGCTGGGGATCTCCACAGCGGTCTTTTATCCCATCCCCATGCATCAGCAAGCCCCCTACGTTGCCAAGGCGCCCCGACTTCCGCGCGCTGAAGCGGCGGCTCGCGAGGTGCTTTCGCTCCCGATCTTTCCGGAGATGAAATCGGATCAGATCACCCGCGTCCTGCGCGGCGTCCGGACGTTTTATGGGCGTCCCTGACCGAGACCTGGATCCGGGCCTGAGCCGGTCCGCGCCTTCTCCCTACGTCTACCCTTCGGCGCTTAAACGTTTTTCCGCGCGGCTCCTCGACGCCGCAGGCGACTTTTGGCTGGCCCCCGCACCCCGTCCCATTGACTGGAAAGAATCTCAGCGGATCGCGGTGCTCCGCCTCGACCATCTGGGCGACCTATTGCACGCCTTTCCCGCGCTAAAGGCCCTGCGCCAAAGCCTGCCCAAAGCCCATATCGACCTTCTGGTGGGGCCCTGGGGCAAGGAGATCGCGGAGCTTTGTCCTTTCGTGGACAGGGTGCTGGTCTGCGACGCGCCCTGGTTCCAAAGGCCGCAGCGGGTAGCCTGGCCCTGGGCCGCCATTCAGGCTCTGGCCGAGACGCTGAGGCGCGGTGACTATGACTTAGGTTTGGAGCTGCGCGGCGACCTGCGCCATCACCTGGCGCTCTGGCTTGCCGGCGTTCCGCATCGGGCGGGCCAGGCTGTCACAGCCGGCCGCTTTTTGCTAACCCATCCGGCAAGGTACCGACCGGGCCTGCACGAAGTGGAGCAGAACCTGTCGCTGCTTGAGCAAAGCGGCCTGGACCTGAAAAAAAGCGCGAAGGACGCATCCGGACTTTTGAAGATCCCGGCCTTTGCCGTGAGCGAAGCCGCCAAGGTCAGCCGGGCCCTGAAATTGAAGCCGGGTTTCGTGGCGATCCAAGCCGCCTGCGGCACGCCAGCGAAGCGCTGGATGCCGGAGCATTGGGCCGCCTTGATCGCCGGCCTTCCCAAGGGCCTGCCCCTGGTGCTGCTGGGGTCAGAGAGTGAGCGCGAAGAGATGCTCGCCATCGCGGGACGCCTGGGCTCCGGGACCCCAGTGAAAGTCGCGGCCGGACTGCTGACACTGTCCGGGTTGGCCGCCTTTCTTAAAAAAGCCAAGTTGCTGATCAGCGTGGACTCGGGTCCCGCGCATCTGGCCGCGGCGCTGGGCACCCCAGTGCTGGCGCTTTATTCGGCCACCAACCGTCCTGAGCAATGGGGCCTGCGGGGCGCCCATACCCGGATGCTGCGCTCCGATGTGCCTTGCTCACCCTGCGAACTCAGTGTCTGTCCCTATGACAACGAATGCATGCGCCGTATCAGGGTAGCCTCGGCGCTGAAGGCGGCAGGAGCCATGCTTTGAAAGACACCCAAGAAGCCGGGGACATCGCTGTCCAGAGAGCTTGGCTTTTGGCCTTGGCCTTCGGGATCTTCCGTTTCTGGTACGCCGGGCGCATTCAGCTCAGCCCGGACGAGGCCTATTATTGGGAATGGTCCCGCTCCCTGGACCTTAGCTATTACGACCAGGGACCCATGCTGGCCCTGGCCATCCGTTTGGGGACCCTGCTTTTTGGAGTCACGGAACTGGGCGTGCGCTGCGTCAGCGTGGCCTCGGGTGTGGCGGTGTCCTGGCTGGCCATTGGATTTTGCAAGCGGGAATTGAAACGTCCCGTAGCCGCGCTCTGGCTGGTCCTGGCGCTCAACACCATGCTGCTCTTCGGCGTAGGCGCCGTGCTGATGATGCACGATTCGCTGATGACCCTGTTCTGGATGCTGGCTTTGGTCTGCGCGTTCCGGGCTTTGCAAAAGCCATTTTGGTGGATGGCTACGGGGATCTGCGTCGGCCTTGCGATGTTGAGCAAATACACGGGCGTGCTGTTTTTTGGGGGGCTGGGATTGGCACTGCTAACCCACCCCGGACTGCGCCGCCAGGCAAGGTCGCCTTGGCTCTGGGCCGGGCTCACAGCGGGCTTGGCATTGGGCGCTCTGCCCGTGTGGATCTGGAACCAACAGCATGGCTGGCCGTCTTTTCAGCATATCTTTTCCCTGGCCGGCGGGGACAGCTCGCGCCGCAGCTTGCTTAGCCTTCCGGAATTTTTGTCTTCGCAGTTCGCGTTGGTCACGCCGTTGCTGTTTTGGTTGGTGGCCCGAGCCTGGTGGAAGTTCCGGGGACAGTGGACCGAGACGCGCTGGCTGCTCTGGTGCCTTGGCGCCGGACCTTTTCTTTTGTTCTGCGTCCTGTCTTTACGGACCCGGGTGGAGGGGAACTGGCCGGCCGAGGCCTATCTAGCGGGCCTCTTGCTGGTGGCCGCAGATTTGGACCTCCGCTCCAAGATCGCCCGGGGATCCCTGGTCCTGGCCATGGCACTCAGCGCGCTGGTCTATGTGCAAGCGGCACGGCCTTTCTTGCCGCTGTCCCAGGGCCAGGCAAAGCTGGATTCCGCCTCGCGCGTGGACGGATGGCGCGAACTGGGAGCCAGAGTGGAAGCGCGGCGGGCCGCCCTGGGCCCCCAGGCCTTTGTGGCCTGCCGCACTTATCAGATCGCGGCTGAACTCGCTTTTTATTCGCCCGGACACTTGCGGCCCCTGATCCTGCAAAAGGGCCCCATCAACCATCAGTATCGTTTTTGGAACGACCCGGAAGCGATGCAAGGACAGGACGCGGTGCTGGTCACGGGCCAGGAATGGGAGATCGACGAGATGAGCGGACATTTCTCGGACGTGAAAGAATTGGAGCGGGTGGAGACGCGGCGCAACCAGGTGAGGACCCAGGATTTCCGCTTGCTGAGCGCCAGGGCGTTCAAGCCGTGACCTGGGCTCTGGCCGCTTTTCTCGGGCTCTGGCTTTTCTCGGCCGTGGCCTGCTTGTCTATCGCCGCCCAGAACATTATGTTCCTGGGAATGGCAGCCTGGGCAGTGACGCTGCTTCAAGAGCGCCGCTGGCCTGCCAGTCCTGCTCCGATGGGGACGATCTACCTTTTTGTGGCCCTTGCCTTGCTGGCCTCCTTGGGCTCGCCAGACCAGGCTCATTCGCTGTTCACCTGGCGCAAATGGCTTTTGGTGCTGATCCTGCCCTATGTGGCGGATGCCTTGCCGAGTCGGCGCGCCTTGGAAGCGGTGCTGGGGAGCCTGCTTTTTTTCAGCGCGCTCTGGTGCTTGGGAGCTTCGCTGGTTTATCTGGCCAAGCCCTTGGGATTTTGGATGCAGGGCCATTCTTGGGCGGAAACAGGCGCGCGTTGGCTGACGGATATCGACTGGCGAGCAGGCTCTGGCTCTGGCGGATACCAGGTGCTGGGAACCTGCAGCGCCCTGCTGCTGCTATTGTTCACGGGCCTGGCGCTGTCCGATGCCCAGTGGAGACGCCCGCTGGTCTTTGTCTGCCTGGCGGCCTTGGGGCTGGGTTTATTACTGACCTTGACGCGCGGCGCCTGGATCGCCGCTTTGGCGGGCATGGTCTTTCTTTTCGTGGTTAAAAAGCCGGCTTATTTGATCGGCCTGGGCCTTGCGGCCCTGGCCGTGGCCGTGACCTTCAGTGGCTCTCCTTTTATGAAGCGGATGAAGAGCGTCACGGATCCCAACAACGACTCCAACCGCGAACGGATCTACATGGCCCAGGCGGGCCTGTCGCTGGTCAGGGAGCATCCCTGGCTGGGCGTGGGGGATTCGCTTGCCAGCTTTGAAAAAGACGGCCAGCCAGTGCTGGGAAATTTTTTGACGCATCGTTCCGCCGAGGCCGTGGCCTGGTACCGCTCTAAGGGCGTGGCGGACAAAGAGCAGGGACATCTGCATAGCGACTTGTGGCAGGTCGCGGCGATGTACGGCCTTCCCGCTCTGGGACTGTTGCTGCTCTTTTTTGCCCGGCTCCTGGCCCTGGCCTTACGCAGCGCGAAACAGGGCGGAGCGCTCTGGAGCGGCGGCTTGGGGCTGGGTTTCGCCGCGGCCCTGGTCGCCTGGTGGGTGAACGGGCTCGCGGAATACAATTTTGGGTCGATGCAGAGTTCTTTTGTGTTGTGGTTCCTTTGCGGCCTTTTTTTCGCCTCGCTGCGGCATAAGGATCGGGCATGATCAAACAACATCGCAGGATATTCAAACTGCTGCGCATGGCCCTGGATCTGGGCCTGGTGACCGGCGCTTATTACGGCATCTACCTGGCTGTGCGCTTAGGCCTCAACCCGCTGGGCCTGAATATGGCGTATCACCCGGACTACCATGTCCGGGTGCCGGCCTTTATCGCGGTCTGCTGGATGCTGGCCTTTGTCAGCAGCGGCGCCTATGACAAGAGCACCCGCGCCACCAGCGCGACCAAGACCCTGCTGGCGGCCCTGAAACTGTTGGGGCTGATGCTGGCGTTTTTCATGATGGGCCTTTTCGTATTCAAGGTCCAATTCCTTTCGCGCAAATTCATGGGCGTTTACAGCGTACTCAGCCTGGTCCTGCTCTGGGTGACCCAGTCGCTGGAGTTCAGGGCCCTGCGTTGGCTGCGCAGGACCGGTTTCAACACCCTGTCCGTAGCCTTGGTCGGGGAAGGGCCCGAGCTGCGGGAGGCTTATCAGGTCTTCAGCACCCATCCCGAGTGGGGCTATCGCGTGTTAGGGGCCTTGGGCCTGTCTAAGGCCGCTGAACGCGATCCCAAAGGACCCAGGCCGCTGGGAAAGCTTTCAGACCTGGAAGAGGTCCTGCGCACGCGCATCGTGGATGAACTGATTTTCGCGGCGCCGGAAGGGAACAGCAAGCATCTGGCCGAGGCCATGGAGGCCGCGCAATTGGCCGGCATTCCCATCCGGGTCATCTTGAGTAGCGCCTTTGGCGCCACGGCCACGGCGGTGGAGGCTTTGGGCAACAAGGCCACCCTGGTCACCGAACCTGACCGCCGCAATCCCTATGGGCGCCTGGTGAAGCGGGTCCTGGACTTAGGCGGGGCCGGGTTTGCCGTGTTGCTGCTCTCGCCGCTCTTTGTCGTACTCGGCCTTGCCATCCTGCTGACCATGGGCCGCCCCATCTTGTTCCGTCAAAAACGCGCCGGCATGAAGGGGCGCGTCTTCTTTTTGTACAAATTCCGCACCATGATCCCGGAGGCGCGCCAGATCCAGCAGGGACTGGCAGAGAAGAACGAGATGAGCGGCCCCGTGTTCAAAGTGAAGAACGATCCGCGCATCACGCCGCTGGGACGTTTTTTGCGCCGCTATTCCTTGGATGAACTGCCCCAATTCTTCAATGTGCTGAAAGGCGAACTGTCCTTAGTGGGCCCGCGCCCTTTGGCCAACTACGAGGCGCGCAAGGTGCCGCGCTGGGCCAGGCGGCGCTACAGCGTGATGCCGGGGATCACCTGTTACTGGCAGGTGATGGGACGCAACCACCTGAGCTTTGAACAGTGGATGGAGTTGGACCTGCGCTATGTCGACGAGGGCTCGCTCTGGACCGACCTTAAGATCCTCCTGCGCACGCTTCCGGCGGTCCTGTTCTCCAAGGGAGCCTATTGAGCCGGCGCAAGGTCCTGCTGGGCGTTTCCGGCTCCTGGATCTTGACCTTGACCCGGGTCGGCAGCGGCCTGGTGGCCATGCCCCTTTATTTTCATTATGTCGAAGCGAAGATGCTGGGCGCCTGGATGCTCTTCGTTTCCATGAGCGGTTTTTTCATGGTCACCGACCTCGGGATCGCCATGGTGTTCTCCCGTGAGCTGGCCTTCAAGTCGGGCGAACGAGCCCAGACCGGCGCCGCGGGCGTCCAGGCGGCAGCGGACCTCTACGCGAGCGTTTCCAGGATCTATTGGATCATGGGCGCGGCGGTTTTCTTCATCGGAGGCGCGCTCGGCTGGGCCTATTTAGGGGGGCTGGACCTGGGCGAGGGCCTTTCCCAGGCCCGCCAAGCCTGGCTGATCTACGCCCTGGGCACCTGCTTTGTGCTGGCGGGCTCGACCCCCAATTACGCCCTCCAAGGCCTTGGGGACTTGGGTGTGGAGGCCTTGGCCAACAGCCTGGCGACAGTATTGGGCCTGGCCGCGACCTTCGCGGCCCTGCACAGGGGCGGCGGTGTCCTGGCCATGGCGCTGATCTTCAGTGCCCAGGCCTTGGGCACGCGGCTGGTGCTGACGCAATTGTTGCGGAGGCGGCATGCCTGGCTGTTTGAGGTCCAGGGGGCCTATGTGGCTGGCACCCTCAAAAAGATCCTGAAGACCACCTTGCCCTTGTTCATCACCCGCATGGGGGCCCTTTTTGTGTTCCAGATCAACCCGCTGCTGATCGCCTGGATATTAGGCGCGGCGGCGCTGCCGGACTATGTGGTGCTGGTCACCTTGGCCTCCTACGGCACCCAGCTCTGCCTGGCGCTTCCGCAGTCGCTGGCGCCTTTTGTCGCGGCCAAGCAGGCGGCCGGGGACCGGGAGGGCATCCGGCGCTTGCTGATGCTCTGCGTGAAGAGCGGCATGGCTCTGCAGTTGGCCTACACGGTCAGCGTCGGGCTCTGGGCTGGCGCGCTGATGCAGCTCTGGCTGGGGCCCGGCCATTTTCTGGGATACGGCGTGCTGGGCTTCTGGCTGGGATGGGCGACCAGCACCAGCGAGCCCAGCGCGGTGAGCCCGATCG
>JAZKAF010000008.1:13727-17959 GCA_040389285.1 candidate division FCPU426 bacterium
CGAGGCGCCGCCCGTTCCTGACCGCGTGCGAGACGCCTTCGCCGACGCCGTTCTCCGCGGCGAGCACGCGCGCGTCTTCGACAGTCCTGGAGGCGCGCTAGTCGTCGGTTCGTGCGAGGCGATCCGCGAGCTGGGCTTCTGGCTGCTCGCTTCGGTCCTTGAGTTTCATCATAGCATCCACGCCATGTTCACCTTCAACGTGGGCGAGTGGCCTTTTGCCAAATGGGCCGTCGCTGCGGGGATCCTTAACCTGCTTTTCGTGAGCTTGGGGCTGAAGGCCTGGGGCTTGGCCGGCGCGGCCGCGGGTTGCATGGCAGCGCAGTTGCTGACCAATAACTGGTATGTGGTCTATTTCACCCTGCGCCGCCTGGATCTGGGTTTGAAGCGTTACATCGGCCAAGCCCTGATCCCGCTCGCGGGTTTGGTTATGACGCTTTGGCTGGCGGGAAGGGCGATCCATCCGGCGCTCGAAGGCTTGGCTTGGCCAGCGCGCCTGGTACGTGGATTGGCCCTGCGCGAGGCCGGGCCGGCGCTGGCCGGGCCATTGGTGCTGGCAACGCTTGCGCTGCTGATCCTCTGGTTGCTTCTACTCGACAGGGAAGAGCGAAACCTGATCTTCAAGAAAAAGGAGGCCTTGTGAGCGTTTCGATCGCCGACGCCAAGGCGCTGGTCCGCCGCTTCCGCTTGCGTTATTTTCCGGACACTCTGACGCGATTATTGCGCCGCGAGCTGGCGGGCATGCAGAGCGTCCTGGACCTGGGCTGCGGATCGAATTCCCGGCTGCAATTCGTGCCGGGGCCTGAGCGTAAGGTCGGCGTGGACGCGTTCCAGCCTTCCCTGGACAAGGCCATGGCCAAGGGCATCTATCACGAGGTCCACTGCATGCCCCTGGACCAGATCGAGCTTCCTGAAAAATCTTTCGACGCCGTGATCGCTCTGGATCTGGTGGAGCACTTTGAAAAACCCGAAGGCCTCGCTTTCATCAGCAAAATGGAATCCTTGGCAAAGAAAAAGGTCCTGATATTCACGCCCAACGGTTTTTTGCCGCAGGCGCCCTATGAAGACAATCCCTGGCAGGAGCATAAAAGCGGTTGGGACACGGCGGAACTGCGGGCCCTGGGCTACCAGGTTGAAGGCGTGCTGGGCCTGAAAAGCCTGCGCGGAGAGTTCCATCTTCCGGTCATACGTCCGCACTATCTCGGCGGAAAGCTGGCGATGGCAACGAGGCTTTGGACCTCGTGGCATCCGGAAAAGGACGCGGCCCTGCTTGCGGTCAAGGAATGTCCTTGAGACCTCAGGTCACGGTTTGCATCCCCAGTTATTGCAGGCCGGCCTCGGCGGCTAGGGCCCTGGATTCGGCTTTGAGCGAAGCGCGGCGCGTCCAGGCCGAGGTGCTGCTCTTGGATGACGCCTCGCCCGACGGCACCTATGTCAAGTTGAAGGCCCGTTTTGGCAAGGCGTCCCACCTGCGCTTATTGCGGAACCCGCGCAATCTCGGCCTGGTCCGCAATTGGAACAAGGGGCTCAAACTGGCCAAGGGCGCGCATATCCTGTTCATGGGTGACGACGACACGCTGCTCCCGGGTGGCCTGGAGGCTTCGCTGGCGGCGCACGCCGCGCATCCAGGCATCGGCTTCAGTTTTGGGGCCTTTGATGTCATCGACGGGGAAGGCAAGAAGCGATTCACCCAGCGGCCTCTGGGTAGGCTTGCTCAGGTCCTGGAGCCGGCTGAGCTCTGGAGCTGGATCTATTATTATTTCTCGCCGGTGACGCTTTGCGCTGCGCTGCTCAACACCGCGAAGCTGCGCGACATCGGCGGCTTTCAAGAAAAGGCCTGGTATGCCGCGGACGGAGACGCGCTGCTGAGGCTGGCCGCGGATCGGGGGGCGGCCTATATCCCGCAAAGCCTTAGCGGCAGCGCCTGGCATGGATCGAATTTGCAAGGTGAGATGAAGGATCAGCGCATGGAGACCGTTCTTTCCGGGATCGCCCGGGATCTGCCGCGGCCCAAGGCCCTGGCTGGCTTGGATACCGGGCGTTTGGAAGCCCTTTTGCGCGGACGTTATGCCGCCAACTCGGCGCTGCTTTGGGCTGCGGCGTCCGCGACGCTGGAGCGGGATGCGGCCTTGGACGACCTGCGCGCTCAGACGCGGCGCCTGCCGGACCTTGCGGATATGGGAAAGCCCCGCATGGCCCGCGCCTCGACCCTGCCTGGGATCGGGCCGGCCGCGGTATTCGCGGTGCGTCTCCTGCATTTCATGCGTCGTCGCTTGGCCTGGCCCGTGGGAAGTCCGGCTCAGGCCCGCGCCCGCCTTGAAAGAGCTTGCGCGTGAAGATCGCCTTCATCGCCTACGCCGTGGCCACGGATGGCGGCATCGAAAAGGTGGTCTATAAGCTGGCCGAGGAAGCGTCCCGATGTGGGCATCAGGTGAGCGTGGTCGCGGTGCGTTTTCCTTCTGAAGGGATCCCTGGCGTGTCGTGGATCCCGCTGCGTTTACCGCGCCTACCCTGGGCCCTTCGACAGTGGGCCTTTGCCCTGGCTAGCGCCCAGACCCTCAGGGGAATGGATTTTGATCTTTTGCATGCCTCGGCGCCAACTTTCGCGGGAGCCCAGGTCTCGATCGCCCATAGCGTGCACGCCTCTGGGTCGCGCGGAGTGCGCGCCGCGATCCCTGGACGCCTGAGGCGTATCTGGGACTGGTGCAAGACCCTCGCGCCTTTGACCGACTGGCTTTCCGGGGTGAATTACCGCAGTCCTAGCCTGGAACGCGCGGTGGCCATCTCCGAAACGGTTAAAAAAGAACTGCTGGCCCTTTATCCCTGGCTAAAGGGGAAGGTCACTGTGATCCCCAACGGTGTGGACCTGAAGGCTTTCAAGCCCCTGGCCCCGGCCACGAGGCGCAAGGCCAGGGCCGCCATGGGGTTTGAGGAAGGCGACCTAGTCCTTGCCTTTGTGGCCCGCCAGTTCATGCAAAAGGGCCTTGAACCGATCCTAAGGGCCTTGCCGTTGCTGGGGCCAAGAGTGAAGCTGCTGGTGGCTGGCGCCAATGTGGATCCGCTCCCGGACTCCTATTACCACGCCTTGGCCGACCAGCTCAAGGTCGCGGACAGGGTGAGATATTTGGGGCAGGTGTCTGACACGGCCCCAGTTTTTCAGGTGGCAGATCTGATGCTGCATCCCGTGGTTTACGAAGCCTTTGGATTGGTGATCATCGAGGCCTTTGCCTCAGGGCTACCGGTCTGGGCCACGGAAGTCGGCGGACCCTCGGAATTGATCCGCCCCGGCGTCAATGGCGGCTTCATCCGCCGCGATCCTTCCTCTATCGCCGAGGCTGTCAGGCCCTTTGAAAAGGACCGGAGGCGTTTGGCAGCGTTGAAACGGGGGGCCTTGAAGAGCTCCCAAGGCTATGCTTCGCATTCTTTTGCCGCGAAACATATGGCGTTGTTGAAAGAGCTGGCGTGAAAAAAATACCGGTGGCAGTCGTCATCTTGAACTGGAACGGGCGGGAGCTGTTAAAGGCCTGTTTGGCGTCCTGGGCCAAGGCTGACCCCGCGCCCGAACGTATCCTGGTGGTGGACAACGGATCAACAGACGGCTCCCAGGCCTGGATAAAGGCCGGGTCGAAAAAGTCGGAGCTGCTGGCCCTGAAAAATAATCTGGGCTTCGCCGCCGGCAACAACCGCGGCTTTGATCACCTTTTTAGATCAGGGAAGGCGCCCCAGGCCGTCTTCATCTGCAACAACGATACCGAGGTGGAGCCTTCCATGCTGGGGCGGCTCTGGGACGCGATGAAGACGCATCCCAACTGGGGCCTGCTCGCACCCACGATCCTTTTTCACGGCAGCGACAAGGTCTGGTTCAAAGGCGGGATCATCCGTCGATTAAGCGGGCGCCCCGGCCACTTAGGCTACGGCGAAACCGACACTGGGGCGGGCGAAGCCTTTGAACTGCCCTCGAACGGGTTTGTGACCGGTTGTGGGATGCTGGTGCGCGCCAAGCTTTTGCGGGAGTTAAAAGGTTTTGACGAGTCATTTTGGTCCTATGCCGAAGATTCTGACCTCTGCTTGCGCGCTCTCGCCTTGGGCTGGCGCTACGGCGTGGTTCCGCAGGCCCGCATGGCCCACAAGGTCTCGGCCAGTTTTAAGCTGGGGTCGCCTTTGAGCCAGTACTACGCCAGCCGCAATTCTTTGGCCTTGCTGAAGAGGCACGATCTGGGCCTGGGAGCCCTGAC
>JAZKAF010000008.1:17969-31712 GCA_040389285.1 candidate division FCPU426 bacterium
GGGCTTTGTTCATCGTTCTGGTGCTGGGCAAGCGCATGGCGCTGGCGCTGTTCACAGGGCGATTCGACGTGGCGCGAGCGCTTTGGGAAGCTCTACGAGACCATTTTCAAGGCAGGATGGGACTGTGGCGGACTTAAAGGTGACCTGGAGAAGATTTAGGCGCATGCACCTTCCGGATCCGATGATCCGGCTGCTGCGCGAGGAATTGAAGGGCATGGACAGCGTGCTGGATGTGGGCTGCGGTTCAGACTCGCCCCTTCAATTTGTGCCAGGGATCCCGCGCCTGACCGGTGTGGATGCATTTTTGCCCTCGCTGGAAGCCTCCAAGGCCCGTGGGATCCATCAGGAATACATCCACACCCCGCTGGAGGCGCTTTCCTTGCCTCCCCGCAGCTACGACGCGGTGGTGCTGCTGGACCTGATCGAGCATTTTGAAAAACAAGAAGGCCTGGATTTCCTCAAGAAGATGGAAGCCATCGCCGCGAAAAAAATACTGGTCTTCACGCCGAACGGCTTTCTGCCCCAGCCTCCTTACGAGAACAATCCCTGGCAGTTGCACAGAAGCGGTTGGACCGTGCGCGAATTCGACGACCTGGGTTACCGGGTTTACGGGGTTTTAGGATTGAAGTCGCTTCGCGGCGCTTTCAACCGTCCGCGCTTCCATCCCTGGCCTTTCTGGGAACGTGTGGCGAATCTCAGCCGGATCTTCACGGCCAAGCGCCCGGACCGGGATGCCGCCCTGCTCGCGGTCAAGGAATGATCAGGCGACGCTTGCTGGTGGTGGACTTGAACGCGGGTCTGCGGCCTCAGCAGGAGCCTTACCATCTGCTGGCCCACGCCGGTTTTGAGGTCCTGTTACTGATCCCGCAGTCCTGGAAAGAGCCGTTTGGCAGCATCAGCGCCGAGTGCTCGGGCGCCCCGGGCCTGACGATCAAGGCTCTTCCGGTTTTTTTCAACGGAAAATATCACCGGGTGTTTTTTTCCGGGCTAGCCCGTGAGGTCGCGGCGTTCCAGCCTGACGAACTTTGGGTGCATGCGGAGCCCGAGAATTTCCTGGCCTACCAAGCGCTGCGGGCCCGGGACCGCCATGCGGCCGGAGCCCGCCTGAGCTGCGTTTCGTGGCGCAACATCGATTATCCCCGGGGTGGCTTGCCCTATAAAGCCGCTGGCCTGCACCAGAAGATCGAGGACACGCTGCTGCGTTCTGGCGTGCGGGTGCTGTGCTATAACGCCGATGCGCTGGCCGTCATGAAATTGCGCGGGTTCGAGGTCGCACCCATTCGCATGGGCGTGAACCTGGATTATTTTGGCCCGGGTGATCGCGGTTCCGCGCGCAAGAAGCTGGGATTGCCGGAGACCGGTGCGATCGTTGGGTTCGCCGGGCGCTTTATCCCGGAAAAAGGGGTCTCGGACCTGATCGAGGCCGCGGCGCGGATCAAGGGCCTCAGGCTCTTGTTGGTCGGGGATGGACCGGCCAAGGGCGACTGGCTGGCTCGCGCATCCGCGCTGGGGGTCGAGCTGACCACGCTTCGCCTGAAGCACGATCAGATGGCCGACGCGTTCAGGGCCATGGATCTGCTCTGCCTGCCTTCGCATTCGACCCCGGCCTGGAAAGAACAATTTGGGCGGGTGCTGGTCGAAGCCATGGCTTGCGGCACTCCGGTTTTGGGATCGGACTCAGGCGCGATCCCGGAAGTGATCAACGCAGGGGGCCGCGTCTTTCCAGAAGGCGACATTGCGGGCCTGACTGCGGGCTTGAAACAGCTTTTAAAGGCGCCTCCCCGCAAAGCGGCGTTTAAGCGGGCCGGGGAATTCGCTTGGAAAGCCGTGGCGAAGGACCTGATCAGGGATTTTGGCCCTGCGCAAAAGAACCGTTTCAAGACGGTTTCTGTCCAGGGAGTCGCGGTCTTTGGCGGAGACCGTAGCGAGGCGATCGCGGCTTTTGAGGGTATGCTGCGGGCCGGACAGGGTGGTCTGGTTTTTTATCTGAACGCCCATACCGCTGGCCTGGCGGCCAAGGATCCTGTTTTTAAGAACAGCCTGCGCAAAGCCGACCTGGTGCTGCCCGATGGAGCCGCGATCTTGTGGGCGGCCAAATGGAAAGGCAAGCGGATCCCTGAGCGTCTGGCCCTGGGTGACCTGCTCGCTCCCTTGGCGCAAAGGGCCAGTGCCGCCCGGGCCAAGATCTTTCTTTGGGGCGGAGAAAAAGGCGTGGCTGAGCAGGCCTCGGCCCAATTGGGGGTCAAGATCGACGGCTGCGCGCATGGATATCAAAACGAAGCGGAGTGCAGCCGTTTGATCGCCACCCTTCGCGCCAGGAAGATCGAAGTTATCTTTCTTGGGCTAGGTTCACCTAAGCAAGAGTCGCTGGCGCTACGGCTTCGTCAGGAGCTGCCTGGCGCCCTGGTCGTGGTCTGCGGAAACGCTTTTGTCTTTGCCGCGGGCCTTCAAAAAAGGGCGCCGGCCTGGATGCAGGCCGCTTCGCTTGAATGGCTCTGGCGTCTGATGCTGGAGCCCGGACGTCTTTGGAGGCGTTATCTTTTGGGCAACATCCGTTTCATGCTGAGCGCGGCCTGGGAATGCCTGGGAGGCAGGCCATGAAGCCTTGCGTCTGTTGCGGCGGAGAACTGAATCATCCCGGATGGGGTCCGGCTGGTTTCGGGGTCTGCGGCCTGTGCGGTAGCGGCTTTTTGCCTGAGACCGCCCGCCCCTATGACGCTGGGTATTTTGACGGCAGCGGTGGCGTGGATTACGCGGCCTCCAAACGGCAGTTCCAATGGATCAACCACCGTCGCTTGGACTGGCTAACGCCTCTGGCGCCGCGTCCTGGCCGTTTGCTCGAGGTCGGCTGCGCCCTGGGATTCTTTTTAGAGGCCGCTGAAGAACGCGGCTGGACTGGCTTCGGCGTCGAGATCTCGCCCTTCGCGGCCGCCAAAGCCCGGGAACGCCACGGGGAGCGCGTGATCGAAGGCGTGCTCGAGGCGGCGCCCGCCGCGTGGAAAGACCTCGACCTAGCCTGCGGCTTCCACGTGCTAGAGCATGTTCCCGATCCAGCGGCCATGGTCAGCGACCTCGCGGGCCGGCTCAAGCCTGGAGGCCTGATCGCCTGGGAAGTCCCTGATTTTGGTTCTCGCGCGGCCAGGACAGGCAGGGAATCCTGGCAGTATTTCTTGCCCGGGGAGCATCTGAACTATTTCAGCTTGGAAGGCCTGAAGCGCCTGCACAAGGCCGCTGGGATGGAGCTGGTCGTTTCTCACCCCACCAGTTTCACCCGTCTTTTAGGAGGGGTGGACCGCGCTGGGATGAAGCAGGTCAAGGAATTCGTGCTCCGCCGCCTGCGATGGCTGGGCTGGATCAAGGCCCTGGTGCTGCGCCTCAAGGGCGCCACCGGAGCCCATGACTGCGTCTTCGTGGTTTTCAAAAAAAGGGAGGACCTGTGAGCCGCGGGGAAAGGACCTACGCTGCGGCTGTCTGCGCCTGGCTCTTTCTAGCCCTGGCCTTGCCTGATTGGAAGCTGGGAACGGCCTTGATGGGAGGCTCCCCAGGATCCTTGAGCCAGGGCGCCAACTTTTACTATTCCGAGCTGGGGGTCCTGCCGCTTTTCGCCTGGGCGCTCGCGGTCTTCAGAGGGCGCATCGCCTCCTGGGTGTGGCTTTTCTCAGGCGTATGGACCCTGCTGATGGCTGTGGCCTTTGTCAGCGGCATCTTTCATGGCAGCCATCCGCGCAACGCCTTGGCCGAAATGCGGCCGGTCTTGCTAGCGCTGGATCTGGTGGTGCTGATGGCCGTGATCCCGCAGCGACGCTCGTCCCTGCGCGGAGCTTTTTTTCTGGGTTGGGCTGCCTGGGTTCTGGGGACTTTTGTTTCCTTCGCGCTCGACCCCAGCGCGGCCTACGCCCCGAACATCGTGCCGGTCCCGGTCCCGGCTGTGGACCACAATCTGCACAGGCTGATGCTGTCGGCCCTCATAGGTATGGCCCTGATGTTGGGAAAGGGGACCCGCTCAAAAACGGCCTGGGCCGTTGTATTGATCGCCTGGGCGTTGGTCTGGCTGAGTTATTTGCGGGCCCTTTGGATGGCCTGGCCCTTAGCGGTGGCGTTGGGGAGCTTGTGGCTGGCCCGTCAAGGTCAAGCCAAAGTGGCATGGCGATTTATGGCTAGCCAGGCCTTGGCGGCGCTGGTCGCCTTACTGTTCTTGCTGGCAGCCATGCATGCCTTGGCCCCGGATGGCGAATTTTTGCTGAAATTCCGGATCTATCGCAGCCTTCAGGCGGCCCATTTGCTGGCGCCTTTGCCCGAACGCATCCAGATCGAGGGGGACCAGTCCCGGGCCTTAAAGGATCTAGCAGCCCAGGGAGGCCTGTTCCGCAATCCAGCGGACAACCAAAGAGCCCCCAGCGCGGCGGAAGCGAACCAAAACGACCCCAGCCTTTCCGAACGCGCGCTCATGCTTCGGGAAGCGGAGCGCGCCTTTGAAGGATCACCCTGGTTTGGCAAAGGCCTGGGCCATTTGTTCAGCTACGAGATCTACCCGGGTAATCCAGCTCTGATGCGCGATCCCCATAACGGCTATGCCTGGTGGCTGGCCAAGAGCGGCCTCTTCGGTATGGCCCTCTTGCTGGGACTGCTGCTCTGGGGTTTGAGCAGCCTGAGCAGGGGATCGGGCCAGCCTATCGTCTTGAGAACGGCCCAGGTCTGCGTGTTCGGGCTTTTCTTGATGCTGGAATTTTTTCAAGCGGGCCTGCTCAACGCGGACGTCGCTCTGGCCTTGGCCTCGGCGTTGGCCCTCTTACGCGGGGATGAGGCATGATGGGCCGGCGCCTTCAATGGTTATTACGCCTGCGTCTGGCCTGGGCGGGCCGTTTTTGGAAACCCCATCCGCAGCCGGGACAAGTCAAGCGGATCATGGTCATCGAGATGACCCGCTTAGGTGACGTGGTGGCGGCGAGCTCGATGATCGACCCTTTGCTGTCGGCCTATCCGGGCGCGACGCTGGAATTCGTCGCCTCAAGCGACTATAAACCGCTCTTCGAGGGTGATGCCAGGCTGCGCTTCACGGGCCTGCCTTCGGGAGGCTGGGCATTCGTGGCCGCGGCAAGGGCCATGCGCGAGCGCCTGAGGGATCCGGGATTGGCGCTTTTCGTGGCCAGCCCCGCCATCCGTAATTCGATGCTTGTGTATCATGCGAAGCCGGGTCTGGCCGCGGGCTTCCTGTTTCCCGAGGCTGGGGACATCAGCTACGACCAGGAGCAGCCGCTTTATTTCAGGCACGGTACGGAAAGGCGCCAGGATGTTTCTGGTAGGTCGGATCATTTGGTGGAGCGCTCGGGCAGGGTCCTGAAGCTGGCGGGCTTGGAAACTCAGGGTATGGAGCCGCGCTTGGGCAGTTCTGTAGCCCGGGACCCTCGTTTCGTGGTCCTGCACGCGGGCGCGAACTGGGCTTGGCGGCGCTGGCCCATGGAAAATTTTGTGCGTCTGGAATCGGAATTAAAGGCTGCGGGTTGGAAAACGCGCTTGTTGGGGCCGGAGGAAAAGATCGGATTGCGGGATCTGCGGGATCTATTAGCTTCGGCGGCTCTGTTCATCGGGAACGATTCAGGGCCCTTGCATCTGGCCGCCAGCTTGGGCACGCCCTGCGTCGGGCTCTTCGGCCCCAATCTTCCTAGCCGCAGCGGGCCCTGGCCTTTGGATCGGCATCTGACCCTGCGCGAAGAGGTGCCTTGCTGCCCTTGCGCTCAGACCGTCTGCGTTCAGCCCCTCGACTGGTGCATGCAGAAACTTTCCGTGACCCGGGTCCTGGGTGCCGTCAATGCGGCGCTTTCCAAAAGCCCATATAACGGGCCGAGTGGGCCATGATCTCGCGGTTCATTTCCGCGCGCTCGCCCGCGTCAGGCAGCCGGATCCCTTCGGCAAAGGCCGACACACCCAGTCCCATGCGGTGACCGGCCAGGTCCAGGCCACTGAACTCCAAAAGGCTGGGCAATAAGTCGAAGTGGACGATGTCCTCCCGGTTTTTTTTAGGTATGGGGTCGGCGATGAAAAGATTGAAGACATGGCGCTCGGGCAGCGATTGCAGTTTGGCGTAGACCGGATTGATCATAGACAGATGGTCGCCCATGACCACCACAACGGTGTTCTTAAGGTAGCCTTTGGCGCGGATGTAGGAGACGAAGCCGGCCACCTGTTCGGCGCTGCATTCCACGATGCCCTCGAAGCTGGACTGGCCTTTGCGCGCGCAAGTCTTGCATAGGTATCCAGGGGGATGCATGTCCAGGGTGAGCAGGGTCAGGTTGAAAAGCCCGCCCGCCTTTTCCTGGGCGTCGATCTCCTGCCGGGCGCGCCGAAAAAGATCGTCGTCATGCAGGCCCCAGTCGCCCATGGCCTTGGGGTCCTCGCCCAAGGCGACCCACTCGTCCCGGCCCAGCAGCCGGTCGTAGCCGTGGCTTTCAAGGAATTTTTTCTTGCCCGCGAAGGACAGGGAAGCGCCTTCCAAAAAGATGTTACGGTAGCCCTGGGCGCGCAGCACGTCGCCGAGGGCCATCGCGCCAGGAAGGAAGGCAGGCGCCTTCTCGCCTTCGTCGTTGATGCTGCGGAATATGGACTGGGGCCGCAGCGGGACCCCGCATTGGGTTCCCACGATCCCGCCCATGGTCCAGCCGGTGCCCGGGGCCTGTAAAAAGCGCCCGAAAGAGACGCCGCCCAAGCTCCTCGCGTCGAGGCTCTTTAAGAGGTCATGTCCGAAGAGCTTGGGGTCGCTGTAGCCAGTTTCCAGGCTTTCAACATAGATCAGCACCAGGTTGCGCGGGCGCACGGCTTTGACCGCGACGCTGCGCGGATCGACATAATGGGCCGCGAAATAGTCTTTGCCAAAGCTCTGCCGTACGTGTTCGTAAAAGGAAAGGTGATGGAGTAGCACCAAGGCCCCCAACGCGAGAGCCAGCCAGGGGAGGGGACGCCGCCGAAGTCCCAGCAGCGGCTCCAAGGCCATCGGCAGGAGCGCCGCGGCCAGCGGCAGTTTGAGGCAGAATTTCACGAAGCTGTGGATCAAGTCGGCGTCCGCGTCAGCCAGTCCTTCGGAACCGAACTGCAAATGGTAGAGGACTTGCTCAAAGGACGGCGTGCCGAACTTTTTCTTCAGCCAGAAGCCGGATACCAGCAGGAATCCTGCGGCTGCATAGGCCGCGTAGCGCAGGATAAAGCTGAGGATCTTTTTCAACAGGGCCATGGCGGTTTTCCGATCGGGTGGAATGGGGAGGTTTGAGTGTAATGGCAGAGCTGCGGGCCGACAATTTTAAAATATCCTGGCTGGAAAGGGCTGCCTTCGTCGCCGTGGCTCTACGTCTGGCCGTGCTGAGCCTGCGCTCGTTCCTTCCGCTGGGACTTCCCGAGCTCTGGCGCCAGCACGACACTTTGGGCATCGCCATGCGCTATTGGATGCGCTGGACGGTCGAGGCTCCCTCATCCCTACCAGCCTGGGTGCCGGCTCTGCTTGAAAGTGGCGAGGGCCATGGAGCCAATGTCACCGAATTTCCGCTGCTGACCCTATTGTCGGCGCCCTGGTTTTATTTCGGTCCGGCCTTGGGCCGAAAACTGGCCTGTTTGGCCGTGGTCTGGCTAGGATTCGGCCTTTGTTTTCTCAACGCGCGGCTATGGCGGGGAAAACGTTTGGGCGGCGAGCCCCTCGGCGCGGCCATGATCCTGCTGCCGATCTTCTCCATTGCCATCGGCTGGTCCGGTAAATTCACGCCTGACTTCCTATCGTTGAGCCTGGCAGTGACAGCCTTAGGCCTGGCCTGGGAAGGTGACGTTAACGTTTGGAGGCTGGTCGGGGCGGGGATCTGCGGAGGCTTGGCCGTGCTGATGAAACCCACCACGGCTGGCGCCTTTCTCCTTGTGCTGGCGGCTCCGGGTCTTCGTGTTCAGTGGAAAAAGCACGCCTTATGGCTGGGCCTGGCCGCCGGCATGGCGCTGGTCTATTACACGGCCGGGGTGGCCCTGATCCGCGGCTACCAGACCCTTCCTGATTTTTTCCCGGTCCGCGCCCAAGATCCCCTTCGGGCGCTGGCGCGTTTCTTCGCGGATCCGGCCTTTGTCCTGAAGTTCCTGCTGACCCGCGTGCTGGCACCCTATGTCCCGCTGGCGTTGTTGCTGGCTTGGACCCCGTTGACGCGGGTGCAGCGGATCCTGGCTGGCATTCTTGGCCTGCAGATCCTTTTTGTCGCGGCCTTGGCTGGGGACTATGTCTGGTCCCATGACTACTATCTGATGTCCGTGGCGCCGGCTGCCTGTCTTTTTTTCTGGTCCTGGATGCAGGGCAAGGCTCCTCGCTGGGCCAAAGTGGCGGCGATGGCGCTGTGGATGGGGCATTTGGTGGAGTTCTCCGGCATGGACTTGGGCCAATGGCTGGGCAAGCCCCAGCCCGTGTTGGAGATCGAGGCCGCCGAACTTAAAAGCCGGCATCCTGAGATCCCCTGGGGCCAGGGCTTGCCGTTTCGCAGCCATTACAACGGATTTCCTCATCTGGGCCTTTACTTTGGGGAACGGCAGAACGCGGTGAAGGCGGACTGGGGTTTCTACACTCCCGAAGAAGCGCTGCCCGGGGATTGTAAGGTCCTGGATAGGACCGGCCATCTTGTGCTGGCGCGCTGCGCACCCTGATTTCTGATAGAATATTTCACTTAAGACCACCTTTTTGAGGTATCGCGGAATGCGCTTCGCCCAAAAATTCCTTCCTATGCTGGCCCTGGCGCTCTGGCTACCAGCCATGGGTCAGTCCTATAAAAAACTGGAGCCCGGGAACTCTCCTCCTGACAGGCTCTCGGATCTTCAGAAATACCTGATGATCCATGTCCGTCGGACCCTGGCCGAGAATATCAGCTTCGGTCCGGTGCGCTTGAAGGGCCGCTCCAGCGACATCATGGCCCAGGGGAATTTTTACGAATTGGAGATGAGCTTAAAGCCCTTCGAGTTCCAGGGCCTTAATGTCGAAAAGATGGAGATCCTGGTCAAGCAGATGCGGGTGGACGCCGAGGGCCTGAAAAAATGGGAATTGAAGGTGCTCGACTATAAAGAGGCCCAGACCCGCTTGATCTTCAGCCTGCGCTCGTTGGAGAAAAAACTGGCCCAGGAACAACCCGAACTCCGTCTGAGCGCGGATTCGGCTGAACGGGTGGTGGAGATCAAAGGTCGCGGCCGTTTCTTATTCGTGCCCGCCCATTATGAGACCCGCGCCGCGTTTCGCTGGGACGAAAAGGCCAAGAAACTGTACCTGGTCCCGAAGAGCGTGTCCTGGGCCGACTTCAATGTACCGCGCTGGCTTTGGTGGCTGGGTTCGGGCGAATGCCCGTCCAAGGCCCTGTTGGATCTGAGCGCCAGCTGGATCCCCCTTAATTTTCAGGAGATCTACGTGGGCTGGGACCGGGTCAACCTTTCCACCAACTGGTAGGGATCGTGATCCAGGACGCTATCATCCTGGCGGGCGGGCTGGGGACGCGACTCGAACCCCTGACCCTTCATACGCCGAAGGTGCTGCTCCCGGTTTTTGGCCGGCCCTTTTTAGAATCCCAGCTGTTCCGTTTGAGCCGGGCCGGTGTTTTGCGCGTCCGCCTGTCGCTGGGGCATCAAGCCCAAGCCGTCCTGAACGCGCTGCCCCGGATCAAGAAATTTGGATTGAAGGTCTCCGCGGTCCGCGAAAGCTCTCCTTTGGGCACCGGCGGCGCGATCCGGAAGGCTTGGCCCCATCCCCAGAAGCCCTGCCTGGTGCTGAATGGGGATGTTCTCTCGGATTCGGACATCGGGGCTTTTGCCAAGGCCCATCTTGCTTCGGGAGCCGTCGCCTCGCTTTGGTTGCTGCGCCGTGAAAACGTCAGCCGTTATGGGGTGCTGACACTGGGCCAAAAAAAACGGATCCTGCGTTTTGAGGAGAAGCCCAAGCGAGCCCGCGCGGGACTGATCAACGCCGGGCTCTATGCCTTTCAGCCAGAGCTGCTGGAATTTATCCCGCGCAGCGGGGCCTTTTCAGCGGAGCGGGAGCTCTTTCCTCGCTTGCTGAGCTCCGGATCCAAAGTCCAAGGCTACGAAGATCCCCGGCCCCCCTACTGGAAAGACATCGGCACCCTGGAAGCTTATGTGGAGGCCAACACGGACGCGGCTTGTGGAAGGGTCAAGTTGGAGGGCTTTTGGCGCTGAAGCATCTGCTGGTCTTCTTGTGGACGCTCACTGCCCTGGCCCAGGGCGCTGCGGATCTGACCCCGCCCGCGCCTGGCCCTGTGGCTCCTCCTGCGGCGCCGCTGTCCGGCCTGCCGGTGCTCTGCTATCACCGCTTTGGCGAGGAAGATGGCATCGACAAACTGAAGATCTCCGGGGAGCATTTCGCCGAGGAGTTGGCCTGGCTCAAGGAGCAGGGCTATCAGTCCGTCACCCTGGAGCAGGCCGCCCAGTTTTTGGAGGGTAAGACCCAGGGTTTGCCCGAACATCCGGTGATGCTGACCATCGACGACGGATACCGTTCTGGATGGCAGATCGCGGGGCCCGTTCTGCAGAGCTATGGTTTTAAAGCAGTTTATTTTTTAATAGAAGGCCAGCTCGAGCTCACCCCGAGTTTTCTGGCTTGGAGCGACGTGCGCGAGCTGCTGGCGGCTGGACATCAAGTGGGATCCCACACCCTGCGCCACAGCAATTTGGCCAAGCCTTTGCGCAGCGAAGAAAGCCGCGATTATGCCCGCCGTCTTGACACCGAGCTGCAGGAGTCACGGCGGCGCCTGGAACGCCGCCTCGGCCTGACCCTCACGGCGCTGGCCTATCCTTACGGCGCCTTCAACCCGGTGGTGGAGGCGGCCGCGCTCAAGGCGGGTTACGGCACCTTGTTCACGGCCACTTCCGGCATCAATCTGGCCGGAGAGGGAAGGCATAGCGTGAACCGTTTTGTGGTCATGGGCCCGCCCAGCCTGGAATCTTTCAAGCGCAAGATCCATGAAAGGCGGCTCGGCGCCGGACTGGACGGCATGGCCAATGGAGAAGGTTTCTATGCATCGCAGCTCCCGCGCACCGTGCTGATCCGCATGCCCGCCGGCGAGCTGGATGCCGAGCCCAGGGTGGAATTGCAGGGGTTCAGGCGCAAGATCGAGCGGGCCAGGGATCCCGGAACCTGGACGCTGACCCTGCCGCAAGGCCTCAGGCCGCGCTTTTACTATTTGAAGATCGAGGCCGGCGCCAGCCCGGATATACGGCGCGACCGTTTTTTGTTCCAGGTCTACAAAGACGCGTGGAAAGGCTGGTTCCAAACCGAAGGAGAGGATGATGTTGCCCTTGTCCCCTGATGACGCGAAGAAGCGGCTGATGCTGGCCCTGGATTTTGACAACCGGGAAAAAGCCGAAGAGTGGGTCCACAAGATGAAGATGCACGTCGGCTTTTTCAAGGTGGGCCTGCAGCTTTTCACCCTGGCCGGGCCGGAACTGGTACGTTCGATCCGGGCGAGGGGTGGACGGGTCTTTTTGGACGTCAAATATCACGACATTCCCACCACCGTGGCTCTGGCCTGCAAAGGCGCCTGCGCCTTAGGCATCGATTTCATCAATGTGCACGCCCTGGGAGGCAAGGCCATGATGCGGGCCGCCGCTGAGGCCCTGCGCGAGGCGTCCACCGGGATGCGGGTGGCTAGACCTAAGCTGCTGGCCGTGACCATCCTGACCAGCCACGACGCCCGTTCGCTCAAGGCTGAAGTGGGGCTGCGTGGCGGCCCGGACCAAGAGGTGCTGCGCCTGGCGAAGATGGCCAAAGACTGCGGAGCCGATGGCGTGGTCTGCTCGCCCAAAGAGATCGCCGCGGTGCGCAAAGCCTGCGGCAAGGACTTCTTGATCGTGACACCGGGTATCCGGGGCGCATCCCAGGCCCGGCAGGACCAGAAGCGCACCCTCAGCGCCGGACAAGCCGTGAGCCGGGGCGCTGATTATGTGGTGGTGGGCCGACCCATCACCGCCGCCGCGGATCCGGTCGAGGCGGCCAAGGCCATGACAGCCGAGATCCAAGCGGCGACCACAAAAAAAGGGGTGAAAAAATGAGCCAGGAGGCGGCGCTCTCGTTATTCAAGGAATCAGGGGCTTATTTGGACGGGCATTTCTTGCTCACCTCGGGCATGCATTCGCCGGCCTACGTGGAAAAATTCAGGGTGCTGGAGCATCCCGCCATCTGTGACCAGCTCTGCGCCATGATGGCCGAACCCTTCAAGAACGAGAAGATCGACGTGGTGCTCGGGCCGGCGGTCGGCGGCATCCTGCTCGCCTATGGCGTGGCAAGGGCCCTGGGCTGCCGCTCGGTCTTCATGGAACGCGAAGAAGGGGTCCTCAAGCTGCGGCGGGGATTTGAGATCAAGGCGGACGAGCGGGTCCTGCTGGTCGAGGACGTGGTCACCACCGGCAGTTCGGTCTTCGAAATGTTGAGCGCGCTCTCCCTGGAACGCGGGGCCGGCGGCTTGGCCGGGATCTCGTTCCTGGTGGACCGCAGCAACGGGGTGGTGGATTTCAAGCTGCCCCGGCAACAGGCCCTGCTGACCCTGGATCTGCCGGTCTATGCGCCTGAAAAATGCCCGCTTTGCGCCAAGGGCCTGCCTCTCACCAAGCGCGGGAGCAGGAAGATCTAGTGATAACGCCGTCAGCCGGGACTTTTTGGAAGCTCGCGGCCGTCAGCGGACTGGTCCTGTGGCTTGGGTTCCGGCTCGCCTTAATGCCCCGGGTGATGACCCACACCGATGACATTGGGCCGAGCATCGGGTTGCTGCAAAACAGGTCCGCGCCATTCAACGCTCGCATGCGCGCCCTGAAAGTTTGGACCTACGCCCCGCTGCAGTTCGTGCTGACCGATCGCCTTTTGACATTCGCGCATAACCCGCGTCAGACGGTTTTTTGGGGACGCCTGCCCAGCTTTCTGTTCTGGATCGCAGGCATCGGGCTCTTTGCCTCGCTTTTGGGACGCCTGGCCCAAGAAGACCCGCTGCGCTGGCCGATCGAGTTGCGCGGAGTCCTGGTCCTATGGGCCTTGCTGTCCTGGCGGGGCGTGATCGAAAGCTCGCAGGGCTACAATTATGCGGCGGCTTTTTTCGCGTCAGCCTTCTTTCTTCGTTTCAGCCTGCCGGAGGCTGAAAGACGCCGCCTCTTGGCGGGGGGTGTCGGCGCCTTGATCACCGCGGTGCTGGCGATCGTGGTCGGGGTGGAACTTTCCTATCAGATGATCTTTTTCGCGGCGGCCCTCGGCTTGGCGCTTTTTTTTCGTGAAGGCTTTGGATCGGACAGGGCTAGGTTAGGGCGCTTGGCTTTCCTTTTCGCGGTCCTGGCGCTCAGCGTTTGGCTGGCTTCGCGCTCCCACCTGGGGCGCTTTTCCTCGCTTCGCGGCCATCCTCCCTGGGCTCCCTATCCTCACGGACTGGGAGACCTTATTCGGGGCTGGTTTGATGTGGCGCAAAACGCCTTGGCGATCCTTCCTTGGGGATGGCCGACGATCGCCCTGACCGCCATGACCCTGCTGCTGGCGGCGATCGGTTGGTGGAGGCGATCGAACTGGCCCCTGCTTTGGACCGTCCTGGGCCTTGGACTGGTGTGGAGCATCGGCGCCTGGCGCTTGCGCTTTCCATGCGGCGCCACCCGACATACCTTTATTCTCCAGTTGCCGGTCCTTTTGTTCGTGGGAGCCGGCTGGGGCGCCCTGAGGCTGTCCCGCAAAATCTGGCTCACGGCCGGATTTTCGATGCT
>JAZKAF010000009.1:0-7270 GCA_040389285.1 candidate division FCPU426 bacterium
AGGGCGTTCTGCACCACCGCACCTTGAAGCTTTCCTTACTGCGATAAAGTCCGTCTTCAAAAAACAGGAGTTCCCCATGCGCGTGCCCGCGTTGCTCGGCGTGCTGCTCCAGGCCACGGTCTTGGTTGCCGCCCCCGCCCCGCTGAAGATAGAGTCTGGCCCCGGCCCCAACCCCTGGACCAGCCTGAAGATATCAAGCGACCCGGACCGCTTCCAGTTCGCCGTGGTCACCGACCGCACCGGCGGACACCGCGGGCACGTTTTCCAGGACGGCGTGGCCAAGCTGAACTTGCTCCAGCCGGACTTTGTGATGAGCGTCGGGGACCTGATCGAGGGCTACACCGAGGATCCCAAGGAGATCGAAGCGGAGTGGAAGGAATTCTTCGGCTTCCTAAAACCCCTGAAAATGCCGTTCTTTTTCGTCCCGGGCAACCATGACGTGGCCAACCCCATGGAACTGGCCGCCTACCGCAAGACCGTGGGCCGCGACTACTATCATTTCGTTTACCGCGATGTGCTCTTCCTCTGCCTGAACAGCGACAACCCCTTCCCCTCAAAATTCGGCGATGACCAGCTCGCTTACGTGGCCAAGGCCCTAGCCGAGAACAAGGGTGTGCGCTGGACCCTGGTCTTTTTCCATCGGCCGCTCTGGGCCGATCACGACTCCAGGGTCAAGGCCGCCGACACCGGCATGGACAAGCTGGACTCTCTGCTGCACGGGCGCCCCTACACCGTCTTCACCGGTCACATGCACCACTACACCAAGTTCATGCGCCACGACCAGCGCTACTTCGTGCTGGCCACCACGGGCGCGGGCAGCGAGATGCGCGGTCCCGCCTTCGGCGAATTCGACCACGTGGCCTGGGTGACCATGACCGAAGCAGGTCCCTTGGTGGCCAACGTGATGCTCGACGGCGTCTGGGACGAGAACGTGGTCACGGAAAGGTCCGCGGGTTTCATGGAACGCCTCAACAAGGCCATCCCGGTCCAGCAGGGCTCGCTCTTCAGCGCCGAGAAGAGCATCCATGGCGCCAAGGTGACCCTGCGCTGCACCAACGACGCCGACCTTCCCTTGAAAGTGCGCCTGGAATTCGACGACGGCGCCTCGCTCAGGCCCGAAACCCTGCGCATCGACGCGGTGGTGCCGCCCAATTCAGTGAAGCTCTTCAACCTGCCTTTGAAAGCCTCGGGCGAGCTGAATGTGGCCGACATCGGGCCTGTCTCCTTTGACTGGACCCTTTCCTACGATACCAGCGACCAGCCACCCCTGAAGATCCGCGGCACGTCCCGGCTCTATGTGGACGGGCCCCTGGATCTGCCGGCGCGCAAGAGCCCGGTCGTGGTCGACGGCAAGCTGGATGAATGGGGCGCACTGCCAAACGTCTGCGAGGCCTCCCGCCCGCCCCAGCCCCGCGACGGCCAGTGGAGCGGCCCTAAGGACTGCTCCTTCCGCTTCGCCGTGCAGCACGACGACCAGAACTTCTACTTCGCCGCCCAAGTGACCGACGACGTCTGGCTCAAAAAAGCCAAGGACGACCCCTACAACCAGGACGGCATCTGGTTCAGCTTGGATGCCGAGCCGGAGCTGAACAAGGCCAGGCCTGAAAAAGAGCGCAAGAACACCTTCTGGCTGATGTTGCTGCCGGGCAAGACCGCCGCCGAATCTGTGGACGTGGGCCGCGAGTGGTCGCCCGCCGGGGTGAGGGGCGTCTGCATCAAGACCAAGGACGGCTATGTGGCCGAAGGCGTGATCCCCTACGCGGGACTGGCCTCGCGCCTGGGCAAGCCGGGCCAGGCCGTGAAGATCAACGTGACGGCCTATGATTTCGACCCCAGCGAGTCCCAGGACCAGGGCATCTACTTCCATTGGCGGCCGGATGGCGGATCGGGCCTGGATTATCCGGGCGCCGGGACCTTTTATATCCAATAAGGGGATAAGACCATGGCTCTGAAACGACGTCCCTACCCGAAAGCCCGCGTTGGCCTTTTCGCCGTGGGCTTGGACACTTACTGGAAGCAGTTCCCCGGCCTGAAAAAGCAGCTCGAGGGCTACACCCGCGCCATTGCCCGCCAGCTGACCGACTTGGCCGAGCTGGTGGACCTTGGCATGGTGGATTCCGCCTCCAAGGCCCAGGTGGCTGGGACCAAGTTCGCCGGGGCAAACCTGGACCTGCTGATCTGCCACACCGCCACCTATGCCACGGGCTCACAGGTGCTTCCTGTGGTGCAAGCGGCCAAAGTCCCGGTGCTGGTGCTCAACCTGCAACCCATGGCCGCCATGGATTACGAGAACACGGACACGGGCAAGTGGCTCGCCGCCTGCTCGGCCTGCTGCGTGCCAGAGATCTCCAACACCTTCGCCCGTTCGAACATCGATTTTCATGTGGTCTCGGGGATGGTGACGGGCGACGAACGGGCCTGGACCATCATCCGCGACTGGGTGGCCGCGGCCCGGGCAAGCCGCGTGCTGAAAGGCGCCCGCTTTGGCATGCTGGGCCACACCTATCCGGGCATGCTCGACATGGTCACGGATTACACGACCCACAGCGCCCGCTGGGGCCTGCACACCGAGATCCTCGAGATGTGCGACCTACAGGACAGGGTGGACGACGCCTCGCGCGGCGAGATCCAGGCCAAGATCAAGGAAGTGCGCCAGGTCTTTGAATTGGATAAGAGCGTCAGCCCGGCCAAGCTGGAGTATCCCTGCAGGGTGGCGGTGGGGCTGGACCATCTGGTGGAGGACTTCAAGCTCGACGCCCTCTGCTATTACTATCGCGGCACCCGCGACAGCGCCTATGAACGCCTGGGCGCCGGCCTGATCGTGGGCAATTCCCTGCTCACCGCGCGCGGCATTCCCTGCGCTGGCGAGGGCGACTTCAAGAACGCCGTGGCCATGAAGATCATGGACGCCCTGGGCACGGGCGGATCCTTCACCGAATTTTACGCCATGGATTTTGAGGAGAATTTCGTGATGATGGGGCACGATGGACCGGGACATCTGGCCATCAGCGACCGCAAGCCGATGCTACGCGGCCTGGGCCTTTATCACGGCAAGGCGGGGAAAGGCGTTTCCGTCGAATTTAACGTTAAAAACGGGCCCATCAGCATCCTGTCCGTGGCCGAGGACGGACGCGGGGGCCTGAAGATGGTAGGGGCCGAAGGAGAGGCCATTCCCGGCCCCACCTTCAAATTCGGCAACACGAACAGCCGCCTTCGCTTTGAACCCGGCCCTGCCGAATTCACAGACTCCTGGTGCGCCCAGGGCGCGGCCCACCACTGCGCCTTAGGCCTGGGCCATGTGACGGCCAAGCTGGAAAAGCTGGCCAAGCTGAAGGGGATGGAATTCGCTAAAGTCGCCGGTTAATATTCTGCTATCACCTTTTTTTCGAGAAACATCATGATCGTCTCAAAACCAGCACCCGATTTTAAAGCCCAGGCCGCTGAAAAGGGCCAGGTCAAAGATATCAGCCTCTCCGAACTCCGCGGCCAATGGGTGGTCCTGCTCTTCTACCCCCTGAACTTCACTTTTGTCTGCCCCACGGAACTGGTCGCGTTCTCAAATGCCGCGGCCCAGTTCAAGGCCCAGAACACCCAGTTGCTTGGCATCAGCGTGGACAGCGTCTATTCCCACTTGGCTTGGGACAAGCTCGCGGTCAAAGAAGGCGGATTAGGGGGACTGAATTTTCCGTTGGTGGAGGATCTCGACAAGAAGATCGCCGCCAGCTATGAAGTCCTGCTGGAAGACGGCAAGGCACTGCGTGGCCTCTTTATCATCGACGACCAGGGCGTGGTCCAGGCCGCCAACATCAACAACCTCGACGTGGGACGCAGCGTGGACGAGGCCCTGCGCCTGGTCCAGGCCTACCAGCACGCCGCCAAGCATGGCACAGTCTGCCCGGCCAACTGGCGCCCGGGCGCGGCCGATATGAAGGCCGATCCCAAGCTGTCCCAGGAATATTTCAAAACTTTAGGCTAGCAACTAAGCGCCGTCAGGGCACGACGCGTTTTCGCCATAACGCTTCGGGATAGCCCTGGCGGCGCATGTCTTCGACCATGCTCATCACGTCGTAGCTGACCCGCCGAAATTCCAGCGCATGCGTTGCATCGTCATAGACCGCGTAACAGGCCCGCGGATCCCTATCCCGCGATTCCCCCACCGAACCCACGTTGATCACATGCCGGGACCCAGGATCCAGGACGTAGCGTGTCAGCCTGCCCTCGGGCCTTTGCAAACGGCCTCGCGAATACCAAAGCGGCCTGTGCGAGTGGCCGCAGAAGGTCAGGCGCGCGTCGCTGCTTTCCAGCGCGGCGTCACAAGCCTCCGGGGAATCCACATATTCCCGCAGCGGTTCCCGAGGCGAGGCATGGACGAACAGCATCTCTCCTTCGCGCCGCATCGCCGGCAGATTCCCCAGCCACTTCAAGGCCGCTAGGCCCAAACCATTCCGGTCCAGAGCCTCATACTTGCGCAGATCCTCGCTGACCCCCAAGGGTAGGCCTTGGCGCACCACATTGTCGTCGTGGTTGCCTTTCAAGCACCAGGCGCCTTGCCAGGAACGCACGGTATCCAGGCATCGCTTGGCCTGCGGCCCAAAAGCGATGATATCGCCCAGCATGCAGATCCGGTCAAAGCGTTCCTCACCCATGTCCTTGAGAACTGCCTCCAAGGCCACAAAGTTGGAATGGATGTCCGACATCAGGACGAATTTCATGACCGCGGTCCGAACACAAAATACAAGCTGTCCGCGGCGGCTTGGTATCCGATCTTTTGGTAAATGCTATTGGAGGTGGGATTGCCGAGGTCGGTGTAGAGAAAGCAGAACTTTTTTCCCTGATCCAGCATGGCCTGGCTGACGTGGCTCACCAAGGCCGTGGCATAGCCCTTGCGGCGCTGGGACTCGGGCGTGAACACCGCATTCACCCCCATGCCGTGGCGCGTAGGCCTCGTGGCGCCCGCCATGCTCACGGGGGCGCCATCCACGATCCAAAGATAGAGCTCTTGGTCCCTGACCTTTTGCGTGGCCAAGGCCAGATAGGCTTCGGAGCTATGTTCGGGAAGTGGGACCTCTCCGTGCATCATCGCGAACCAACGCGCGATCAAAGGGATCTCCGCCTCCGTAGCCAGTCTTGCCTCTCCGGGAACCGGGTTATTATTTTGAACCGCCTGAAGCTGATAGATCCTCTGCTTGATCGCCAGCGTGCTTCGCTTGCCCCTCAGTTCTTCCCACAGCGCTGCAAAGACCGCGGCTTCGTTGGCAGGACCTACGACCCCTGGAAAATCCAGATCTCGCTGCTGCAACGCGCTTGCCAAAGCCGAGAGCATCGCAGGTTCCGCGAAGCTGAGCACCAAGTTATCTCCGGCATGCAAGGCAGCTGAGACCACCTTGCCACCCTCCTCGAGAACCACCAGCACCGGCTTGCGGCCCTCAGCCCAGCCCGTTTGCAGCCGCGAGCAAAGGCCCAGCATCAGACTGTTGGCGGCCTCCTCTTGATAAAGCAGGTCGCCGGCCTTGGCCAGAAAGCTTTCAACGTCAGGGCAAAAAGTGACGGTCATGCCTAGGGTCCCATTTTTAGAAGTCGATCAATTCCATTATCCTAGGGCTCTTTTTCGAGCAAGCCAAATTTTATTTGACACCATATACCTAGCCATGCTATGTATATGGCATGACTATGCCAATGGACAACTGGAAGACCCAAGTGAAGCGCGGCTACCTGGAGCTCTGCCTCCTGCTGCTGATCCAGCGCCATGGGCGCCTCTACGGCTTTGACTTGCTTGAAAAGCTAAAGGCCCAGGGGCTACCATTGAAAGAAGGTACCCTCTACCCCCTGCTCAGCCGCATGGCCGAGGAAGGCAGCCTCAGCACGGTGTGGGAGACCGAGAACCTGGCCGGACACCCCAGAAAATTCTACTCCCTGACCAAAGCAGGCCAAGCCTCCTTAAGCGAGATGACCGTCGAATTCGAGCGCATGGTCCGCGCCTATCAGGACCTTCAGTCACCCAAAAAGAAGGGGAAATGACCATGCCCAGCGATCCCGCCATCGAAGCCTATCTGGACCGGCTGGACCGGGCCCTGGAACCCATGCCGGCCAGCGGCCGCGCCGAGATCGTATCCGAGATCAAAAGCCATTTGCTCGACGCCAAGCGAAAAAGCCCCCGGCGCAGCATGCAGTCGATCCTCGACTCCTTTGGCGACCCCAAGCAGGTGGCGGAGCGCTATCTCGCGGAAAGGGGCCTGAGCAGCGAAGACCCCAACCGCTCGCCCAAGGACTGGGTGCTCACGGCCGTCCTGAGCCGGTACCTGGGCCTCATCGGCGCTGACCGATTTTACACGGGTCGGATCGGCCTCGGTATCCTCAAACTGGTCACTTTTGGCGGCTTCACCCTCTGGTACCTGATCGACATGATCCTGCTGGATCTGGGACGCATGCGGGATACGGACGGCAAATTCGTGCAACCCGAGCGTGAAAAAAAATGGGGCACCCGCGTGCTTCTTTCCATCTTCCTGGGCTTTGCCGGCGCGGACCGAGCCTACTTAGGACAAGGAGTGCTGGCCGTCCTTAAGCTGCTTAGTCTCGGCGGCTTTGGGATCTGGTGGTTTATTGACGTCCTGCTGGCCCTCTCCGCGGACCGCAAAAACGCCCGGGAAACTCACGAAAGCAGCGTGGTGAAGTGGGTCTTCGGCGGCCTGGCGTTCGTCGCCCTCATCTTCTTCATCTGTTTGGGAGCCCTGATCTGGCACTTCAGCCCCCTGATCCAGATCAACAACCAACGGGTCCGCCTTTTCAACGGCGCCATCGACATCAACGGCGACACCGGCGACGTGAAAGTGGGTGACAGCGTGGTAGGAGGAGGCGAAGCGCGCTCCTTTGAAGGCACTCAGGTCCTCGCCGCGGGCGCGGTCGACTCGGTCTCGCTTCATTTTGTCAACGGCAAGGCCAAGGTCAGCCCTTCTCCTGACAACAAGATCCATTGGAAATTCGAAGTGAAAGGGGGAGAAAATTCCTCCGCCTCCCTATCAGGCCGCGAGTTCAAGGTGGACTTAAGCGAAACCGGAAGCGCGAATGGCGAACTCCAAGTGCCAGGGAAGGTCAAAATACGGGTGGAAGGCGTCAATGGCGACCTGAGCGTGGAGCGGCCGCGGGCCAATGTAGAAATATCCATGGTGAACGGCAACGTCAGCTTCGTGCCCGACAAGAACCTTAAATACCGCTACGACGCGAATACCGTGCATGGAGCCCAGAGCAACCTGGAATCTTCGGCGTCCAAGGA
>JAZKAF010000010.1:0-11664 GCA_040389285.1 candidate division FCPU426 bacterium
CACGGTCATGCAGATCGGCCGCAACTGGACCAAGGACCATCAGCCCAAGACCCAGTCGGCGCTGGATGGCCTAGCGCTCCTGGACCGCACCATCGAAATCATCGAGGGCCTCAAGCCGCGCTGGTACATCATGGAGAACCCGCGGGGCAAGATGCGCAAAATGCCTCAGATGGAGGGCCGCGAGCGCCGCACGGTCACCTACTGCCAATACGGGGAGAAGCGCATGAAGCCCACTGACCTCTGGGGCCGCTTCCCCGAGGGCCTGGTGCTCAAGGAGCCTTGCAGCAACGGTGCCCCGTGCCACATCAGTGCGCCCAGGGGCTCCAGGGACTCCACCCAGGGCATGGACTCAGCGGACAGCGCCAAGATCCCCAAGGCTTTGAGCCTGGCGGTCTGCAAGGCGGCTGAGAAGGCCTTCCGATGAATGTGGACCTTAACCTCATAGCCTTAGAGGAATCTGGCCACACCCCCACGCGCTGCCCCGGCTGCGACGGTCGAAGGGGCGAAGGGCCCGGCGGATGCTGCGAGAAATGCTGGCAAGATCCGCCGAAAAAGCGCAAGCATCTTTCCTCAGAGGTCGAGGAAACCCAATAAAACATTGATGTAAATAGCTATTTACAAACTATGGGTAAAATGCAAGAATCTTACATGGCCGGAAACAAAGGGCCAGCCCAGCACTGAGACCGAGGACGCCATGAAAGCCAGCGAAGTGAAGCCTTACAACCTGGAGCTCAACATCGTCACCCGCGAGCGCTTCCAGGAGATCGAAGCCGCCCACGATAAAGCCGCAAACGCCCTGCGCACGGCCATTGTCCGCCACGGGGCTCTCTGCGGAAAGGTCGCCTTTGAAGAGCGTTTAGCGCATCAAGAAGAAGCCGACCAGCTCCGCAAGATCCGCAACGAAGCCCGCGAGCTCCTCTTCCGTAGCGTCATCGACGTGGAAGAGGGTCTGACCTGGGGCCGACCGACCCCGAAAGTGGAGGCCTAAACCATGAAAAAGCCCGATGTCAGCGTCCAGAACCATGGCTCCATCTGCATCATCAACTTCACCAGCAAGGCTGCGCAAAGCTGGCGCGAAGAGCACATCCCAGCTGAAGCTCAGGGCTGGGGGCCATACGGCGTGGCCGTCGAGCCCCGGTATGTGGAAGACATACTCGAAGGCATCCAGAACGATGGCCTCATCGTGGCGGGGGTCTAGCCATGAAGCGCCCCACCAAGCAGCAGCAAATCGACGCCCTGGAGCGGGCTATCCGAGCTCTGGAGACCAACGGCACCAAGCGAGACACCAAAGCCGCCAGCATCCTCAACGAGATCGCTGAGCTCATCGGCGCCGATCTTTACAACGTGGAGGGCTAGACCATGAGCAGCATCTACATCCTCCACAAAGAAGACACCTTTGCGGCCGTGGACGGCGCCGGGACCGTGGGTTTCGGCAAGACGCCCGCAGCCGCGAAGAAAGCTGAAGCCATCACCCCCATCAGCTTCGGCCAGGCGATCTTCACCGCCTTCGATGGCTGGCAGTGGGTATCTCAATCCACGGATGAGAGCGCGCCTTTCTTCCTTCAGGGAGCCTGACCATGCGCCTCCACGGCAACACCTGCGCATCTAAGAAAGGCTTGCGCTGCAACTGCCCCACGGCAGTTTTCCTACCTACAACTCCTATGCAGCTCCTGGCCGAGGCCATCAGCATGGCCAGGAAGCCGGGCGAGCCCATCGAGCATAACTGCCCAGCCGGCATCATCACCCAGGTGGACTTCGCCCAGGGGCGCTCACTGACCCACGACGCGATCCTGGCCTATGGGGAGCAGGGGATGCTCCAGATCGCGTTCCTCAATCATGGTATCAACGCGCCCTACGATTTCATCATCCAGGCCTGGCAGGAGGGCTGGCGCTACCGGGCGGACAAGGGCTTCTTTAAAGAAAAATAACTATTTACATTTACAGAAATACCGAGTAATTTCTCTTCCACCCCAAACGAAAGGACTCCCGCGATGGCCCGCGAGACCAAGAAAGCAGCTCCTAAAGCTGCCAAGAAGTTCAAGCTCCCCAAGACCCTAGCGCAATGTGCCGACCTTTATTTCAATGTCCGAGAAGAGCGCCTGAAGGCTGTCAAAGCCCTGGAGCCGCTCAAGGACCAAGAGACCGCCCTCAAAACCCACCTGATCGACAACGTCCCCAAGTCCCAGGCCAGCGGCATCGCCGGCAAGGTCGCGCGCGTGACTGTGGTGACCAAGGACGTGGCCCAGGTCAAGGACTGGGACAAGCTCTATAAGTGGATCAAGAAGACGGGCAACTTCCAAGTCCTGGGCCGCGCCATCAGCGCCGAGGCCGTCGAAGAGATCACGGAGAAGACGGGCAAGCCCATCCCCGGTATCGGCACCTTCAAAGTGGTCAGCCTCTCCCTCAACAAGGTCTAGGCCATGGTGGACTTCAACAAGCTCCGCGAGCTCAACCAGCTTCGGAGCGTCCCGGATAAGCACCCCATCGTCGGCCGCAAGGCCCGCGCCGCGCGCCGACACTACCTAGAAGTGATGGCCGAAGTGGAGGCTAAGAAGCTCCTCAAACCCGGCCAGCGTTTCATGCGCTTCATCGCTCCGCAGAGCAAGCGTTTTCAGCACAACATCGAACCCAACTGATCTGGCAGTTCCCGGAACTAGGAGGATATATGCAAGTTGCGAAAGCTGGCCGCATGGTCAACATCGTGATGAAGGACGGCAGCACTCGGCCGCTCATCATCACCAACGTCTTCCCCAACGCCCAGGATCACACCCACCCCATGGTCAATGGGCACCTGCTCCTCGACGGCCCCAACGACCGCGAGAACAACCCGCTGGGCGCCCCGCTCGAAGCTGGCGAAGAGTCGCCCATGACTTACTGGGCCACCTCGGTCAGCCGCGACGACAAGAAGACCGTGGGCACCTGGCACTGGCCCGAGCGCAGCTAGGCTCGACTTTCCAATCTGAGCCCCAAGCAAGATGGCATCCTTGGGGCTCAGGTTGGATGGTTGAGAAACCTGGGGGTCCCTGCCCAGACTGCGATACTCTGAGGAGGCGTCTGAGGCTGGAAGGCCGAAGCAGCCATCCAAAAATTCGACGCCTTACCGGGCACTGGACTAATAACCCAGCGCCAAGCCCTAGAACCCCCTCCCACCCCTGGGGTTTGGCGGGCCCGCTAAGGCGTCGAAGCTACAGAAAGGTGTTGCGCGCTGCGGGGAGCACGGTACAGCCCGAGTTAGACTGTGACCTAATCCAGTAACTCATCACAGGGAGACTGGAACGATCTCGGGTGAGCCCGCGAAACCGCAGCGCCCAACACCTTTCAAAATCTGCCGCCTGGCAGTTCCCAGGCCTTTTAGGAGTTGCCCACCATGGCAAAAGCAAAGAGCACGGCCCTTATCAACTGGGATGAAAAAATGGCCGCTGAGGCCACTGTCGCCTTGGCGATGGTGAAGAGCGCCGCAGTCGGTGAAGAGTTCTCGATCAAGGACGGCATCCTCAGCTTCGCTGGCAACCCCATCGAAGACAACACCATGGCCGTGGTCATCCTGGATGCCATCATGGCCAACGCCAACTACCCGGACAAGTTCGACCCCAAGAACCCCAGCGGCCCCAACTGCTTTGCCTACGGCTACTCGCCGGAAGAGATGGCGCCGCACAAGGTCTGCGTGGATGCGGGCACGGACCAAGCCCCGGCCTGCGTGGGTTGCCCCCACAATGAGTTCGGCACCAACGACCGGGGCACGGGCAAGCAGTGCGGTAACAAGTACCGCCTGGCCATCATCCCGGCCGGGACCTTCGGCAAGGACGGCAGCTTCGAAGCCATCGAAGACCTGGCCCATTTCAAGGGCGCTGGCGTTGCTTACCTCAACGTCCCACCCACCAGCCTGAAGGCTTATGCCGGCTTTACCAAGCAGCTGGTGGGCACCATGAAGCGCTCGCCCTGGGGCATCTTCACTCGCATCACCCTGGACGACAAGAACCTGGTCTTCGAGGCTCTGGACAAGATCCCCAATGAGCTGATGCAGGCCGTGCAGGATCGCCGCAAGGAGGCTATCAACCTCATCCAGCGTGAGTTCCCCAAGTACACGGGACCCGCCAAGGCTCGCGGCAAGGCGGCTCCGGCCCAGCGCGCTGCTGGCAAGAGCTTCACCCCGGCCAAGGGCAAAGCTCCGGCTGCGAAGACCCCGGCTCCCAAGGGCAAGCCCGCCGCCAAGGGCAAGGCTCCGGCTGGGAAGAGCGCTCCGGTCGGTTTCGGTGGCAAGGCCAAGAAGGTGGACAAGTTCTAAGCCTCTAATGCCGGGCCGCTCCCTCAGGGCCCGGCTCTTTTTGAAAGGACGCCATGCCTAAGATCGACATCCTCAAGACATGGACCGGGCTCAACGCCGCGCTCCCCAAGATCACGGACCTGGAGCAGCTCAATCAGCTCCTGGACCGGGAGAAGATGACCAACCCCACGCGCAAGATGTTTGCTAAGCGCATCCAGAGCCGCATCAACCGGGTACAATTTGGCCTGGGCCGGGGCGTGGCTAAAAAGAAGAAAGCCCCCAAGAAGTGAGAGCCCTGGTCCTAGCCCTGGCCCTGCTGGCAAGCCCCCTCCTGGCCAAAGAGCCATGGTCGCGGGGCCATGTCCTGGACCTGGCCAGCGAGGAGGGGAACTGGGCTCAGAGCTTCATCCTGACCCAGCTGGACAGTCCCTGGGCGATCTTCAGCTGCAACTGCGACTACGAGGAGTACACCAAGATACGGGTGGCCCTGCGCGTCGCCACGGCTGACATCCGCTACAAAGGCCAGCTCCTCATCGACAGCGCCAGCCCCTATGGGGAGGAGCATGACCGTTACCTGCACCTGGTCCGCTATCTGAAGTCCAAGAAGTCCCACACAGCTGACGGCTTCCCCGTCACCATCATTTATTTAGAAGCCCTGCCCAATCAGTGAATATCCCGCACCCCTGCACAATCGACTTCGAGAGCTTCGACATCCAGGGGCGCCCGGAATACCCACCACTCCCTATAGGTGTTTCTATAATGCCATGGGGTGAGAAGCCGCATTACTATGCCTTTGGGCATGTCAGCGGGAACAACTGCTCCTGGGGCCAAGCCCAGAAGGCGCTCACGAAGGCGTACAAGTGCCCGGACGGCATCCTCACCCAGGCTGGGAAGTTCGACATCGACCTGGCTGAGACCCACATGGAGCTGCCCCGGCTCCCCTGGGATAAGTACCATGACACCCTCTTCCTGCTCTTCCTTGACGACCCCAACCAAAACCGCCTGGACCTGAAGAGCAGTGCCCAGCGCTTGCTCAACATGAAACCGGGCGAGCGCGACGAGGTGGCGGAGTGGTTGGTGAAAAATCAGCCCGTGCCCGGCGTCAAGATCAGCAACTCCAAGGACAAGAAAAACCCCAATTTCTACATGCGCTACCTGGCCCACGCCCCGGCCGAGCTGGTGGGGAAGTACGCCAATGGCGACGTGATCCGCACCCAGCGGCTCTACAAGCTTCTCTACCCCAGGACCGTGCAGCGGGGGATGCTGGAGGCCTACAACCGCGAGCGCCGTCTCATGCCCCACCTCCTGGATATCGAGCGCCAGGGCGTGCCCGTGGACCTGAAGCGCCTACGCTCGGACGTGAAGAACTACAACAAGGTTCTGGACACCATGACGGCCTGGATTATGAAGCACCTCAAGGCGCCCGAAGGGGCCAAGCTCTCGGGCGTGCAGCTGGCCAACCTGCTCATCAATGCCGAGAAGGTGGATGAGGGCGCCCTGGGCCTGACCAAGAAGGGCAAGCCCAAGACCAGCAAGGACGCCCTGGCCGGGGCCATCACCGATAAGCGGCTCCTGGCCATGCTCAAGTACAGGACCCAGCTGGGGACCTGCCTGCACACCTTCATGGAGCCCTGGCTCCTGACCGCCGAGAAGTCTCAGGGCTTCATCTATACTTGGTGGAACCAGGTCAAGGGCTCCGACGCCGGCGCGCGCACGGGGCGTCTGTCTAGCACCCCCAACTTCCAAAACATTCCGCAGGAGTTCACCCCGGCCTTCCACCACGAAGCGCCCAAACTGAAGTTACCCAAGTGCCCGCTCGGGGCGCTGCCGCCGTTGCCCATGGTGCGCAGCTACATCGTGCCGTTCCCTGGGCACGTCCTGATCGACCGCGACTACTCGCAGCAAGAGCCCCGCATCCTGGCCCACTTCGAGGGTGGCGCGCTCATGGAGCAGTACCAGGCGGACCCCTGGATCGACTTTCACGACAACGCCAAGGCCCAGATCGAGCGCGCCACCGGCCGTACCTATTCCCGTAAAGCCATCAAGACCATCAACCTGGGCCTGATCTATGGCATGGGCATCGCCAAGATGGCCGCAGCCATCGGCATCAGCTACCAGGAAACGAAGGACCTCAAGGACCTGATCCTGTCCATGTATGCCGGCCTCAAGTCCATGCAGTCCGCTATGAAGTTACGCGCGGCTTCCAAGAAGCCCATTAGGTCCTGGGGTGGGCGGGAGAGCTTCTGCGAAGCCCCTAGGTTCGATGAAGAGACCAACCAGATGCGGACCTTCGACTACAAGATGGTTAACACCTTGGTCCAGGGCTCGGCCGGGGACTGCACCAAAGAGGCCACCATCCGCTACATGGACGCCAAGCCCAAGACCCACAAGATGCTGCTCACGGTGCATGACGAGACCCTGGCCAGCGTCCCCAAGGCCGAAGCTGCCAAAGGGATGGAAGTCATGCGGCATGCCATGGAGAGCGTGGAATTCGATGTGCAGATGCTCAGCGAAGGTAAGGCATCCCCCATCAATTGGGCCCGGCTCAAGGACTGGGACAAAAAAGGAGTCCGCGTTAAATGAGCCCCAAAGCCGCCATCAACGCTCTCATCAAGAAGATCACCAGCTGGAGCTTCAGCCGCTGGAACGTCTACGACCAATGCCCGGCTAAGGCCAAGTACCAATTCCTGGACAAGCTGCCCCAGCCCCCGGCCAAGGCCCTGGACCGTGGCACCCTCATCCACAAGCAGGCGGAGCTCTTTATCAAGGGCCAGCCCGCGCCCATGCTCACCGAGCCCATCCCTAAGCTCACCATGAATGGCGACTGGGTGGACATCAAGAAGGTCAAGTTCCACAAGCTGGGCGTGCTGCCCCCGGAGCTGGCGAGCTTCGATGAATACTTCGAGTCCCTGGCCCGGCGCCACAAGAACAAGCTCAGCGCCATGGCGGTGGAGACGACCTGGGCCTTCCGCGCGGACTGGGGCAAGACCACCTTCGACGACTGGGCCGGCTGCGTCCTGCGGATTAAGGTGGACAGCGCTTATGAAGAGGACGGCATCCTTTACATCGACGACTGGAAGACGGGCAAGTACAACGCCGACCTGGCCGAGGAGTACAAGAAGGCGCTCCAGCTCTATTCCCTGGGTGGCTTCATGTGGTACCCCCACATCAAGAAGATCAGGCCGCGCCTGCGCTACACGGACATGGGCACCAGCTGGCCTGAGGAGGGCGAGCTCTTGGAATACGACCGCGCCGACATCCCCAAGCTCAAAGAGCTCTGGATCAAGCGCACCAGGCCCATGCTCAACGACATCCAGTTCGCGCCCAAACCCAACGCCAAGTGCCGCTTCTGCCCCTTCTCATCCAAGTTCGTGGACTGGGAGACTAAGAAGCCCATGCCAGTACCTGGTCCATGTCCTTTTTAGAGAAGAAAGACGTTGAGCAGCCAGTGGTGGACTGGGCTGAGGCCCATGGTATCCCAGCGCTCAAGATGAACGTGGACGGGCAGAAGGGCTGGCCTGATAGGCAGTTCTTGATCCTGGGCGGGCGTCCCCTGCTCATGGAGTTCAAGGTGCCCGGCGAGAAGCCCGACCCCATTCAGATCCACCGCCATGAGACATTGAAATTTCTCGGCTACCACATAGAGGTCCACGATGATAAAGCGCTCGCCATTCGCTCCCTTAAGCAAGCCCTGGACGCCGGTAAAAGAACAGCTTGGGGGCGTAAAGTTCTTGCTGAGCCACGCAGCCGGCGGACTTCTAGCCGACCCAGGGGTGGGAAAAACTAGCGTCACCCTGGCGGCATTCAAAGTCCTCAAGGCCAAGAAGATGGTGCGGAAAATGTTGCTCCTGGCTCCGCTGCGGCCGATCTATGAGGTGTGGCCAGCTGAGCGGGATCTGTGGACAGACTTCAACGGCATCACCATGAGCCGCCTGCATGGCCCTAACAAAGAAGCCGAGCTCCGCGAAGACACGGACATCCACCTCACCAACCTGGAGGGCCTGGAGTGGCTGCTCAAGGTGGTCAAAAGCAAGACCCCTACAGGCAAGACTCGCGTGGGTGTGGACCGCCGCATCCTGGAGAGCTTTGGGTACGACATGCTATGCGTAGATGAACTGAGCAAGTTCAAGGAGGTCAGCTCGCAGCGCTGGAAGGCGCTTTCCAAGGTCATCGGCATCTTTGGCCGGCGCTGGGGCTTGAGCGGGTCCCCGGCCTCGAAGAACCTGGAAGGCCTCTTCGGTCAGTGCTACATCCTGGACGAGGGCCGCACCTTCGGCCCCTACGTCACCAAATTCAGACAGACCTATTTCGACCAAGACCCGTACCGGAAGTTCCAGCGCACCATCAAGGAGGGGGCGGAGAAGCAGATATACGCCCGCATCAATCCCCTCTTCCTACGCATCGCGGCCAAGGGCCTACCACCCGTCAAGGACAACGACATCATGGTGGACCTGCCCCCGGACGTGCGGAAGATTTACTCCAAGGTGGAGAACGACTACTTCGCCCAGCTGGACGAGGGCTCTGTCGTCGCGGCCAACGCCGGGGTCTCCAGCTCCAAGCTGCGCCAGATCGCTAACGGTGGCGTCTACCTGAGCCCGGACATCAAGCAGCTCATCAAGGGCGTCAAGGCTGAAAAGAAGTGGGTGAACCTGCACACGGAGAAGGTGGACGCCCTGGCCGATCTCATCGACCAGCTCCAGGGTAAGCCGCTGCTGGTGGCCTACGATACCGACCATGACCTGGACCGCCTACAGCGCAAGCTGGGTAAGGAGGTCCCCTACATCGGCGGGGGCGTCAACCCCAAGCGCGTGGCGGAGTTACTGCGCAAGTGGAACGCCGGGGACCTGGAGCTGCTCCTGGGTCATCCTCAATCCATCGGCCATGGGCTCAACATGCAGGGGATCTGCGAGCACTTCTGCTGGCACTCCCTGACCTGGGACTACGAGTTCTATGACCAATTCATCCGCCGCATCAGGCGCCGCGGTACCCAAGCCAAGACCATCTTCAACCACCGCATCATGGTGAAGGACAGCATCGACCAGGCCATCACCATCAGCCTCTCCGACAAGGCGACTGGCCAGGAAGCTCTTTTTAAAGCCCTCACGCAGTACAGGAGAAAACGTGCCCTCGAAACCAAGTACGACCTCGCGGCCTAAGAGCCTCACGGCTTATTGGGACGCCAGCCGCCGCACCTGCATCATGGTCCGCCAGGCGGGCTCTGATGTGCTGCACATCCCCCTGGTGACAGGGAAACCGCTGCGCATCATGTCCACCAAGGAGCCAGCCTTCAACGTCCTATGGAAGCCCATCCCGGACTACCCCATCGAGAAGGCGGCGAAGATCATGCTGCGCTTCACCCAGGACCTGGGCGCCACCAAGGACGTGATGGAGGCCCTGTCCGGGGTCGTCAAGGTCTCTTCGGCCCAGCGTGAGCAGGCTGCGGCCGTGCTCGCCAAAGTTCAACAACCCGCGCCCAAGGCGAAAGCCAAAGGCCCTTACTAGGAGGCACCATGCCCAAGAAGAAAGCGAAGAAAAAGAAGCGCTCCATCCCTGTCAAACCCCGGCGCGCTCGGAAAATGTACGTAGAGCCGCGTGTGGTCCTGGATGATCTGAAGCCTACCAAGAAAGAGATGCGGGTCTTGCGCAAGGCTGTCACCGTGGTGGTCTTCGCGGCTTTATTGGGCCTGCTCATGGTGACCCAATGCCCCAAGATGCACACGCCTCCGGTGGACGCAGATCCCCAACTTCACCACTACCAACCCTAAGCACAAAAAAGACCGGCCCGTTCCTTTATCAGGGATTAGGGCCGGTCTGGTTCCTCACAAGGATTTAAATTTTAGTTCTGTACCGGCCGTAAGTCCAGGCTCTTGATGTAGTCCGCCGGCCGCTCCGCTCCGTCCCCCACGTTGGTATCCTTGAAGAGATCGTATTGCGCCAGATCAGGCCCGAGATGTCCATAGGTCTGCCGCACGGCCGTCTCCAATCTATCCGTCCACCACTGGCTGCACACATGCGCGTGCCCATCCGCTAAGGCATCTGGGTTGCGCGCCTTGAGCAGCTTCTGCGCTTTGGTCGGCCACACCCTAGCCAAGAGCCCTATCCAGCTGAAGCGGAATATCTGGCCCCAGGCGTAGGACTCGCCCAGATGCTCCAGGACGCCCACCTTGAAGTTCGCCACCCAGGCCGGGTCCATGTCCGGGTACTGTGGAACGCCCAGGGCGCCATAGCGGCTCAGATCCAGGCGCAGAGGTTGGATAGTGGCCCAGGGCGCCTGCTCCATCGGATATAGGCAGGAAACCTTTGGGTTCATCTTTGCGATCTGTCCCACATCGTAAAACCCCTCCACGTGGCAGGCTTGCAGGTCGCCGCCCGAGCCCCACTGGCCCCAGGCCTCCAGATTGCCCACCAGGGCGTCCAGGAAGCCCTGCTGGGCCACGTGATGCACCAGAGTGAGGCCAGGTCTGATGATACCGGGCCTCATTTGGGAGCGTCCGGTTGGTTGGTGACCGCCGCCAGCGGGGTCTCGTTGTAGATGTGCATGGCGCTGGCAAAGAGCGTGGCGCCGGCCGTGGCCTGTTCCGGGGTGATGCCGAAGTGGGTGGCTGCATAGCCCAGGCCCAGGGCTAAGGCAGTGGGAGCCAGGGCCTTGACCCTGGCTGGGATCTTGGGGCCCGCCAGCCAATGCTCCAGGATCGCCTGGCCGGGGATGCCTGCCGCAACGCCTACCAAGGTGGCCAGGCCCACATGACCCCAACCAACCTGCGCGGCCATGGCCTGAGTGTCCTGGATGACTTGCTGAGCTTGTTGCACGGTGTTGATGTCCATGGTGCCTCCTAGTATGAGCAGAAGAACGCCCAAATCGAGTGGTCTTGATAGTTGACGCGGATCGTAGGGAGCGATGGGAAGCTTCCCCACTGGATGCTGAGATAGCTGTCCAGGCCGGGCTTATTGGCTGCGAGCTTTAAGGTGTCGCTCATCTCCACGGCCAGCATGTAATCCCCCGCGGGCAAGGTCCTTGATGTCATCGTCACGGACTTCCAGCCAGATGAAGCAGCGCTGAGAACGCTGGACGTGGCGATGATATGCGGAGTGGACCCATTGTTGTCATACAATGCGGCCCACCACTTTCCAGTCCCCGAGACGACATAGGCATTCACGGAGCATATCTTGGCCGTGAAGGTCAGCGTCACTGGCTTGTAGATGGCCAGTTGCCACATCACGCCAGGCGTGGCCAAAGGTGTGAGCTGCCCCAGATTTATGCACATGGGGGTAGAGGTCGGCGTGGTGCTTGGTGAGGGGCTGGCCGTGCTTGTGATGGTGATGCTGGGCGTAGGCGTCTTGCTGGGAGTCGCGGTCGAGGTGCTGGTTATTGTCGGCGTGCCCGTCGAAGTTGCTGAGGG
>JAZKAF010000011.1:0-3268 GCA_040389285.1 candidate division FCPU426 bacterium
CACGCTCAGTCATGTTGAGGGTCTCTCCGACCAGCAGGCCGTCCGCGGCGCCGGCCGGGAGCTCCAAAGCCTGGCTTTTCCACGAGAACAAAAGGCCGCTTAAGTGTGCGAAGGCCACCCGGTTCGGCCGGACATTTTTGGCAATTTTTTTGATACGCAGACCCTCATCAAGAAAGACGACGTCCATGCTGAAATTCATCCCAAAGCTGTGAATGGAGGCGCAAGGAGCGATCAACAGGCCCTCCCCGGGCCCCACCGAGTCCCTGCGGAACCATCCGCTGATCCTCTCAGAGACTGCCTCAGTGCAAAACGCCTTGTCAGCGATGCTCCGTCCGTTCGAACGCTGGATCAGGACCGGGCGCATCTCAAAAGCCTCCGGACTGCCACTTCATGACAATGGGGCCGAAGAGCACGATAAAAACCACCGGCAGGATGAAGACCATCAGCGGGAACAACATTTTCAGCGGCGCCTGGGCCGCCAGCTCCTTGGCCCGAAGCGCTCGAAGCGCCCGTAATTGACGGCTCTGAGCGCGCAAGGTGGGTCCCAACGGCACACCGCGCCTGTCGGCTTGGAGCAAAGAAGCCACCAGCAGGGTCAATTCCTCGGTGCCACAGCGTTTCGCCAATTGCCCCAATGCCTCGCGCCGGCTGATGCCTAGGCCTGCCGCCGCCACTGCGGCTTCCATTTCCCGCTTCAGAGGGCCGTCCTCGACCCCGCTGGTCCCCCGCGCGAAGGCTTGGTCAAAGCCCAGACCAGCCTCGACGCAGGCGGTGAGCAGGTCCAAGGCGTCCGGAAGCTGGCGACGTATCAATGCCTGCCTCCTGCGGGCCAGATCGTCGATGCGAAGCAACGGCAGGGACCCACCCAGGCCGGCTGCAAGAATACTATAGCCACCCATCCCGAGCACAAACGCCGCGAAGAACCCGGTCAGCAGGGCCGACAAAACCGCCGCGAGCGCCACCTGGCCGGGAGCACCTCTAAGCGCTGCCTTTTCAAGTCTGATAGCCAGCATCTTCTTCAGGCCCTGGCTCATGTGCTTTTCGAATTCCAGACCAAGTCCCTGATACGCGTCCTTGATCAATCGCGCGGCCAGATCCCGAGGGCCCAGCTGATGCGCGTGCGTGTCTTGCATCACGCGTTGCCGCGCCAAAAACCTCTGGCGCAGTTCAAAGGCACCCTGGAATGCGAGCAGAGCCGCGAAGGCCGCCAGCAAGATCAAGGCCAGGACCATCATAAGTCGATCCGGACGATGCGCCTGATCAACCAGAGGCCCAGCAGCTCTAGCACCAGGCCGGTCGCCAGCAAGATCAGGCCAGTGGTGGTGTGGAACATCGGGGCCACCAGCTCCGGGTCCATGACCGACAAGGTGGCCAGGATCAACAACGGCAGAAGTCCCACGATCCATCCAGACATCCTGCCTTGGGCGGTCAACGCGGCGATCTCAGCGCGCAGACGCTGGCGTTCGCGCAAGGTCTCCGCAAGGCCCGACAGGATCTCCGCCAGGTTGCCGCCGCTGCTGCGCGTGACGGCTACTGCGGTCGAAAACATGCGCAGCTCTGAGGCGCAGGGACTGTCCTTGAATTCCAGGGCCAGTTCATCCACAGCGGACTCTGGCACAGCTCCCAGGGTGATCTTTTGGACCAAGGTCGCCAGATACTGCGAAGCCGGAAAAGGCATTTCGTCCGCCGCGGAACTGAGGGCCTGATTCAGGCTCTGGCCCGAGCGCAGGGCCCCGGCGAGCAGCTCCATCAAGGGGGCCATCTGGTCCGAAAAACCCCTTTTTTGGAGCTTTTCCGAGCGCATTTTCCATAATTCAGCTGCAAACAAGGGCGGGGCAAAGGCCAAAGGAGCGCTCCCAAAAGCAAATCTAGGGTTTCAAGATAGGTCAATCAGCCATAAAATTCAATGCGCTTTTGGAGGATACGTGAAAAGTACGATGGAACGGGCGGATCAGGCCCGTGAAAAGTCACAATTCAAGCAAGCCGAACGCCTTTATCGTTCAGCGGCCCGCGACCAAGGCCTTGTGGCCGAGGCCTTGCTGGGCGCTGCCGACTGCTGCCGCCTTCTTGGGCGATTTGCGCAGGCTTCCAAGGACTACAGCAAGGCGATCCCTCGCCTGGCCAAGATCCGTTCACCCCGGGTGATGGACTCCAAAGTCGGACTGGCCCTGGCCTTGCGCGGCATGGGACAGCCCCAAAAGGCCCTTACCCTGTTGCGCCGCGCCGAGGCCCATTACGCCAAGGCTCAGGACCCTGAGGGCCGGGCCTTTGTGGCCTGGGCGCTCGGCGGTACCCTGCGGATCGCCGGAAAAATGCCTGAAGGAAAAAAATATCTGGAACAGGCCCTCAGCGCTTACAAAAAGATGGGGGCCAAAGAGGGCGTGGCTTACGTCTCCTGCGCGCTCGGCGGCGTTGAACGCATGCTGGGCAATGCCACCGCTTCGCAGCGCCACTATCGCTTCGCCAATCTGGCCATGCGGGGCGCCAAAGACACCTTCGGCACGGCTTATTCCTGGTGCGGCATGGGAAACGCCAAGCGCATGCAAGGCGACTTTGCGGGGGCGATGGCCTTGTTCCAGAAAGCCGAAAAGGCGTACGCGACCATCGGCGACCAGGTCAGCTACGCCTACACGCTTTGGTCCATGGCCATGACCCACAAAATGCTGGGAAAGCGCCGCGAAGCGTTGAAGGACCTGAAGCGCTGCACCCTTCTATTTCGCAAGACTCGGGATCCAAGGGGCTTGGCCTACGCCGAGATGGGCGTCGCCGAACTGGAACTGATCGCAGGAAATATAAGGAAAGCGGTGGGCCATCTGGCGCGCGCCAAAAAACTGGTCTCAGCCTTCGCCTGGGAGAAGCTGCATCTTCATTGGCTATGCGGCCAGGAGGCGGATTACAAACAAGCTGGAAGCCGCTTCCGGCCCAAAAAACTGCCGGTGAATTGGCCCTAGTATTAAAAAGGTTTTTCGGACAGTCGTGCTCCCAGACCCACGGCGCGGAAGATGGGGGCGGGAGATCCCACCAGAGTATCGAGCATCTGCCCCAGTTCCCGTCCGTTCAAGAACAGCCGCGCCTTGCCGTCATTGCAGCGCACCAGCCGCATCTCGTTCCAAGCCCCGGTCTTCCAAACTCCCAAGTCGAACGCGGGCGAACTATAATGCCCGTCCAATTTCAGATTTCCGTGCACCGCCCTTTCTTGCCCGCCCTCGTTCTGGAAATCCAGGACCCAGCCGCTGCCCCCTTCGAACAGGATCTCAAGTGCCTGGCT
>JAZKAF010000012.1:0-1010 GCA_040389285.1 candidate division FCPU426 bacterium
GAGCCAGCTGCCCGCCGCCTTTGTATTCCGGGCTGGGGAACACGGCCGACACGTATTTGGTGTCCTTGCGTCCCGTGTCGACAAAGGCCGGGTCAAAAAAAGGCGGCAGGCCGATCAGGCTCGCCGCCTTCAATTCACGCTCCCGGCGCAATGACTTCACCAGCAAGGCGCCTTCGCGTCCCTCGCCCGAGAAAAAAACCGCCTGCGGCCAATTGGCTTTCAGCGCCTTGACCGTGCGGCTCAGTCCCTGGTCGCTTCCCCGCCATTCGCCCTCGTAATCCACCCGCCCCCCCAGGTCCGCGAAGCGGCGCGCGAAAGCGCGGGCCGCGGCGGAAGAGGTCGGCGCGCCGTTGTCGATCACGGCGGCCTGAGAAGCCTTCTGCACTTTCCTGGCGTAGACCGCCGCGATCTCGGAAAGGCGGGCCTGGTTCGGGCAAAGCCAGGTGGCGCTGGTGCTCACCCCCCGGGGCGCAGCCCAGGAGGAAGCCATGACCACGGCCAAGCCGGCGTCGGCCAGGACCTGAGCCGGCTCCTCGGCCGCCGCTTCTTCGCCGTGCACCAGGGCGGCCAGGACGCTGGGGTCTTCAGACAAACGGCGGACGGCGCTCAATGCGCCCTCCGCCGTTCCTTGGGTGTCGAACACCATCAACTTTATTTTTCTTCCCGCAGGCCCGCTTTTGGCGTTAGCCGCGTCCACCGCGATCTGCGCCGCGCTGATCTCCGGGGCTTTGCCAGCCGGGAAATTTCCGACCAAGCCCAGCCCGAGCTCTTCCGCAGCGAGCGGAAGGGCGAAACATAGCGACAATACGGCGAACGCGCGGAACATTGATTAGTCCTAGGGAATCTTGTGCTCTTCCGGCCTCATGCGGAACGTGATCTCGGCCCCTCCGGGGACCCCGGCCTCTTCCTCGAGGACCAACACCTCATTGACGGGTTTGAGCCAGGACACCGGGATCTTGTATTCCTCCTGGGGCCCGATCTTCCAATGCCTGCCCAGGTCCATGCCGTTG
>JAZKAF010000012.1:1020-32476 GCA_040389285.1 candidate division FCPU426 bacterium
GACCCAGAGGCTGCCCCGGCCGTTCTTGGCCGGCTTGATCCAGACGGACTCGAGCTGCTTCAGGTTGGGAGACTTGAAGGATCCGCGCCAGAAGCCGTAGCGGCCCTTCTTGGTCTTGGACCAGCCCTTGTCCTTGAGCGCTTCGGTCTCGTCGGGGGCGTAGACGCCCTCGCAGACCTCCATCTTGCACTTCAGCTCCGGGCCCAGGAACAGCAGTTCGCTGTGCTGGAAGCCGCTGGTGGGTCCCTTGAAGAAAAGGGCCACGGTATTCTCTTCCTTGATCAGGTAGGGCGTGAGCTCGAACTCGTGGTACTGGGAGCCCAGCTTGTCCGGATGCTGGCCGAGCAGGTCGCCGTTGAGCGCGACCTGGATGTTCACGTCCCCGGCGTGCAGGTTCAGCCGCACCCGCCGCGCCCATTCGGGCACCTTGAATTTCTTGCGCGCGCAGACATAGCCGGTCCTCAAAAGCGTCTTTTCCAGGGCACCGATCTCCCAGCCCCTGCCGGTGAAGGTGGGCGAGGAGAAGATCTTGAAGTCCAGCGGGCCAGCGGCTTCGAGGAAATGCCAGCCTTCCGAGAAGCTCTGCACTTCGCCGTTGTCGAAGATCGGGGCGATCAGGCCTTTCTTGTCGCCCAGTTTGGCGCCGAAGGAGTAGCGTCCCATGACCGAGGCCAGCAACAGCAGCGTATTCTCGCCCTGCTTCACCTGCAGTTCCAGGTCCAGGCCCTTGCCCAGTCGTCCGTAGATCCCTAAGTAGGCGTCGTTGAGGAAGACCGCGAACTGATCCTCCAACGAGGGGATGATCATGGTGCGCTTGCCCTTTTCCCGTGCGTTGAAGACCACCTTGTACCAGGCGCGGCTGGAACTGAACCCGTATTCCGCCAGGTCCTTGCCAGCCACGGCCTCTTTCCAATCCTTGCGGGCCTTCAGCCTCTGCAGCAGCGCGGCCTCGTCCAGGGCGCCGGTGACGCCAAGCTTGGCGCTTTTTTCTTCGGTCGACCCCACGGTGACGTACTGCTCGTCGTAATGGGTGGCGGTGGCCGTGATCAGGGTCTGCGAACCCGCGGGCAGGCGGGCGACCTTGTGGTCGAAGTCCACCTCTGCCGAACCGATCACCAACTTCTGGCGCTCGGCGTCAAAGGAGGTCTGCTCAGCCAGCGACCGCGTGATGATCAGGAAAAGGACCTCCCGCTTGCCGGCCTCAAAAAGGATCTTGGCCAGCAATTTCTGGGGGCGGTTCCCGATCTCGGCGCTCAGCATGAAGCCCTTGCGCTCGTGCTCCAGCAGGATGTTCTCGTTGCTGCGCTCCGTGACGTCCAGGGTGCCCGAGCCGTAGAAACTGACTTTCTGGCCAGGTTCGCCCCAGAGCACCACCACGGTGCGCATGCCTAAGTGCTCGTAATAATAGGGATGGGAACTGGCGCGCACCGACAGGTTCGGCGTCAGGGGGATGTTGTAGGCGAAGACGCGCTGTTCGCCGGGGGCCATGGAAAAAGGAATGGCGTCGTCGACCTGGATCTTGCCGGTCAGGGTGTCTTTGGTCGCGTTATGCAGGAAGTAGATCTTGGAATCGCCGTTGGCCCGCGCGACGACCGAGACTTCCGCCGGGATCACGGGATGGTCGGCTTTCACCACTTCGCTGCCCATCAGCGCGGGAGCCAGGCCCTTGGCCCAACGGGCCCAGAGCCCCAGGGCCAGGGCCTTGGGGGTCTTTTTCAGGCCTTCGGAAAGCGGCGCGTCATAGTCGTAAGAGGTGGTGACAAAGGCACGGTCTCCGCCGACCCCGCGCCCGGCCCACTCGCCAAAATTGGTGCCGCCAAAGAACATGGTCTGGTTGATCAGGCAGGCGCCGGCGCTCAGGCATTCGTTCAGGCGGTTCTCCACCTGCTTGGTCTTGCGCGGCTGGCGAGGGCTGCCCCATTGGGTGTAACGACCGGTCCAGAACTGAGAGATCATCAGGGGCTGGCGCGACGAATTGGCCAATTCCCGGATCCGGGCCAGGTGGGCGCTGGGCCGGTCATAGGCGCAAGCCGCGATCAGGGCGCCTTTGACATGGCCGCCGCCGAGGCTGGTGTCGCCCAAGCTGAAGTAGACCGGCACGGTCAGGCGTTTCTTGAACTTGTTCTCAAGATGGCGCAGGTAGGCGGGATCCTGGGGAGCTTCGTCAAAGGTGTCTTCGATCTGGACCAAGAACACCGAACCTCCGCGGTTCAGCTGGTTTTTGGCCAGAATGGGCAGCACCTTGTCCAAATAGCGGTCGACCGCGTTCATGTAGGTCAGGTCCGAAGTGCGGAAATGGCGCACCCCTTTGGCATGCAACCAGGCAGGAAAGCCCCCGAAATTCCATTCAGCCCGCACATAAGGGCCCGGTTTGGCGATGACCCAGAGTTTCAGCTGTTTGCAGAGCTTGAGAAAGGCCTCCAGGTCATGGTCGTCCTTGAAATTCCATTTTCCTTCGGCGACTTCGTGAAAATTCCAGGGGATATAGGTGGAGATAGCGTTCAGGCCGCAGTTTTTGGCCTCTTGAAGCACTGTTTTCCATTCCGCACGGGGAGTTCTGAAATAGTGTACTTCGCCACTCAGGATCAGCCGGCGTTCGCCGTCGGCCATGAAACTCTTTGAATCAAAGGTGATTTTCATGCGAAGAAAAAACTCCGTTTCAAGAGGTTAAAATAGCGTTTTGGCTGGGGGGGCAGGAATCGAACCTACATAACCGGAATCAAAATCCGGTGTCCTACCGTTGAACGACCCCCCAAAACACTTATTTTATAAGGATAAAAAAGGTATTTTGAAGCAATTAGAATACAACAAACCTGACAAAATTGCAAGGCAAGGATTGTTTCGTAAGAAGGAAAACTCAGGCAGCTTTTGGGATTTTCCCGATCGTGCTGACCGCTCGCGCAAAATAATGCCTATATTTAAGTGATTTTTCGGCTTTTAAGGCGGCTGCTTCATCTTTGAACAATCCCCAAACCGTCGGGCCAGAACCTGACATCCGGCTCAACAGGGCGCCTGCTTCGGACAGATCCTGGCGCATCATCCCGATCTGCGGATATTCCCGGGCCGTGACCCTTTCCAGGTCGTTGAGGGCCAGTTTGTTGGCCTTCTCAAAATCTTTTTCGTCGAGCGCGTCGAATACCGACTGGCTGAGGTTCCTGCGGCTGGCCGGAAGGCTATCCACATTTTGATAGGCCCATTTCGTGGACACTTCAAAGCCGGGGTTCAGGAGCAGCAAATGGAATTTCTTCCGCTGTTCCAGTTTTTTGATCTTCTCTCCCCGCCCAGAGGCGATGGCCCAGCCGCTCTCAAGGCAAAAAGGGATGTCCGATCCCAAGCTGGCACCCAGCTTGCTTAAAGCCGGAAGCCCCAGGCCCAGATCCCAGAGCCGGTTCAGGCCGATCAGGGTGGCTGCCGCGTCCGTGCTTCCTCCGGCAAGGCCCGCACCCAGGGGGATCTCTTTAGCCAGATGGATGCGCGCGCCGCGCGAGACCCCGGACGCCTTTTGCAGTAGGCGGGCCGCCCGGACCACGATATTTCCGGGACCGCAGTCCAGCCCAGGCATCCCGGAACTGTCGAGGCTCAGCTCTTTGGCTTCTTCAAAGTCCAGCCGGTCGCAGAGCGCGATGCCGGCCATCAGCATGCGCACTTCGTGGTATCCGTCGTGCCGCTTGCCCAGCACCTCCAGACAGAAATTCACCTTGGCCGGCGCGAATAGCGAAAATGATCCCGGCCGCGCCTTAGCGGTCATGGGGACGCCCCAGCGAGCGGAAGTGCTCGGCTCGATCAAGGTTGGCCTTCGCGTTTTTCTTGTCGCCAAGTTTTTCGTAAGTCTTGCCAAGATGCTCGAAGACCACGGCCTCCTCCACGTCGGGTTCGTCCAGGGCCTTCGACGCCTGGACAAGTAAGTCCCTGGCTTCCTTGTAGCGGCCGGCCTTGTAGCAGGCCCAGCCAAGGCTGTCCAAATAATAGTGGTTGCCGGGGTCCTCTTTCAAGGCGCGGCGTATCAAAGCCTCGGCTTCTTTAAGGCGAAGGCCGCGGTCCAGATACGAATAGCCAAGATAGTTGAGAGCCGGGGCGTTCTTGGGCTCCGCTTCGATCAGCGATTCCAAAGTGGCCTGGCATTTCAAAAAATCGCCGGCTTTGTCGTAATAGACCGCCAGCTGAAAGCGCAAAGCCCCGTTGTCCGTGACTTTGGAGATCCCATCCAGAAGGACTTTTTCCACTTTCGAGTTCTCGCCCGCATCGCTGTAGCCAGCGGCCAGCAAGAGGACCAGTTCTCCTGAATCCGGGTTCTGGGCGACCCCAGCCTTCAGCAACTCGACAGCCTCGGCCGTGCGCGAAGTCTTGTCATAGATGAAGGCCAGCTGCACATAAGCGGGCACCGCCGTGGCTTGAAGCTTCAGCAATTTCTTGAAGGTCTTTTCAGCCGCGTCGCGTTTGCCTTGGCCCAACTGCGACAGGCCCAAGCCATAGAGATGACCGGGATTTTCTTTTTCTAGCCTTCCTAAGGCCAGGAAGTCGGTCTCCGCATCCCCGTATTTCTTGGACTGCAAGCGCGACATACCCCTTAAAAGCAGGCTTTCCTTGTCTTTGGGATCCCTTTCCAGGCTTTTGCTGAAGGCCTTTTCCGCCTCGGCGTATTGCTGCTGGCGATAGAGCCGCTTGCCGTCCTCTTCCGGCTCGGGAGATACACGCTCCAGCTCTGAGCGCAGGAAGGCCGAGTTGGGATCCGACTCCACGGCCCGTTTGAGCATTTGGACCGCGTTGTTGTTGTCGCCCTGCAGTTCCAGGGCCAAGCTCGAGGCATAGCAGAAGCTGGCGCGAAATTGCCGGTCCACCGCCTCGAACGAGTCGGCTTCCTCGGCACCGGCTACGCCGGCAGCGCTGGCCAGGGCCACCCAGGCTAAAAGGAATATCCTAATCAAGGGGATCGAATCGTTTCTGGATGATGTCGCGCACCAGGCTGAGGGAGCGCTTGGGCAAGGGGAGCAGGACGCTATGCCCCAGGCGCTGCGGGACGACAAAGCGCATGCCGTTCTCGAATTTCTTGTCACGGGAAAGTGCGGCCATCACTTGCCGCATGGGCAAGGCGGGAAGGCGCGTCAAAAGACCGAGCCGCTGCAAGAGCGCTTCGACCCGCATCAATCCGGGATCCGCCATCCCGAGCCGGGCTGAGAGATCCACGGCGCAGGCCAGGCCGAAGGCCACCGCTTCGCCGTGCAGGAGACCGAAGCCCGAGGCGGTCTCTACCGCGTGGCCAAAGGTGTGTCCCAGGTTCAGCAGCGCCCTGCCTCCCTTGACGTCGAATTCATCCTTCATGACCACCCGGGCCTTGTGGGCCACACAAGTGTGGATCATGTGGACCAGTGGGGCTGTATCCAGCGCCAGCAGCCGGCCTGCGTTGGTCTCCATCTGCGCGAAAAGGGCGCGGTCAAAGAGCGTGGCTGTCTTCACCGCTTCGGCGAATCCCGCGCGCAGTTCCCGGGCGGGCAGGGTGGAAAGCAGCAAGGGATCGATGAGCACCAGCGAAGGCTGATAAAAGGCGCCGACCAGATTCTTCACGCGCCCCTGGGGGGTGTCGAAATCAATGCCCAGCTTGCCGCCCACCGAGGAATCGAGCATCGAAAGCAGGGTGCTGGGGATCTGGACAAAGGGGATGCCGCGCTGATAGCTGGCGGCGGCGAATCCGCCCAGATCGCCCAGAACGCCACCGCCCAAAACCAGGACCAGGGGCTTTTTTTCAGGCTTAAAGGCCGCCAAAGCCGCCAAAGCCTTGCCGTATTCCTTGAAATCCTTGTGCTTTTCGCCGTCCGGGACCAGATGCTTGAGTGTCCCCTTGAACGCGGATCCCCAGAGTTTCCAGATCCTGGGCGAGGAGATGACAAAAGGGCTGTGCCCGGGAAAACGGCGCTTGATCATCGCGCCGGCGCCTTTTAAAAGGCCCGGCTGGATCAGGATCTCGTAGCCACGGTTGCGTGGTTCCCGGAAAGTCACCGCCACACTTTTCATTTTCAGCCTGTAGTTGAATAATAAGGAAACATCATATCACAGTCTGGGAGCGGGGACCTATGGCCAAGGAAACGCAGCGCAGGACCGAGAACGTAGAGGGCGATTTTTACGTCGATAGCACCTGCATCGACTGCGACACCTGCCGCTGGCTGGCGCCGGGCATCTTCACCCGTGCGGGGAGCATGAGCGCAGTGCATCATCAACCCCAGGGCGAGGCGGAAACCGTGGAGGCTTTCCGGGCTTTGCTGGCCTGCCCCACCGCCTCGATCGGCTGCACCGGAGATAAGGCCCTGATGACCAAGGCGTCGCAGAGCTTTCCGAGCCTGATCAGCGAGAACGTCTACTACTGCGGCTACGCGGCGGAGAGCTCCTTTGGCGCGGCCAGCTATTTGATCGTGCGGCCGGAGGGCAACGTGCTGGTGGACAGCCCCCGCGTGAACGGCAGCCTTGGCAAGCGCATCGAAGCCCTGGGCGGTGTGCGCTGGATGTTCTTCACCCACCGCGACGATGTGGCGGACCACCAGGAATGGACCGACCGCTTCGGCTGCGAGCGCGTCATCCACAAGGATGACGTTGGCATAGGCACCCGGGGCATGGAGCTGCAACTCGAGGGCAATAAACCCCACCAATTGGCCGAAGACCTCCTGATCCTGCCGGTGCCCGGCCACACCAAGGGGCACAGCGTGCTGATCTACAAGGAAAAATTCCTGTTCAGCGGGGACCATCTGGAATTCGATGAAGACGAAGGCAAGCTGAGGGCCTACAAAGACTACTGCTGGTACGACTGGAACGAGCAGATCAAGTCGATGCAGCGCCTGGCGGCCTATGAATTCGAATGGGTGCTGCCCGGCCACGGCCGCCGCCTGCACGAAGAAAGACCCAAGATGAAAGAGTTCATGAAGGAATGCGTGGACTGGATGGGAAAGGTCTAGCTACCCGTGCTTTCGTAGTGTTTCAGGCCCCAGGCCCAGCTTTTGAAGGCGCTGTAACCGCAGATCGTGGCGGCAAGGGGAGGGATGAGCAAGGCGTAGGTCATGGAAAAGCGCCCCAGGGACCAGCCTATCGGCAGGAAGCTCATGGCCCCGAAAGGCACCAGCACCAGCAGCAGGAATGAGAAGGCTTTAGGATAGACCCCCAAGGGATAGCGCGTGGAATGCAATAACACGGTCACGACCCAGAAGTGCTGGAAGTTGCGCCCCAATATCTTGAAGCAGAGCGCGCAGCAGTGCACCAAAAAGGCCGTGTGCACGATGCTGCCACAGAGCACCCAGAACGGCAGCATCGCGTAGGCCCACCAAGGCAAGCCCAGATGTCCCCCCGCCAGGCAGAAGATGATCAAGCCTCCCAGCAGATTCCCCATGGCGTGCAATTCCGGCGAGGTCACCAAAAAGAACGGGAGCGACTTCACCGGATAGACCAGCAAGCGGTCGATCTGCCCGCGCACCACAAAGACCGGCAGCCACCAGACGTTGTTGAACAAGAGCTCGGAGCAGCCCTGGATCATGGTGGTCAAGGCGAAGAGCAGGGCCACCTGCCTTCCGCTCCATCCCGCTAGCGACGGGGCATGGGACAGCACCACCCAAAGGGTGCCCAGCCCGGCGGCTTGCAGCCCCATGGCCGATCCCACCCCCAGCACGAAGTCGGTGCGGTATTCCAGCTTGGTGACCAAGGCCGTTCTGAAGCCCTGATAATAAACGCCGAACCCCACTTAGCCCCCCTGGATGGTGATCTTGGTCAGCATCTTCTTGAAAAGCAGGCGGCTGCCTAGCAGCAGTGCCACAGCCCAGAGGGCCTGCTCCAGCAGCGCCCTGCCCACGGCCGCTCCCTGGATGCGCCCCAGATAGATCCCCACCGGCGTGTAGACCACGTGCTGAAAGGGCAGCCATTCCGCGACCGCGCGCAAGGCCGGAGGATACATGGCCAGCGGCGCGAAGACCCCGGAGAAGGTCTGGTGCAGGGCCTGGCGGCTGGCGAAGATCCCATAGTTCGAATTGGTCAAAAAGATCCCCTGCACAAAAGCGAAGCTGATGCCGTACTGCACCAAAAAGGCCAGGCCCACGCTGAGAAAAAAGGCGGGCAGGGCCGCGGGGGAGGCGGGCATCAAGTCGCGGCCCAGAATAAGCGCTCCCAGCCCCATGATCAGCAAGGAGAGGACCGCTTGGAAAACCAGGTCGCTGAGGGACTGGACCATGTAGAAGAGCTGGAAATCCACGGGCTTGAGCAGGTCGGTGGCCACCAGCCCCTCGCGGATGCGTTCGCCGATGCTGCGTTCGAGAAAAAGGCTGGTGATGTAGGTCATCACAAAACCCAGGGTCAGATAGGCGAACATGGCGTGGGCTTCGGCCCTGTCGGGCAAGGCGTAGTTCCAGATCATCACCGTGATCAGGTAGCCGACGGCGCTGGCCGCCAGGCTGATCAGAAGCGAGCCGGAATAGGCCAGGTGGGCCTGCAGAGCGCTGGAAAAGAAAGCCAGGTATCCCTTAAGCAAGGCGTTCCCGCTGCTGGTTGGTGTAGATGTTGCGGACGATCTCCTCGACCTCGACGCGCTCCAGGGTGAAGTCGGCCACGTCCAGCTTGGACAGCAAGAGCCGGTTCAGCTCGATCAGGGCGGCGCGGTCCGTGTAAGCCACGCTCAGCCTCTGGGGTTCCCAATGCAGGATCTTGCCTCCGGCCTGGGCGATCAGGGCCTCCAGGCCAGCTCGCTCCTCTTGCGGCAGGGGATGCTCTAGGTCCGCGATCAGGCGCCGCTCTGAGGCGAACTTCTCCTCAAAGGCGGTCAGGCTGCCGTCAAAAAGAAGGCCGCCCTTGTCCAGCAGGATGACGCGCTCGCAGGTCTCGGTGATGTCCTTCACGTCGTGGGTGGTCAGCAGGATGGTGGAGCCGAAGGTCTTGTTCATGAAGCGGATGAGCTCGCGGGCCTGCTCCTTGGCCACCACGTCCAGGCCAATGGTGGGCTCGTCCAAAAAGGCGATCTTGGGAGCGTGCAGGAAAGCGGCCGCCAGGTCGCAGCGCATGCGCTGTCCCAGGGAGAGCTGGCGCACGGGGATGTCCAGCAGGGGTTCGAGGTCGAGCAACTGCACCACCTTGGCCGAGGTGGTGCTGAAGATCTCGGGCGGGATCTTGTACATGGCCTTGAGCAGGGTGAAGGTCTCGCGGACCGCGATGTCCCACAGCAATTGGGGACGCTGGCCGAAGACCACGCCGATCTCGATGGCCAGCTTCTGCCGCTCGCGCGAAGGGACGCGCCCCAGCACGGTCACCGACCCCTGGCTCGGCACCAGGATCCCGGTGAGCATCTTCACGGTCGTGGACTTCCCTGCCCCGTTCTCGCCGATCAAGCCGACGGCTTCACCTGGCTGGATGATGAAGTCGAGCCCGCGCACGGCCGGGACCTCGACGCTCTTGGAGGAAAAAACGCCTTTGAAAGCGCCCAGCAGGCCCGCCTGTTTGACCCGGCGTCTGTAGGACTTGCTCAGTTTTTCGGCGTGGATGGCGGGAACAACGCTCAAGGGGGCTCCAGAAAATGAAGGCCCCATTGTACGTTTAAATCAAATTTTGCGGAAGACCCGCACCTTCAAATAGCGGGTTTCTGGCATGGCGGGATGGCGGGGATGGTCTTCGGGCTGGCCCAGGCGGAAAAGCTCCTGGATGCGGGCGCCAGCGTCCACAGCCGCGGACTGGATGGTGGTCAGGAAATCGTCTTCGCTCACGGCCTGGGTGCAGGAACAGCTGACCAGGATCCCTCCCGCAGGGAGCAACTTCAGGGCCCGCAGGTTCAGCTCTTTGTAGCCGCGCAGGGCGTCGCCCAGGGAGGCGCGGTTGCTGGTCATCGAGGGAGGATCCAAGACCACCAGGTCGAAGGAACGGCCCTGGTCCGACATGGCTCTCAGGGACTTGAACGCGTCGCTGGCTTCGAAAGTGGCCTTGAGCCCGTTGAGCTCGGCGTTGCGAGCGGCCAGCTTCAGGGCCGCCTCGGATTCATCCACGCCCAGCACCGAGGCGGCGCCGCCCTTGGCAAGGCTGAGGGCCAGAGCCCCGGTGTGGCAGAACATATCCAGGCAGGTCTTGCCTTTGGCCAGGCTTGCCACCAAGGCGCGGGTGTCGCGCTGGTCGATGAAGAACCCGGTTTTCTGGCCCTTCAGCAGATCCAACTCGAACTTCAGTCCCCCGTCCTCGATGGGGTGATGGGACAGCGTTGCTTCGTCCAGAGAGCCGTCGCTCCAGAGCACACCAGTTTTGGGTTCCAAACCCTCTTTCAAGCGGGATCCGCCTTCGCTGCGTTCGACCACCACCCGGAGCTTCAAGACCTTTTTAAAGGTCTCCAACACCAGGTCGCGGTGCCGGTCCATGGCGAAACTGCTGAACTGCAGCACCAGCGCGTCGCGGTACTGGTCCGCGATCAGGCCGGAAAGTCCGTCGCCTTCCGAAAAGAAAAGTCGGCGCGCCTGGCTGGAGGGCATCCGCTCTTCACGCCAGGCGATCGCCCGCAGGATGCGTTCGCGGATCATCCCTTCAAGGTCCGCTTCGCCGTCCATCTCCCCCGGACGGGCCAGCATGCGGAAACAAAGGTTGGCCTGGGTGTTCAAAAAGCCGAAGCCCAGGGGCCGGCCCTTGGCGCTTTCGACCCGCACCAGGCTGCCGGGAGCGTGGTCTTTTTCGCGGAAATCCAGCTCATTACGGAAGGCCCAGAGGTAGCCCTGGCTGACGCGCTTTTCTTTGGTGCTGCGGAAACGGAGGACGGGGGTCTCGATTTTCAAGGGATTACCACGAAGTCTTGGGGAATAAGGCGGGGCGCTTCGGAAGAAGGGTCCCTCACATAACAGGCCATCTCGGCAGGCCGTCCGCTTTGGACGCTGAGGATCATATACGCATAGCCCTCCCAACTGCGCGCCGAATCCGTGGCGCTGGCCAGGGCGGGATGGTCGGGGTGGCTATGATAATAGCCCAGCACTTCGAGCCCCTGGGCGCGGGCGTCTTTTTCGGCGCGCAAGAGCGCTGCCGGGTCGATCAGGTATCGGTCCGCGGCCCTTTCAGGCTCGATGTTGGTGGCCCTGCGGCATTCTTCCACCAAGTCGCCGGAATCGCCGCGCTTTCCCAAAAAAATACCGCAGCATTCGTGCGGATATTCGGTCGTGGCGTGGGCGTGGATGGATTCGATCTGGGAGCGGCGGAGACGGAGCATGCTCAGGGTTCTTGGCGGATGCGTTTTTTCACCTTGTCGCAAAGGCCATGGGGAGGCTCGACCTGGTCCGCGGAAAGGGCGATGCCTTCCGAGACCCAGGCAAAATCCTTGACCTGGTCCCTGCAGGATTCGCACTCGGCCAAATGCTTGCGGACCCGGCCCTGCAGCTTGCTCGGCAAGCCATCGAGGACGAAATCGAAGAGATCCTCCTGACACGGGCAAGTGTGCGACCAGCTCAGGAGTTTATGAAATAGTGTTTTCAGCATGGCATCCAGTCCAATTACGTCCGAAATTCCTTGTTGGATTGCAGAGCCGCCTCGGGATCCTTGAACACGTTCGACAATTTCAAGATGGCGTCGCGAAGGCGCGTTTTCACCGTGCCCACGGGTTCTTTCAGGATCTTGGCCATCTCCTCGCGGGTATAGCCGTCAAAATAGGCCATTTCCACGACTTCTTTTTGTTTTTGGGGCAGGCTAGCCAGGGCTTGGTCCAGTTTCATCTTCTGCCAGGTGCTGATCCCGTTCCGAGGGGCGGCAAAGGAGGAGGCCACCACCGGGTTCTGAGTGTCCAATAAAGTGGTCACCGCGCTGCCGCGGGTGCGGCTGCGGCGCATGGAGTCGATGGCCGCGTGATGGGTCATGGTCAGGATCCAGGACGAAAAGGCGCCCCGCTTGTCCTCGAAGACCGCGGCTGATTTCCAGGCCTTGAAAAAAACATCCTGGGTCACTTCTTCGGCCTGGGACGGATTGCCTAATATGCGCAGGGCAAGGCTGTACACCGGCCGGCTCCAATGGGCCATCAGCTCATCCAAGGCGGACTCGTCCCCCTTGGTGATGCGCTCCACCAGCAGTCGGTCCCGTTCCCGGGCTTCAGCTTTTTGTTCTTTATCCATGATCAGCTTTCAAGTTCCAAAACTCCCCCGCCAAGGCATTCTTCGCCGGCATAGAACACGGCGGCCTGGCCTGGGGTGATGGCCCGCTGCGGGACCTCAAAATGCAGTTCGCAGTTCCCGTTTTCACAAGGCAGGATGCTGGCCGCGGCGCCGGGATGCGAGGAGCGTATCTTCACGCTGGCGCTGAGCGGCCCCTGGGGCGCCCTTCCGGAAACCCAATGCACCGACGAGACCCTGGCCTTATCCGAGAGCAGGTCCTTGTCGTCTCCCACCACCACCGCATTCCGGGTGCGGTCCAGGCGGACCACGTAAAGCGGGGTGGCCGAGGAAACGCCGAGCCCCTTGCGCTGGCCCACGGTGTAAAAAGCGATGCCCTGATGGCGGCCCAGCTCCTCGCCCTTCGTGTTCAGCACTGGGCCCTCGACGGCAGCTTCGGGGTGCAGGCGGCGGATCACCTCGCCATAATCCCCGCCCTGCGGCACAAAGCAGATGTCCATGCTCTCGGGCTTGCGCGCGGTGGAAAGCCCGATCTCCTCGCTGCGGCGCCGGACCTCTTCTTTGGCCATGCCCCCCAGCGGGAATAAAAGCCGCGAGAGCTGGTCCTGGCCCAGGCGGTAGAGGAAATAGGTCTGGTCCTTGGAAAGATCCGTTGCTTTGTATAGATGATACGCCCCATCCGCGCCCATTTCCACTTTCGCGTAGTGGCCGGTGGCCAATTTATCCATCTTCAGCCCCAGGGCGGCCTTCATCAGCGGGTCGAACTTCACCTTGTCATTGCAGGCGACACAGGGGTTCGGCGTGCGCCCTTCCATGTATTCGCTGATAAAGAACTCGATCACGTTCTTTTTGAAGGTGTCTTCGTAATTCAACACATAGTAGGGAAAGTCCATGGCCTGGGCCACGGAACGCGCATCGGCCATAGCCTCGGCGCCGCAGCAGGAGTTCTCGGGAGCCTTGGGCATCTCCACCAGCCCCAGTTCCGAGCTCGCCTGCGCGGCGCGGTCCTTGTCCTGCCAGACCTTCATGGTGACGCCCGTGACCTCATGGCCCTGCAACTTCAGGGACGCGGCCGCGAAAGAGGAATCAACGCCCCCGGACATGGCCACCAAGATCTTCACAGCTTGGCCCCTCCGGCCAGGCCCGCGCCCGGCGAAGACGGCGTGGCATAGCCGCGCTTGGGGATCCTGCCCGCCAGGAATGAGAGGCGGCCGGCCCGGATGGCCAGGCCCATGGCCGCAGCCATGGCCACCGGATCCTGGGCTCCGGCCACAGCCGAGTTGAGCAGCACCGCGTCCGCGCCCAATTCCATGGCCTGGGCAGCGTCCGAGGCGCAGCCCACGCCGGCGTCCACGATCACGGGCACTTTGGCGGTGGCCTTGATCCGCTGCAGCGCGAGCGGGTTCAAAAGCCCTAGGCCCGAGCCGATCATGGAACCCAGCGGCATAATGGCCGAGGCGCCCTCGTCCTCCAGCTTGCTGGCCACGATCGGGTCGTCCGTGGTGTAGGGAAAGACTTTGAAGCCGTCGCGCACCAGTTCGCGGCAAGCCTGCACCGTCTCGGCCACGTCCGGCCAGAGGGTGGTGGCGTCGCCCATCACTTCCAGCTTGATCCAATCGGTGCCGAGCAGCTCACGCGCCAGGCTGGCTAGGCGGCGGGCTTCCTTCACGGTGTAGGCCCCCGCGGTGTTGGGCAGCAAGGTGATAGCCTCACGGTCGATAAAATCAAGGATCTGCCCGCTTCCGCCTCTTAAGTCCAAGGGATGGCGTCCCACAGCTAAGGTCACGATCTGGGAGCCGCTGGCCTGGTGACAACGCCGCATGTCGTCGAACGAGGGATAGCGTCCCGTGCCGATCAGAAGGCGCGAGCCAAAGGTCTTGCCGCCCAGCTCGAAAGGGTCGCCCTGGGCCTGGCTGCCGCCGCCAACGAATTTCACGATCTCCACTTCATCATTTTCCTTCAAAACGCTCTGGGCACGCCGGTCCCGGGTGATGATGTCGAGGTTCAGCTCGACGGCCACGGCCTGGCCATCGAGGCCAAGACCGCGCAAGAGCCCCTCCAGGGTGAGGCCCTCGGCCACTTCCGTTATCACGCCATTGAGTCGGATACGCATAAGACAGTCATTCTAGTCGTCAGCCAAGGGGCTGGCAAGCTGGGCAGAAAACGCTGCTGCGCTGGGAAACCTGGATCTTCACGAGCATGGTCTTGCAGCGTTTGCAGGGCGATCCTGAGCGGCCGTAGGCCAAAAGGCGCTCCTGGTTGGAGCCCATGGCCCCTTCCGCGCTGCGGTAGTCCATCAGGGTGGTGCCCCGATTCTTCAGGCCCTGGCGCAGGACCTCGGGGATGGCCTTGTGCAGGGCCTTCCATCGGTCCTCGCTGAGCGTTTCCATCCTCCGCTTGGGATGGATGCGCGCCCGGAAGAGCGCTTCATCCGCGTAGATGTTCCCCAAGCCCGCCACCGTTGACTGGGACAGCAACAGCGCCTTGGCCATGCCTTTTTTTCCCTGCATGGCGCGGCGAAAGGCCGCGTAGCTGAAACCGCGGCCCAGGGGCTCCAGGCCCAGCCGGGCAAAAGTGGGAAAGGAGTCCACAGCGGTGGGTTTCAAGAGCAGCAGGCGGCCGAACTGGCGGATGTCGCGGTATTGGATGCGGTCGCCGTGATCCAGCAAGAAGAGGGCATGGGTGTGCTTGTCGGGTTCGTGCTGCCCCACCGCCCGCTGCAATCCAGTGACGGGGTGGACGGAAAATCCGCCGCTGCCTTTTTTCTTGTGGTCCCAAAAACTGACTTGTCCGCTCATCCCTAAATGCACCACCAGCACCTCGCTCTCCAGGTGGATGAGCAGGTACTTGCCACGGCGCGAAGTGGAGAGGATCCTCTGCCCGGTCAGGCGTCGGCAAAATTCGGCGGCCCCCAGGTTGCGCACCTGTTTGGCCAAGCGCAAGTCGACGCTTTGGATGACGCGTCCCTTGATGTGGGGATCGAGGCTGCGGCGTAGAAATTCGACTTCAGGCAGTTCAGGCATGGGATTTTCGCGGGACGGGCGACTTTACAACAGAGTAAGGTCAGCCCTCTTGCAGGGCCTTTTTAATGGCTTCTTCGAAAACTTCTTTGGGCCGGTAGCCGATGAATTGCTGCTTCACTTCCCCATCCTTGCCGATCAACAGGCTGGTGGGGATGGCGCGGACCCCGCCGTAGGAGCCCTGGACCTCGCCGCTGGAGTCGATGACCATGCTGTAGTTGATCTTCCACTGCTTCATGAAGGGCTTCACCACCTCTTCACCCTGCTGGTCCAGCGAGATCCCGATGATGGCGAATCCCTGGCCCTTGTATTTTTTTTGCAGCTCAACGAAGTGGGGGATCTCCATGCGGCAGGGCCCGCACCAGGTGGCCCAAAAGTCGATCAGCACCACCTTGCCACGGTAACTGGAGAGCTTGATCGCGTCGCCAGAGCCCACCTCGGGAAGCGTGAAATCGGGCGCCAGCTTGGGGTTGGCCGCAGGCGCCGCCGCGGCGGCCGCAGGGGCCACAGGCACAGGCGGAGTTTCCTTGGCGCGGCAGCCCGAGGCGAGCAGCAAGGCGATCAGCAGGCCCGGGACCACCGCGGACTTGGAGCCGAAGATCTTACGGCCCAGCGCGATCAGGGGATCGTAGAAGGTGTCGGCCACGCGTTCTTTCATGGGGATGATCGCGTTGTCGGTGATCTTGATGCCCTCAGGGCAGACCTCGGTGCAGCATTTGGTGATATTGCAGTAGCCGATGCCCAGCTCATCCTTCATCAACTCGGTGCGGTCCACGGTGTCCAGCGGATGCATCTCGAGCGAAGCGGCGCGCACCAGGAAACGGGGGCCGCCGAAGACCGCCTTCTTGTCCTGGTTGCGCACCACGTGGCAGACGTCCTGGCAGAGGAAGCATTCGATGCATTTGCGGAATTCCTGGACCCGGTCGACCTCGATCTGCTCCATGCGCCAGGTGCCGTCGGCCTCGGGGGCCTTGGGCTTGAAGGGGGGGATCTTCTTGTTGACCTCGTAGTTCCATGAGACGTCGGTGACCAGGTCCTTGATGATCGGGAACGCCTTCAGGGGCGTGATCTTGATGGTCTCGCCTTCCTTGAAGGTGTTCATGCGGGTCATGCACATCAGGCGCGGGCGGCCGTTGATCTCGGCGCTGCAGGACCCGCATTTGCCCGCCTTGCAGTTCCAGCGGCAGGCCAGGTCGGTCGCCTTGGTGGCCTGGATCTTGTGCACGGCGTCGAGCACCACCATCCCCTCGGTCACTTCCACCGAGTATTCCTTGTGGGCCCCGCCTTCCTTGTCGCCACGGTAGATCTGGAATTTAGCCTCGGACATTTATTCCTCCCCGCGCAGTTTTTTGAGGACCTTCGGGTCGAACAGCTTCTCGATATCGTCGGGCATGGCGGGCAGCGGTTCGCGCCGCAGCGCCATCGCCCCGGAGGCGTCCGCCCGCAGGGCCAGGTTGACCTTGGCGAATTCGGCGGCATAGTCCGGGAAATCGGTGCGGCTGTGGCCGCCACGGCTTTCCCGGCGCTCCAGCGCGCAGCGGACCAGGGCCTCGCTGACCGTCAGCAGGCTCTTCAGCTCCAGGGCGGCGTGCCAGCCGGGGTTGAACTGCCGGTTGCCTTCCACCTTGGTATGATTCGCCCGGACCTTCAGTTTTTCCAGCTCGACCAGGCAGTTCTTCAGCCCGTCCTCGTCGCGGAACATGCCGGCGTTGCTCTCCATGGTGATCTGCAGGTCGCGGACCACGTCGTAGGGGTTCTCGCCTTTTTCGCGGTTGAAGGGGGCCACCATCTCGGCGGCGTGCTTCTCGATGACCGCGTCCACCAGCGGCGATTGGGCCGGGATGCTCTTGGCAAAGGCGGCGGCGCTGGCGCCCGCCCTGCGGCCGAAGACCAGAAGGTCGCTGAGAGAATTGCCGCCCAGGCGGTTGGAGCCATGCAATCCGGCGGCCACTTCGCCCGCGGCGTAGAGCCCGGGGACGCTGGCGGCCTGGGTCTCGGGATCCACCCTCACCCCGCCCATCACGTAGTGGCAGGTCGGTCCGATCTCCATCGGCACCTTGGTGATGTCCACGTCGGCCAATTCCTTGAACTGGTGGTACATGCTGGGGAGCTTTTTCTTGATGTCCTCGGCGCTGCGGCGCGAGGCGACGTCGAGGAAGACCCCGCCGTGCTCGGTGCCGCGGCCTTCCTTGATCTCGTTCCAGATGGCGCGCGCCACCACGTCGCGGCTCATCAGCTCGGGCGGCTTGCGGGCTTTGGTGGGTCGGCTCTTCAGGGTATCGGCCATCCAGGTGTTGGCCTCTTTCTCGGTGTCCGCGTAGAGCTCTTTGTATTTATAAGGGATGTAGTCGAACATGAAGCGCTTGCCGTCTTTGTTGATCAGCACGCCGCCCTCGCCGCGCACGGCCTCGGTGATCAGGATGCCGCTCACGGAAGGCGGCCAGATCATGCCGGTGGGGTGGAACTGCACGAATTCCATGTCCACCAGGTCGGCGCCGGCGTGATAGGCCAGGGCCTGGCCGTCGCCGGTGTATTCCCATGAATTGGAGTTGATCTTGAAGGCCTTGCCGATGCCGCCCGTGGCCAGCACCACGGCCTTGGCCTGGAAGATCACGATCTTGCCTGTCTCGCGGTAATAGCCCACGGCTCCGCAGACCCGGTCGCCGTCCTTGAGCAGGGAGACTAGGGTGCACTCCATGTAGACGTCGATGCCCGAATGGATGCCTTTGTCCTGCAGAGTGCGGATCATCTCCAGCCCGGTCCGGTCGCCGACGTGGGCCAGGCGGGGATAGCTGTGTCCGCCGAAATTGCGCTGGTTGATGCGGCCCTCCGGGGTCCGGTCAAAGACCGCTCCCCAGGATTCCAGTTCATTGACCCGGTCGGGGGCCTCCTGGGCGTGGATCTGAGCCATGCGCCAGTTGTTCACGAAATTGCCGCCCAGCATGGTGTCGCGCAGGTGGGCCTTCCAGTCGTCGCGTTTGTCGACGTTGGCCATGGCCGCGGCAATGCCGCCTTCCGCCATCACGGTGTGGGCCTTGCCCAATAACGATTTGCAGACCAGGGCCGTCTTGGCCCCCTGGGCCGATGATTCGATGGCCGCCCTCAGGCCCGCGCCGCCGGCGCCGATGACCAGCACGTCATGCTGATGGGTCTCGTATTTTTGTTCCATGCCGTTTCCCCGCTAGAAGATTCTGAAATCCGTGAAGATGCCGTTGGCCACCATCCGGATGTAAAAGTCGGTGAAGACCACGCTGCTCAAACTGCACCAAGCCCAGAGCATGTGGTTCTCATTCAGGATGGTCACTTTGCCCCAGAGCTTGTAACGCGCCCGCGTGAACTGGTTGCAGGAGAAGCAGTCGATCTTGCCGCCGATCAGGTGGCGCAGCGAATGGCAGCCCAGGGTGTAATTGCTGAGGAACACGCAGTTGATCCCCATCACCAAAGTGCCCACGCCCACGCCGAACTGGGTCCCGCTGCCGTCGGCTGTCGGGAACCAGAAGGCCTTATAAAAATCGTAGAGCAGGATGGCGATGAAACCAACGGCCAGGTACATGAAGAAGCGGTGGGCGTTCTGCAGGATGAAGGGGAAATATTTCTCGCCCTTGTAATCCTTGTAAGGCACGCCTTCGACCGCGCAGGCCGGAGGGGTCATGAAGGCCGCGCGGTAATAGGCTTTGCGGTAATAGTAGCAAGTGGCCCTGAAACCGCCGGGCGCCCAAAGGATCAGCAGGGCTGGGGAGACCCAGTGGGGCACGATGCCGGTCAGCGAGGGGAACCATTCCAGCAACGGGGGCGAATAGACCGGGGAAAGATAGGGACCCCAATGGCCGTGGGCCGGATCGCCCAAAAACGCCGCCCAGGTAAGGTAACCAAACCCCAGGGAAAGGCCTGCCACGGTCAAGACCGGGCCCAGCCACCACAGGTCCTTGCGCTCGGTGGCGCCCAGACCCAGGCTGTTCTCCTGCATAAACCCCTCCAAAAAGATCAAAACAGCTTCAAATATTAGGGCGTTTTGCGGGACGTGTCAATTTATTGATTGGCCGGGCTTGGGAAGGATCAGTGGGGATCGCGGATCACGGCGAGGCGGAAATGGGCCACGGGGTTCGCGGGCAGGGCTAAGACCAGGTGATAGACGCCCGTGGCCACGGTGCGGCCATTGTTATTGCGAGCGTCCCAGCCCTTGGGGATGGGGGTGATGGTGGAATAGACCAGTTCCCCATTGATGTCATAGACCCTCACGGCCGTGCCATCTGGGATGTTGCCGAATTTCAACAGATCGCCCTTGTCCGGGCGCATCGGATTGGGCCAGATCACCGGCGCGCCTCCTCCCACGATCCCCTTGGTCCGCGTGGGCGAGGCCGTGAAAAGGGTGGTGGGCGTGCGGGTGGGCGAGGACTGCGCCGTGGGAGTATGGGTGGCGGTCGCGGTCCGGGTGGGGGTCCGGGTCGGGCTGGCGCTGGCCGTGGCCGTCCGCGTGGCGGTACGGCTGGGCGTAAAGCTGCGTGTGGGTGTGGCGCTAGGCGTGGCCGTGGAGCTGGGGCTTGGCGTCGGCGTGGGCGTCGGGCTGTCGCTAAAGGTGGGGCTGGGGCTGTTCGACGGCGTTTCGCTGAGCGTGGGGCTGAAACTATAGGTCGGGGACGCCGAATAGCTCGGAGTGGGGCTGTCCGTCGTGGTGGGCGTGGAGCTGGGACTAAAGCTAAGCGTCTGGGTAGAGCTCGGCGTGGGACTGTCCGTCATGCTGGGAGACCAGGACAGCGTGGGCGAGTCCGTGGCGGTGGGCGTGGGCGACGCCGTGGGCGTGGGTGAATCCGTCAGAGTCATACTTTGGGTGAAGGTGAACGATTCCGTGAAAGTTAGCGACTGGGTCGGGCTATCGCTAAAAGTGGGCGAAGGGCTGAACGAGGGCGAGGGACTGAAACTGGGTGTATTGGATAAGGTCGGAGACTCGGTGGGCGTGTTCGTCGGAGTCCCGAAAGGACAGGTCGTCATCTCGATGGCAGCCAAACCGCTATGCGTCTTGAAATTATCCCAAAAGAAATTAACGGTAGTCGACGCTGCGGCTATCACCGTGTCGGCCACCGCGTTGGATTCCTTGTTCCCGTTGCTCGAATGGCTGGTCCAACGTGAGGTCCATCCGGCGGGAAGGGTGGGGTTGCTGGAACCCTGGAAAAATCCCCCAGCCGTACTAACGATCCAACTGTTGTCTTGAGTAGTGGTCAGCGCCCCCCCGACTCTCGACACTCCCGTTGCGCTGGTGGTGGCCCCAATTCCCTGCACCCCAAAATAATTCACGGAACCCGAGATCCCGATAACCGGTCCGTTAGCTGTAAGGGTCACATTGCCCGCGCCCACTGGCGCGTTTAAAAGATACCATAGCTGGGTGTCGTAGTTGCCCGAGTCCGTGGCAATGGGACCGGGAAGGAAGCTTTGGCCGCCGTAGGCCACCGCAGTAATGTTGTTGGCGGTGGTATCGTCCAAGGTGATGGCTACCACTAGGACGCCCCCGCTGAGGGTCACCGAATGAGCCCAACTGAAAGTCGAAACAGAGACAAAATTTTGAAAACCAGAATTGTTTCCCAAGGCAATAGAACCGCAGCTCGATCTGGCGGCCAAGGGCACCAAATTCAGGGCAAAAAGCGCTAGTAAGAAAGGCGCGCGCCGCCATGTGAGGGGATGCTTCATAAGGCTAAATCATAGCGATGATTCATGATAAGGGTCAACTCTGGAATTTCCAAAAAATGAACTAATCCCGCCTATTTATTGCGTTTTCCGGCCGGGAGAGCCTGTTCCCGCCCTGCACTTATTTTATGTTAGAGTCTGGACCATGAAATTCCGATGCACATTCTTTTTTGCGGTCCTTGCCCTGCAAACCGGCCTTTTGCGAGCCGACAGCTCCTTCCTATGGGAAGGCTTCGAGCGCGAAGTGAACTGGTTTGCGGAAGACCGCAGCGCGGCCAGCGGTCGTGCCGTGGACTCAGCCCATGCCAGCGAGGGCTCCCATTCGCTGAAGATGATGTTCAAAACCTCGTCCAAATCCGGCCGCGCGGTCTACACCCGCATGGAAAAGATGGATTGGTCGCCCTACGCCGCCTTAGTGCTCGACATCTACAATCCCAGTGGCATCGAGGATTTAAAGGCCAGCGTCATCATCACTTCCACCGAGCATTGGATCCAGCACGAGGCCGCGCTGCCGCCCCTGAGCCCCGGTTGGAACCGCGACCTCAAGGTGGATCTGACCAAGGCCCAGTTCTCCTCCCCGGCCTCCTCTTATAAACCCATCGGCTACCTGGTCGGCCGCGGCGAGATCCAGTCGGTCTCGCTGGCCCTGGAGCCTGGGGTCGAAGCCGACAGCGCGGTCTATGCCGACAACCTGCGCCTGATCCGCGGCGGCGTTTTGAACAAGGGCGACTTCACCCTCAACTTGACCCTGGAAGGCGTGGCCTCCGGCGGGGACCTTGGCTACCTTCCTCCGGGCATGCGCCTGCGCCGCGGCGATTTCCGCTCCCTGGAAAGCTTCGAGTCCGGCCAGCCCTGGACCAGTTCCAAGCCAGGGGTGCGGCTGGAGACGAGCGCGGAACACGCCAGCCAGGGCTCGCAAGGCCTGCGGGTCGGATTCGATTTCATCTCCGAGGGCTTTGACGTCACCATGCACGGCATCGAGACCCAGCTGGCCAAAGCCAAATTGTTCAGGATGGACATCTACAACCCCGGCGCCGCGATCTCGGTGGCCTTGTGGATGGTGGACGGGAACGGCAAGACCTACACCAGCGAGAGCAAGTGGCTGATGCATGGATGGAACACGCCGGTCTTCGACTTCAGCAACCAGAACGCCTGGAACGGCCAAGCCATCGAGCCCCAGACGCTGGCGAACCTCAGCTCGGTCAATTTGGCCGTGTACCCATCCTATGGCGGGGCCCTGTACTTCGACGCCCTGTCCTCCAGCTCGATCAACGTGGCGGGCGCGGCCCAGACCTCGGCGCTGGCCAGCCTGTCCTACCATCCCAGTCCGGATCTGGAGCTGCGGGTGGACACCCAGGTCGAAGACACCTTTTACGGATCCGGCGAATCCGACCTGCGCGAGGCCGGCGCCGAGCTCTATCTCGACGCCGCGAACCTGCGCTACGACGTGGGAGGCTTTCGCAACAAACTGATCTACCGCCATCGGGTGACGGATTTCGACCAACCCATCATGCCGCTGATCTTTTCAGGGAACTTAGGGACAGAGCTGGCGGCTTTTGAGAGCGGCGGCCGCGTCGGTCCGGTGGAGTTGCAAGGCCTGGCCACCAGCCGCCTGGAATACGGCGAATACAACAGCCGCAAGCCTACTGGCTTCGGCCCGGACCATGTGCAGGGCCTGCGCGCGCGCAGCAAGATCGGCAAAGACAGCCGCCTGGGCGTCACCTTACTGAACCACCAGGCCGTCTGGGACAAGGGCGTCACGGGCCTGCCCAGCTCGCGCCAGACCTACGGCCTGGACCTGGACAGCAACTGGAAACGTGGGCGCTTTTCGCTGGCCTGGGCTGCGGAGGGCGCCTACAGCCCGGGCGACGGCCACCCGTCCCAGGCCGGCAACTTTTTTGTCCAGGCCGGCGACCGGGGTTATCTGGGTGGGCGCGTCACGCCGGAATGGGGACGCTTGAAGCTGGACTACTACTACTCGCTGGTGGGCTACGATTTTGACGCCGATTTCACCCAGTACGGCGGCAATGAGGAGTGGCACTACGCCGAAGGGACTCTCAACCTGGAGGGCCTGGGCTTTTTGAAGCGCCTGAAGGACCTGCCGCTCTACGACGGCTCCATCGGCAACAACCTGCGCTTATTAGCCAACGCCTTCACCCTGGTCACCCGGGCCCAGTACCTTGAAGTCACGGGCAGGTTATTGCCGGTGAACTCGGTGCGCGAATACCACCTGCGCCTGGAGAACGACTACAAGGCCAAGCCCCATTTCGCCCTGAGGCTGATGCTGGAGCAGACCGACGACCAGTGGAATTTTTCGGGCAACAGCGGCGGGTCCATCGTGCTGAGTTTTCCGGCGGGCGAGCGCACCACGCTGTCCTTGGAAGCGGGCCACCACGAGAACAGCGACCTGGCCAAGAGCATCGCCGAAGCGGGACTGGGGGGCACCAACGACGCGGAACTGGGCCTGGAATGGCATTCCGACTCGAACCTCTTCGTCAACATCAAGGGCATCTGGAAGGACAACGGCAAGAGCTGGCAGGGGACCTGGGGTCCGGAGGAAGGGCATTTCAAATGGAGCGCGGGCCTGCAGCAGAATTTCGGCAGCGACACGGTGCTGCGCCTGGACTACGGCCTGCCCGCCCTGCTGGGCTACGACTTCGGGCTGCAGGACACCCTCAACGTGCTGACGCTGACCTTGAAGACCTACCTCTGATCAGAGCTTGCGCCTGAGGAAATCCCAAAAATTCGCGTGAAAAAGGGCCTCCACGTCCCGCTGGATCTCGGCAGGGCTGGCCACCCAGCCGCTTAACTCCAAGTCCTCATACTTTTCCGTCAGCACTTCCGCGACCAACGCGCGCGAATGGTCCCACTTGTAGATCAACTGCTCGAAGACCCGGGCGTCGGAATGCTGCGGCACGAAATTGAGCCCCAGCAGCTCGAAGCGCATGCGGGTGGTCTCGCGGATCAGGGACGGCGTGTTCATGTACCACCAGCAGCCAAAGACCAGCAGGTTCTTAAAGCTGCGGCCCGCGACGGCCAGATCCTGCTGGTTCTCGCGGGACAGCACCGTGGACAGGAATTTGTTGTGGGGAAAACGCAGGCAAAGGCTTTCCAGCGCGGTCACATCGCAGCGGCCGAGCCCATCGCCAGCCAGGCGCAGGCCGGGATTCACCTGGCGCCGCACGCCGATCATCAGGGCGAAAGGCAGGTCGTGCTTCAGGGCCACCGGCAGGATGGCCTTTTCAATGACTATACCCAGGGGCGTGCCCGGTTTCGGATCGAATGCCGGAGAGAAGGAGGAGGCCAGATAAAGCGGCTTCATCCTGGCGATCCAATCGTTCAAATAGCGCCGCGTTTCCGCAAGGCTGGAAGCGTCCGGCTTGAGCTTCACTTTGTAGCCCATGCCCTTCATGGCAACGACCATGGCCGGCGAAAGATCCAGCAGCGAGTCCAGGCGCAGGGCCGCGTGAAAGCGGGGGTCCCGCTTGAATCCCCGCTCCCAGACCTTGCGCTCCTCGACATCAAAGGGGTCGTTGGTCATCACCAGGTCGCGCAGGCCGGCCGCTTTCAGGACCTTGGAGGCGTGGTCCCCGGAACTGGCGACCGCGAAGGCCGCGCGCGCGGCGTCCAAGTCGCGGAGCTTGGTCCCGCTGAGCCCCAGCTTTTTCAAATTGGTCAATAAGCCCCGGGCCGCCTCGCTTAGGGGACTGCGCTCGATGAAGAGCGCGTGCCAGACTTTTTCGGCCATTTGAGGCTTGGAAAGGCCGAAGAGGGCGTCATAACTGAGGCCCAGATAAGGCGCGGCTTCCGCCACCAGGTAGTGATAGCAGAGCATCTCGTCCAGGCCTTTCAGCAGCAGGGGGCCAAAGGCGGGATCATAAAGGTGGGTGTGCAGGTCCGTGATCTGGACCTTGGCCACGGCGTTGCGGACGTTTTGCGCTATCAATGACTGGGACTGGGCCATCGTGGATCCCTAAAGCGAGGGTTGCCCGGCATGGAAGCTTGTGGAATTATTGAACGTCCCGACCCGAATTTACATGATTTTCTGGGAGCCCCATGAACGCTCGCCTAAGCCTGATCCTTCTATTCCTGAGCGTTATCCCGTTATCAGCCTCACCCCTTATCCAAAATCCCGGCGGCCGTGACGTGACCAGCCTGAACGGCACCTGGAAGATCATCGTCGATCCCTATGAAACCGGATATTTCGACTATCGCCACCAGGAATCCGCGTGGGGTTACGGCCAGGACGCTAAGCCGAAAAATAAACAAGAGCTGCTGGAATACGATTTTGACAGGTCCCCCAGCCTGCAAGTGCCCGGGGACTGGAACAGCCAGCGCGAGGACTTAAAATACTACGAAGGCACGCTCTGGTATCGCAAGGCTTTCGAGGCTACGCCTAAGGCTGGAAAGCGCTATTTTCTGCGCTTTGACGCGGCCAACTACGAGGCCAAGGTCTGGCTGAATGGCGCCAAGCTGGGCGATCACCGGGGCGGCTTCACCCCTTTTGAATTCGAGGTCAGCGGCATCCTGAAAACCGGAAGGAACAGCGTGGTGGTCAAGGTCGACAACCGCCGCCACGAAGAGGCTGTGCCCACCGTGAACACGGACTGGTGGAACTACGGCGGTCTGACCCGCGATGTGACGCTGATCGAGACGGAGGCCACCTTTATCCGGGACTATGCCGTGACCCTTGGGAAGGATGCGGGCACCGTTGAGGCCTGGGCACTCCTGGACGGACCCGCCGCCAGCGGCATGCCCGTGAGCCTCAAGGTGGACGGCTGGAGGGCCGAAGGCCGCGCGGATCAGACCGGCCTGGTCCGTTTGCTCATGAACGCGGATCCGGCGCGTTGGACTCCTGAGGATCCGCGTCTTATCGACGTGACCCTGGCCGCCGGCGGCACATCAGGGATCCACGACCGCATCGGCTTCAGGAAGATCGAGACCAAAGGCGTGGACATCCTGCTGAATGGAAAGCCGGTGTTCTTGCGGGGCATCTGCCTGCATGAAGAACCTATCAGCGAAAAAGGTGGCCGGATCCAAAACGCGGTCCAGGACCGCGAACTGCTGGCGCTCGCCAAAGACCTGGGCTGCAATTTTGTGCGCCTGGCGCATTACCCGCATAACGAGGCGATGCTGCGCGAAGCCGACCGCCTGGGCCTGATGGTCTGGGCTGAGGTGCCGGTCTACTGGACCATCCAGTGGGAGAACGCCGCCACCTTTGAGAACGCCAAAAGCCAGCTGGAAGCCATGATCCAGCGCGACAAGAACCGGGCCTCGGTGGTGATCTGGTCCGTGGGCAACGAGACGCCGCGGGGTGACGCGCGCCTGAAATTCATGAACGGCCTGGTGGACGCCGCCCGCAGCCTGGACACCACGCGCCTGATCAGCGCGGCCTTGGAACAAAGCGGCGATCTGGAGCGCAGAGTGGATGACCCGCTGGGGCATAAATTGGATGTGCTGGGATTGAACGAATATGTGGGCTGGTATGACGGGGCCCCGGACAAATGCCGCCGCGTCAGCTATAGCAGCGCGCTTGAGAAACCCCTCATCATCAGTGAATTCGGAGGCGACGCAAAGCAGGGCCTGCACGGGCCCAAAGAAGAGCGTTGGAACGAGGAATACCAGGCCTGGATCTACGAAGAGCAGCTGCCCATGCTGGACAAGATCAGCAACTTGCGCGGGATGACCCCCTGGATCTTAAAGGACTTCCGCAGTCCCCGCCGTCCTTTGCCGGGCATTCAGGACGGCTGGAACCGCAAAGGCCTGGTCTCGAACTTAGGGAAAAAGAAGAAAGCCTTCGCGGTCTTAAAGAAATATTACGAAGCCAAAGCGAAGACTACTCCATCCCGCTGACAGACCTTCCTTCCGGGAAGCTGACCTTGTAGCCGAAGCGGATCTTCGCCTCTTTTTTCGGCTCCAAATCCAGGACCCAGACCATTAAACCGGGTTTGTCCGGGTCCTCTTTCTGCGGCTTAGGCGAGATCTCCAGCGTGCCCACTTCGATCTCTTTTTGACGCGAACGCGGCAGTTGCTCGCGGACCTCGATCTTGCGGGCGCTGGAATGGAAATTCTCGATCGTGGTCTGCCACTGCATGCGTCGCTGAGCCGATATGAAACCAAGCCCTGACTTGTCCTGAAGTGGCTTGCGAACGACCTTCACTTGGTCGTCCTTCCCAAATCCCATCTTGAATTTCTCGCCGGGCGCTACCTGGGCTAGCCTGACCTTGCCCACGTATTCGCCTTCGCGGAACAATTGCGCCTGACCCGGCAACAGCGGCTCCAGGCCCTGGTACGCGACTTCCGCCTGGATATAAGCGGCCTGGTCCAAGCGCGGCACCGCTACCAATTGGATCTCGGCGGGGTGGCTGGATTCGCTGACTCCCACGCGATGCGACACGTTATCCGAGGGGATGGAAAGCGGGCGCTTGATGCCGAAGCTGACCGCGTATTCGCTCTGCAAGGTCTGGGCTTGCTCGACTTCCACCACCGAAGTGCCTCGGTCGGCTGTCTCATCATAGGTCGACACCATGGCCATCATCTGTGCGGCCCGGCTTTTCTTCGCAAGCATCATCCCGGCGCTCTTCGCCGAGGGCGCGTAGTTATAGACCGGCGCGGGGAAGTCCAGCCACCAGTTGGTCGGATCCGGGATCTCGGCAAAGGCTGCAGGACGGGCGGTGCTGAGCTCCACCCGGACGTTGTTCCAGTCTTCGCCGCTTTGCTGGCGGATGTCTCCGCTGAAAGTGATGGCCACCTTGCCGCCTTCAAGGCGCAAGTCATAGACCGGCACCCATCCGGCGCCCGGCACCTGGTAGGTCAGGCTGAAACTCACGGTCCCGGCTTCGGCCAATTCCATGTCAGCCTCCACCCGCCGCGAATTCTTGCCCGCCCCGCCGTCCGCGGCCAGCTCGTTCCTTAGCGCGTCCAACTTCTCCTGCATCGCGCGCAGGGTCTTTGAATCTTGCCGCGAAGCCGAGCTCAGTTCCCCGATGCGCCGTCCCATCACAGCCAGGTCCTTGGGCAGCGTGGCCAGTCCGGCCTTGGCCGCGCCGATCTGCGTGGCTCCCTGGCTTCCCAGGGCCTTCAGCATGTCCATCTCGGCCTGGCGGGCGCTGACGCGGTCCGAGACCACGTTCTTGTCGTCCTCCAGGTCCCGGATCTTGTTTTCCAAGTCCCTGCGCCGCTTCAGCAGGGTCTCGGACGTGAAGATCTCGGCAAAGCGCACGCCGAATATCTTGGTGCCTTTGGGGCCCTGGGCCGACAAACGCAGCGAATCCTCCACCGCGCCCACGGGGATGTTCTCAAAGGCGACGGTGACCGAGCCGGCCGGCAATTCCGCTTCAGCGCTGCGTTCGACCCTGGCTCCTTGGGGATAGACGGTCACGTCATGGGGACGGGAGACCACGACCCGGGTGTCAGAAGCGCTTGCAACGCTGGAAACAGCCAGGCCTAAGGCGAATAGAAGTGATCTCACGAAGTCCCCCTTAAGGTTCAGAACGTTTCCCTAGCATACGAGAAGTGCCGCTCGAAGGTTCCAAGATCTTGGCTCAAGACCAGCTATCAGGAAGCCGATAACCGGTAGGCGATCGTGTGACGGTAGGTCTGGCCCGGGTCGAGCCGCGTGGATGGGAACTGAGGTTTGTTGGGTGAATCAGGAAAATGCTGGGGCTCGAGGCAAAAAGCGCTATGCGGGCCGTAGACCTGGGAGTCTTTGCCCTTCGTATCGGGCCTGATGAAGTTGCCGGTGTAAAACTGGACCCCGGGCTGGGTGCTGCTGACTTCCAGCACACGGCCTGTATTTTCTTCGCGGACCCGGGCCGCCAACTGCGGGATCGAAGGATCGCCTGATTTGCGCAAGACAAAATTGTGGTCGTAGCCGCGCGACAGCTCGATCTGTCCGTCCACCGCTTTGATCCGCTCGCCAATGGCGTGTGGCGTCCTGAAGTCGAGCGGGCTAGCGCCGAGCTCCCGGATCTCGCCCGTCGGGATCTGGCCCTGGCCAATGGGCGTGAAATGGTCGGCGAAGATCTCCACTTGATGGGACAAAATATCGCCTTGGCCCGCGCCCGCGAGGTTAAAATAAGAATGATGGGTGAGGTTCAGCACGGTGGGACGGCCGCTGGTAGCGGTCAAGTCGATGCGCAAGGTGTGGTCATGGGTCCAAGTATGGACAGCCTCCACATCAACGGCGCCGGGAAAGCCCTCCTCCCCGTCGGCGCTGTGGTATTTGAAGGATAAGGCGGGCCCTTCCGGACTTGTCAGCTCGGTGACGGACCACAAAACCTTGTCAAAACCTTTAAGCCCGCCGTGCAGGTTATTGCCTATCCCGGTGTTCTTGGCCAGCGTGTGGGTCACGCCGTCCAAGCTAAAGGACGCGCCCCCGATGCGGTTGGCCGTCCGGCCGATGATGGCCCCGAAAAAGTAGCGGGACTCCAGATAGCCTTGGAGGCTATCGAAGCCCAGCACCACATCGGCTAGCTCGCCGCGCTTGTCCGGCGACTCCATGCGGACCACGGTGCAGCCATAGTCACTGATCTGCAGGCGCGAGCCCTGATTATTGACCAGGGTGTAAAGGGTGGCCTTGCTGCCGTCGGGCAAGGACCCGAACGCTTCGCTGCTTATCGCTTTTATTTTTTGATCTTTATCCATGGCTGTCATCATACAAAAAAACGGCCATCCCCAGGCGGGCAATTTTGGGGTTCTTTTGAGGCGCATGCGATGAGGAAAAAACTGCTTGGGGGGATTTTTCTGGCTCTGGCCGTGGCCTTCAGCCTTTTCAACGTCGTCGCCTGGGAGCAAGGACGCCGCGCCAGCCATATCCTGCCGCAGCACCCTGCGCAAAGCGGCTGGGATAGGGCCCTCTTCGGGGCCTATACAAGCAAAAGAAAGAATGATCCCCTGCCCTGGCCAGCCATGCGCACCAAGGTCCTGGGTTGGCAAGGATCGAAACTCGACCTGGTCGTGGTTGAAAAGGCCAAGGGCGCGCCTTTAGTGGTACTGCTCCACGGGTATCTGGACAACAAGACCCTGATGTTCCCGATCGCCAGCGAACTGCTATCCCGCGGCTATAGCGTGGCGATCCCGGACTTTCACGGGCACGGCGACAGCGAAGGCTGGACCACGTCCATGGGATACCACGAGGCCGAAGACGTGGTGGCGGTGACCCGCTTCGCGCGCGAACTGTTGGCCCCGCGCAGTCTGGCGATCTATGGCGTGTCCATGGGCGGCGCCGCAGCTTGCAGGGCCTTAGGGTCCCTGAGCCTGACGGCTGACGCGCTGGTATTAGACGGGGTCTATGACCGCTTTGCCAACGCCGTGGCGCATACCGCCAGACTGCAGGGCCTTCCAGTCTGGCCCACGGCCACGCTTGCCGCGTTTTGGATCGGACAAGGCGGCGGCTACAACGCCTTCGCGGTCGATCCCGCCCAGTGGGCCAAGGGGATCTCGGTCCCCTGCCTGGTGATGGTCGGCACCGCCGACAACCGCGTGAGCGTGGAGGAGACTAAGCGGATCTTCGAGAGCCTGGCCGGACCCAAACGCCTGGCCTTGATCCCCGGAGCCGGCCACGCCGAGCTCTACGACCATTTTCGGGAACCCTGGCGGGAAAGCGTGCTTGTTTTTCTAAAAGCCTACTTGCGGTAGAACCGCTCCACCCTCGGCCCTTCGGGCGTCCAGATCAGCGGATCGATCCACATCTGCCGCTTGGTCATGGCCTTGTCCCAGGCGTGATAGACCGCGTAATCCTGGCCCGTGTTCGGGTCCGTGACCACGGAGTGGTGCCCGGGACCGATGACCTTGTCCGGGATGGAATGAAGCATCCGGGCGCCGTTGGCGCTGCCGGTGTCGCGGTAAGGACCCATCACCGAATCAGCCACCACGAAATCCACGCCATACGTGTCGTTCAAATAGCAGCCGCCGCTGTACATGCAGTAATACTTGCCGTTGCGCTTACGCACAAAAGGGCCTTCGATGGTGTGCCATTCCCAGACCCCGCCGTGCTTCTCGAATTTATGCTGGTAAAGCTGCCAGTCATACCTAGCACGAAGCACCGTGACCGGCGGGCCCACTAGGCGGTGCATGGCGTCCAGTTTATGAACCACAATGGAGGTGCCGACCCGGTTCCCGCCTTCGGTGTCTAGGAAATCCACGGCCATGAAAAAGTACCACTGCCCGTCGTCGTCTTGAAAAGCGTGGCCGTCGATGGAAAAGGGGACTTTCGGGAACTCCACCATGGGCTTTCCCACGTCGACATAGGGGCCTTCCGGCTTGTCGCTGACCGCCGCGCGCATGCGGTGCCCGCCCTGCCCCGCCGCATAATACATCCAGAACTTTCCGCCTGAAGTGGCCACCTCGGGCGCCCAGTAGGACCCACCCAAGGTCTCGGGCGGCGGCACCAGCGCCTTGCCCAGGGATTCCCAATGCTGCAGGTCTTTGGAACGCAAGATCGGGATGACCCGATCCGCGTCCTTGATCGTCCCCTCGCCTTCTTCAAAGCCAGTGCCAACGGCGTAATAAACGCCTTCGTGTTCCCAGACAAAGGGATCGGCAAAACAGCCATCATAAACCGGATTGGAAAAAACCTTGGGCAAGGACACGCAAAACTCCTTAAGTCGAGTGGATCAAGCGGCCAGGTCCCGACATTTTAACAAGCCCTTTCAAAATCCGCTCTTAGATATTTCA
>JAZKAF010000012.1:32486-34139 GCA_040389285.1 candidate division FCPU426 bacterium
CGGGTTATAATCAGCTTCCTCGGCCTTTCTTAATCGGAGCTTCTGATGATCCTCTACGGCGCGGCGTATTACCCGGAGTACTGGCCCGAAACGACCCAAGAACTAGAAGCGGCCATGATGGCCAAGTGCCATTTCAACGCCATGCGCGTGGGCGAATTCGCCTGGTCAAAATTCGAGCCCCGCCCAGGACATTTTGATTTCTCCTGGATGGACAAGGCCCTGGATCGGCTCGCCAAGCACGGGATCAAGGCCGTGATGGGGACGCCCACGGGCGGGGTCCCACCCTGGTTCACGGACAAGCACAAGGATTCGCTGATCCTCAAGCAGGAAAATGTGACCGCAGGCTGGGGCAACCGCTACTTCAGCTGCTACAACCACAAGCCGTTTTTAGAAGCCTCGCGCAAGGTCGTCACGGCCCAGGTCCGTTACTTTGCCAAGGACGAACGTATCCTTGGCTGGCACCTTCACAATGAGCTGGGCAACAGCCCCTGCTTTTGCGAGCGCTGTAGGAAAGGTTTCCAGGATTGGTTGAAGGCCAAGTACGGCAGCGTGCAGGAGTTGAACCGCCGCTGGGGCACCACCTTCTGGTCCCAGGTCTACAACGCCTGGTCCGAGATCCCGGTCCCGATCAACACCCACCATGCTTCAGCCCCGGCCCTGGAGCTGGACTGGCAGCGCTATTACAGCGCCCTGGTCGCGGGCTACGCCGCGGAGCAGGCCGCCATCATCCGCAAGCACGACCGTGGAAAATGGATCTCGACCAACGTCAACATGGGTGACGTGGCCATGTTCCCGGTACTGGACCGCATCGGCTACAACAACTATCCGCACACCTGGGACGACATGGACGATCTGTCCAATTCCTATGCCCAGGACGCCATGCGCCCGCCGGACAAGGCCCTGAATCCCATTTCCTTTGAGCAGCGCGGCGGCCAGCCCGGATGGGACCTGGTGTCGCGGTTGAACCGTCCGGGTGAATTGCGGTTATTAGCTTGGCAGGCCTTTGCCCATGGGGTCGACGGCATGACCTATTTTCTCTGGCGCATCGCCCGCTTTGGCCACGAGAACCTCTGGGGCGGGATCTTGCGGCACGACGGCAGCTTCCATCCGGAAGTGTTCCCGGCGGTGGCCCAGATCGGCGCGGAGCTGGAAAGGATCGGGCCCCTGCTCGAGAGCAGCCGGGCGGAGAGCGCCGTGGCCATCCTGCGCTCGCAAGACAGCGCCTGGGCCTTGAAGCGCCAGCCGCAGCAGGAGCGGCTGTCCTATGACGGACAATTAAAGGAGTACTACCGGGCGGGGGTGCGCTTCGGGACCAACCTGGACGTGGTGCAATCCTCCACTAATTTTTCAGGCTATCGCCTGCTGGTGATGCCGATGCATTACGTGGTGACGGAAGCGTTGGCGGCTCGCCTGAAAGAATTCGTGTCCGCGGGCGGCGTGCTGGTCAGCGGTTTTCGCAGCGCGGTGGTGGATGACTGCGTGGGCATGCCTGAACAGGAGGGGCCGGCCTGGATGCAGGATCTTTTCGGCGCGAAGGTGGAAGCCTATGACGTGCAGGAGATCGAGCGCTACCGCACCCGGCCTGGGGATGCAGCGCTCAGCCTGAGACTTGAAAAGGCCCTGGGCGGAGGCAAGGCCGCGGCGCACAGCTGG
>JAZKAF010000013.1:0-5990 GCA_040389285.1 candidate division FCPU426 bacterium
AGAAGACCCGGTTGCGGGCCCAGGGGATGCCAGCCAGCCGCGCCTGTTCCGGGATCTGGCTTTTGGGCGTGGTCACGCTGTCCAGAAAATATCCATGGCGACCTTTCAGCCAGCGCGCCACCGCCCCCATCAAGGCTGGGTCGGCGCTGCCCTTGCTGCCTTCGTGATTGTTCAGCCCCACCATGAAAGGCACGCTCTGCGCGTGGGCTTCACAGAGGCGGACGACCTCGGCCTCGCTCATCCCGACCATCAGGGTTCCCGGCGCCAGCGGCATCTTGGCCAAGGGTTCGACCGGCAGGTGCATGATCACCTCCTGCCCGGCCGTGTGCGCGGTTTCCGCCGCCTTCTTGCTGAGGCCCAGCCCGGGGATCACGGCCACGGTCAGCTTGCCGTGAAAATCCTTCAGGCGAGGCAACTGACGGGCGCTGTATCCCCAGTCATCCAGCACCAGGGCCAGGCGCGCTGCGGCCACGACTGGCTGGGCGGTTGGGGTCGGCTTATGCGGGTGCCTGGCAGGAGCGCCAGGCTTGGATCCGTTCATACGGACCCACAAAGCCGCCACCCCGGCCAGGGCCAGCAGGGCTAATAAAAGGGCCGGGTTGTTCTTGGGTTTCTTACTTGCCACGCGCGTTCCGGGCCTGGTCGCGGACCAAAGCGCCGACTTTCAGCGAATCCATCGCCCTGCGGATCTGGGTGTCGCTGAGCAGGAGCACCCGGCGGGCGTCTTCTTCGCCCTTTTGGCGGCGCACCAGCTCCTCTTTCAGCTTGGCCGTGAAACGGGGCCGGTCGCGGGCCATCTCCTCTTCCAAAGGCTGCTTGGTCTTGGCGCGCGCGTAGTCCAGGAAATCCTTCAGCAACTTGGTCTCACGCGTCTCGGGCTTCAGGTGTTCCCAGGAACTTTCCGAGACCTTGACCGCTTTCTTGGACTCCTCGTCCTCGTCCAGGCTGAAACCCGGGTGCTGGACCAGATATTCTTTGGCAAAAGCCTCGAACACCGAAAGGTCGGCCAGTTCCAGATAAGCCTTGCCCAGGAGCTCCTCGTCGGCCACCACGTCCGGGCTGATGCCCTGCCCGTGGATGGACCTGCCCTTGGGCGTCAGGTAGCGGGCCGTGGTCAGGCGCAGGCCAGAGCCATCGGACAACTGCAGGATGGTCTGCACCGATCCTTTGCCGAACGACTTGTTGCCCACGATGACGCCCAGGCCGTGGTCTTGGATAGCCCCGGCCAGGATCTCGCTAGCCGAAGCGGATCCCCCGTTGATCAGGATGGCCAGGCCGCCCTTCCACTCGGCGCCGCCTTCGCTCTCGAAACGGATGTTCTTGTTCTTGTTGCGCCCGTCCGTGCTGACGATCAGCTTGCCCTTGGGCACGAAATTGCCCGCGATGCGGGCCGCGGCGTCCAGCAATCCGCCCGGATTGTTGCGCACGTCCACGACCAGGTCCTTGATGCCCTTGGCCTTCAGGGTGTCCAGAGCCTTGGAAAAGTCCTCGGCGCTCTTGCCCATGAAGGAGCTGAGGCGGATATAGCCCGTGGCCGGGTCGAGCAGGCTGGATTTGACGCTCTGGATCTTGATGATGGCCCGAGTCAGGGTGAAGTCCTTGGTCGAGCTGAAGCCTTCGCGGAAGATCGACAGGGTCACCTTGGTCCCCGGCTCGCCCCGCATCTTATGCACCGCGTCCATCAACTGGATGCCGTCGGTAGGCTCATTGTTGATCTTCACGATGGCGTCGCCGCTCTTGATCCCGGCCTTGTCGGCCGGCGTGTCCTCGATGGGACTGATCACCATGAGCTGCCGGTTCTTGAGCGAGATCTCGATGCCCAAGCCGCCAAAGGAACCGACGGTCTCCTGGCGCATGTCGTTGCTGTCCTGCAGGTTCATGTACTGGCTGAAGGGATCCAGGGTGGAGACCATCCCCTTGATGGCGCCTTCGATCAGGGCCTTTGACTTGGTCTTGTCCTCGTCCACATAACTGCTCTGCAGGATCGCGATGCTCTCCATCAGGGGACGGAGCTCCTTGTAAAGTTCATCGTGATTGGCCGTCGCCGCGCCGATGCCACGCGGGGCTGATAACGCCAAGACCAGTCCAAGGATCCACTTCATTTTCATAACGACTCCCTATCAAAAATGCTCAACGTGAAAACCATTCCAAGGGGTTCACCGCCTTGGCCCGGATGCTTATCTCGAAGTAAAGGCTGGGGCTCTTCAAAACCGAGGAATCGCCCACTTGGGCGATCACCTGGCCCCGCACGACCTTTTGATCGGGCTTGACCGCCAGATCGGAGTTATGGCCGTAGACCGTGAAGGCGCCGTCCCCGTGGTCCAAGATGACCGTTTTGCCGTAGCCCCCCAGTTCGTCCGCGACTTTCACCGTCCCGTCGGCCACCGCCTTCACTGCGGCGCCCAAGGGGGCCGCGATCTCGACGCCCCGGTTAAAGATGACGGTTCGGAACAGCGGATGGTTCTGCTTTCCAAAGCGGGAGACCACCCGTCCTTTGACCGGCCAGGGCAGGCTGCCCCGGCGCCCGAGCTTCGAAGGGGAGCTGTCCACGACGACCGGTTTAGCGCGTCCCGTGCTGCGGCGCTCCCGGACTGGCTGAGTTGGCCGGCTCTGAAAGCCCTGGATCATATCTTCGAGCTTGGCGGCCGCGCGCTCCGTCTCTTTCAACAAGGCCTGGGTCTGCGATTTTTTCTGCCGCACCTCATCGAGGCGGGCCTCCCTTTTTGCCTTCTGCGCGGCCACCTCGAGCCGCGCCTTTTCCACCTGGGCCTGGTGCCGGACCAAGTCGACGCGGCGTTGCTCGGATTCGCGACGCGTCACCTGCACCAGCGCCAGGGAGCGCTGGACTTTTTTCAGATGGGCGGCGTTGCGCCCGGCCAGGACCCTGAGGTACCTGGCCCTTGAGATCATCTCCGCGGGGCTGGCGGAAGACAGGAGCAGGGCCGCGCCTTTCGCGCTGGCCGAGCTCGTATAGATCGCCTTCAATTCGCCCCTCAGCAGGACCCGGTTGTTCGCCAGCGACGCTTCATGGTCCGCCGTCTTTCTTTTCAGCTCAGCCAGCCGTTTTTCCACCTGGGACATCCGCTTCTGGTTCTTGTTGAGGTCCAGGCGCTTGGTGTTCAGGCTGCGGTCCAGGCTCTCCAGCTGCTTGAGCACCGAATGCTCGTTCTTTTCCAGGCCCTTCAGGCTGTCCTGGATGCGTTTCTTCTCATCCTCGATGCGCTCCAGTTGTTCCCGCTTCGATCCAAGGTCGGGGGTGGCCCCTTCGGCCAAAAGCCGCCCGCCCAGGGCCAGCGCAAAAAACAGCAAGGCGGCCTTTTTCACCCAGGCTCCCTGACGCTCCCGCCCAAGGCCAGCAGGCTGCCTAAAAGCCCAAGCAGGGCGCTAGCCAGCACCAGGCCCAGCAAGAAAAGAGGGCCGACGCCGTAGGGAAGGCTGGCGCCCAGGTCCAATTGCAGGTCATGCATGGCCCGCGCGGCGATTAGGCGGCCAGCTCCGAAGAGCAGCGCCGCCCCCAGCAGTCCGCCCAGGGCTCCCTGCAGCGCGCCTTCCATCATCAGCGGGATCCGGATGAACCACTGCCCTGCCCCTACCAAGCGCATGATAGAGATCTCGCCTCGCCGGGCATAAAGGGTCAGGCGCACCACGCTGGCCGTGACGATGACGGCGCAAACGGCGAGGGTGAATCCGAGCGCCAGCAGGGCGCTTCGCAGCAGTTTCAGCCACTTCAGCACCGCTTCCACGCTGTCTTTGCCCCAGTCCACGCTGTCCACGCCGTCCAAGACCTCGGCCTCGGCTTCAAAGGCTTCAAGGGACGGCGCGTCCGCCGATTCCAAACGCACCCTGGCTGACCAGGGCAAGGGATTGTCCCCGTTCAAAGCCGCGACAAACTCGCTTAAGCCACGGTCTTTGGAGAGCTCCTGGGACGCTTCGGCCGGCGAGACGAGCCTCAGGTCCTTGACCCTGGGCAGGGCCCGCAGACGGTCAGAAAGCGCCACAGCGGCGTCCTGATTACTGCCATCCTTCATGTAAACTACGGCTTCAAAGCGGTTCTCAGCTTTGGCGATCCAATAAAGGGTGTTCTGGCGCAGCAAAGCGTAAGAACCCAGGGACAGGGCCGCGAGCGTCAGCACCAGCACCGCCACCAGGCTCATGGCGCCGCCGCGGCCAAAGGAGGACCAGGCCTCCTTAAAAAAATAGCGTAGGGGCATGCTCATTTTTTCTCCTCTGGCGCGTCCGATTCGACCAGCCCCGCGCGCATCCGGACCACCCGCTTCCCCATGCTCTGGATCACGGACTGATTGTGCGTGGCGACCACCACGGTGGCCCCCCGTTGGTTGGCCACCTGCAGCAAGCGGAAGATGTCCATGCTGGTCTCAGCGTCGAGGTTGCCGGTGGGCTCGTCAGCCAGCACCCACTCCGGATCGCGGGCCAGGGCCCGGGCCACAGCGACTCGCTGCTGCTCGCCCCCGGAAAGCTTGTGGGGACGCAAGTCGGCTTTCCCGGCCAAGCCCACCTTTTCCAGCGCCGCTTCGGTGTCGCGCCGTATTTCGGCTTCTGGCAGGCCCAGCACCCGCAGCGCGAAGGAGACGTTGTCGAAGACGCTGCGGTCGTATAGCAGCCTGAAATCCTGGAGGATGATCCCCATGCGGCGGCGCAGGGCAGGCACCTGGGAATCATGCAAGGAACCCAGGTCGATCCCATCCACGCGCACGTACCCGGAGCTGGGCTTCCTTTCACGGGTCAGCAGGTCCAAGAGGCTGCTCTTGCCCGCCCCGCTGGGTCCTGTCAAAAAGACGAATTCACCCCTGGCAATGGACAAGGTGACGCCCTTCAGCGCCAGCACGTCCCCCTCGTAAGTCTTGGACACGTCCTGAAATTCGATCATGGAGCCCCCGCGCGCTTCAAATAACGCTCCAGGGCGTTTTCATCGACCTGGAACGAGAACAGCTTCAGATCCCCAAGATAAACCACCGGAACATGGTCATGGTACTGGGCCTCCAGATCGGGAGACCCGGAGATGTCCACCTCGCGCACCTCGAATCCAAGCCTTGAGCGCAGTTCACCCAGCACCCGGCGCGCCTCCAAAGAGGCTTCATGCCCGGGAAGCGTGTAGAGCGTCAGCTCGGGTCCCATCGGCGGCGTGCGGACTTCCAGCAAAGCCGGCGAGGAACGCCGGGCATAATAACGCCGCACCCACCAGGCCACCACGCTCAGCGTGGCGAAAACCGCCAGCGCCGGTCCCAGCATCTTGCCGCTGCCGCTGCGCAAAGACTCGGTGAAGAAGACGTAAAAAAGCGCCCAGGGCAGCATGGTGATCGCCGTGCCCAGCATCATGGTCCAGAAACCGATGCCCACCAGCGCCGAAGCGATGCTCGGGACGCAGAACGGGACGGGCATGAAGCGCGAGACCAGGACCATCTTGAAACCGTGTTCAGCCGCGCCCTCTTTGAGCATCTTGATGAAGGCCTTGTCTTCCAGCCCCAAGAGCGACCAGAGCTTGACGCCGAAAAGCCTGCCCGCGCCGTGGCAGAGCGCCGCGTTCAACAGGGTCCCGCCGAGTATCACTAGCACCGCGGCGGGGCCAGGCAGCAGCGTGGCGCTGGCCAGCATCAGCGCGGTGATGGGCAGGAACAAAGCCGGGAGCACCGCCATCAGAAAGAGCAGGGTGAATGCCCTGGACAGGTTCGACTCTCCCGCGGCCACGGACAGGGTCTGGAAATCGCCGTGGAAGAGGGCGGACCAGTCCAGGTGCAGCGCGTTCAATGCCAGGGCCATCACCAAGGTCCCGATCAATCCCAAAAGAAGACGAGGCAGCATCCGCATCAGAGAAAATGGTCCAGGATGTACACGTGTTGGATCCCCATGTGGCTCAACCAGGCGGGCAGCGCCTTCATGAACCAGTAACCGTAATAACCCAGGGCCGAGCCCGCCAGGGTGTTGGCGAAGTTCACGGAATCGTTCCCCAGCCATCCCCGCCGCTGCAAGGT
>JAZKAF010000014.1:0-8161 GCA_040389285.1 candidate division FCPU426 bacterium
CAAGCTGGGCGTCAGCACGGTCACCGCGGGCCAGGAGCTGCGCGTCCTGACCGACGGCATGGTGGCCGGCAAATACCGCGAAGGCGGGCGGGAATACGACATCCGCGTGCGCCTTAACAAGGCGCAGCAGGATCTAGAGCTGGGTTATGAGACCGCCTATGTGCCCAACCTCAATTTCAACCTGGTGAAGCTCTCTTCCATCGCCACAGCCGAGAAGACCCTGGGACCCAGCAAGATCTCGCGACGCGACCGCTCGCGTTGCGTCATCATCACCGCGAATCTGGGGCAGGGAGCCGGCCTCGGCGGCGTGCTCGACGGATCCCGGAAGGTCTTGGCTGCCAATGCCGCTCCGGCAGGCGTGTCCAGCGAGTTCGTTGGCCAGGCCGAGGACTTCGAGGACCTGCAGAAGAACATCTTATTGGCTCTGGTCCTGGCTATCTTGATCATGTACCTGGTGCTGGCCTCGCTTTACGAGAGCTTTATCACGCCCATCACCATCATGCTGGCCCTGCCCCTGGCCGTGGCCGGCGCTTTCTACGCCCTGGCCGGCGTGGAGCTGGCCAGCCGCATGGGGATCTTTGCCGCGCTAAAAAAAGCCCACCTTTTCCATGTGGCCCAGCTGGACGCCAGCATCAATCTGTTCTCGATGATCGGCCTCATCATGCTCTTAGGCCTGGTGGCTAAGAATTCGATCCTGCTGGTCGACCTGACCCTGCAGAAGATGAAGGAAGGCAAAGACCGCAAGCAAGCCCTGATCGAGGCCGGTGGAGCCCGTCTGAGGCCCATTCTGATGACCTCCTTGGCCTTGCTATTCGGCACCCTGCCCCTGGCCCTGGCACTCAATGAGGCCGGCCGCTTCAGGTCTTCCATGGGCATCGGCATCGCCGGTGGCCTTATCAGCTCCACCTTGCTCACCCTGGTGGTGGTGCCAGCCGCTTTCGAGTATGTGGATGACCTGCGTGCCTGGGTCGAAGGCCTGGTGAAGCGCCTCGGCGGAGAAAAATCCAAACCCTAAAATTTGCCGCGATTTTGCCCAAATTTTCAGTATTTTATGGAATGTCTTCATATCTGACGCAATAACTGCCTAAAAAATTGGTCTAATTTCTTCTTTTACCTACAATTTTGTACTTTTTTTGAAGGTTAGGTATTTTTGTGAACATCACTTTAGCTAGATACTGTCATATTTTGTTAGATATTCCGTCAATCTCAAGCCGTCTTTTTGACCCCTCCTGGCGTAACTATTTTATGATTTCACCATTCAAGAAGGTCGAACAGACCCTTGGGTGGGTTTCATAAGTCGGGAAGGTAACGTTTCCAGGTTTTGTTTTTCATTAATCGGTCGATGAAGACCGAAGGCAATGATGCACCGTTTTTACAAAAATTTAATTTTCTTGTTGCTGATGCTCGCTTGTCGCGCTGCTTCGGCCACGGTCACGCTCGGCTCTTACCTGACCGTGAGCGCGCCCGCGACCGGTACGTTTAATTTTGCTTACACCATCGCCAGCAATCCCCAGCGTTATCTTTTAGTCAGCATCGTCAGGAACAACAAGAATGCTAACACCGAAGTCACGGGCATTTCCTGGGCCGGCGTGGCGCTCACCAAGATCGGGGCCACCAACGACGGGGTGATCTCTATCGCCACCTATCGGCTGGAGAATCCCGCTTCCGGCTCGTCCATGATCAATGTCACTTGCTCGACCACCAAGGACAGCACGGTCATTGTTTCGGATTATTATGATCCGATCAACACCCTGGCCTCGGGCGCCTTCAACATCGACCAGGACACCACCAACGTAAGCAGCTCCTTCCAATCCATCACCACCACGGGCATTAACTCGATGCTGGTGCAGAATTGGTTCAGCGGTGGTTCCAGCATGAGCGCTGCCGATTCCCGTTGGGTCTCGGTCACCTCCCAGGTGCTTCCGAGCTTTCACTATTTGTTCAACAAATTGATCGTGACCCAGGGCGAATACGACGCGATCCATACTTTGGGAAGCAAGAAAACCTGGGGCGGGATCATGGTCGAGATCATGCCCCAGACCCCGACCCCGACTTCGACCCCGACTCCGACTTCGACGCCCACGTTCACCGTGTCGCCGACCTTCAGCGCTTCGCCCACGTTCAGCCTCTCGTCCACGCCGACCTTGACGCGCACCACCACCTTCAGCGTTTCGCCCACGCCCACCCGTTCGCCGACCTCGACCTATACCTTCACTAGGTCGCCGACGATCACCAAGACCACCACGCCGACCTTAAGTTTCACCCGTTCGCCGACCTTTAGCGTGTCGCCGACCATCACGGTCACCTACAGCGTTTCGCCGACCCCAACCGGGACGCCGACCTCGACCATCAGCCAGACCTTCACGGTCTCGCCCACCCCCACGGCGACGCCGACTTCGACCATGACGTTCAGCGCCTCCGAGACCTCCACCTTCAGCGCCTCGCCGACCAAGACCATCACGACCACCTACAGCGACTCGCCGACTCGGACTTTCACGACCTCGCCCACGGCGACTCCGACTTACAGCAATTCGCCGACCCAGACCTCCACTTTCAGCGCCTCGCCGACCCTGAGCGGGACCCCGACAACGACCCCCACGGTCACCGTCACCGTGACCCTTACCGTCACCCCCAGCAACACGCCCATGGGCATGTGGCTGGGCAACAGCGACCAGGGCCAGGGGCATGACTACACTGGAAACGGCTACGATGGGACCAACGTCGGGGCCTGCAGCAATCCTGAGTCGCCGGCTCCGCCCGAAGGAGACCGCTGGCTGGCAGGCGGTTTTGGCGCCACCGGACTGCCCGAGAACTACATGTCCGTCCCCGTGGCCGCGCTGAGCCGCTACAGCGGCTATGTCGAGTTCTACGCCAACGAGACCAACCCTTCGGGCCTCTCTGAAGTGGTCTGGGGCGTGAAGGATTCAACCGGAAATCTGTTGGCCACCCTCCGCGTGGACAGCGCCCGTGAGTCCGTGACCTTCAACAGCTTTGTGCCCGGCTTTAATTACTTGTCGCCGGCAGGTTCCTTCCCCAACAACGCCAACAACTTGGTGCGCCTGGATTGGAATGCCAATGGAACCTCCTTAAAGATCAACGGCGTGCTTCAGGGCAGCAGCACCACGGCTCCCAACTTCGCCAGCGCCGCGCAGGTGGTCTTCGGGTCCTTGGGACGCAATCCTTCCAACTATTATTTCCGCGGCTTGATCGACGCGGCCAAGCTGGGCTCGGACGGAGTGGCGGTCATGGGGGTCCCCACCGGCACCCCGACCCGCACGGCGACCCGCACCGTGACCCTGACGCGCACGCCCACCCTGACCCGTACGTCGACGGTGAGCCGTACCTCCAGTTCCACGGCCACCGTGACCCCTACTTCGAGCCCGACCGCGACCGAAAGCCCGGTTTCGACCGAGAGCAACACGCCCACCACCAGCTTCAGCACCTCGCCCACCCGGACGATGAGCAACACCCGCAGTGCCACCTCCACCAAGACCGTGACCCTGACCAGGACCCCCACCACGTCAAAGACCTTCAGCGAGGTGCCCTCGGCTTCTCTGACCCGGACCACCACCTCCACGCCCAGCGCCACCCCCACCGTGACCGAGACCTGGTCTTCGACCCCCAGCATCACGGAGACCTCGGTGAGCACGGACACCTTTAGCATCACGCCGACCCGTACGCCCACGTTCACGCGCAGCGCCACGTCGACCAAAACCGTCACCCTTACCAAGACCGTCAGCCCCTTGCCCAGCGCATCGCTGACCAAGACCATCAGCCCGGTGCCCACGGCCTCGGCGACCAAGACCATTACCGAGACCAGGACCATCACGCTGACCAAGACCATCAGCCAGACCCGCACCTTCACCGAGTCCAAGACCGCGACCCTGACCCGTACGGAAACTCTGACCAGGACGACCACGCCGACCGCGACCGTGACCCGGACTGTCACAGAGACCCGCACCCCGGTCAACACGGCCGTAAATTCAGCCACCCCCACCCCGATGGTTGGCACGCCAACGGCCACGTCGACCCAGACCCCGGGCGCCTTGGGCCTGCTCTCGCCGCATACCGGCGTGCTGGGCGCGACCACGGACTATAGCTACACCCTGAACCTGAATGCCCAGACCTTTGTGAGCGGTTTCTGCCTCACCCTGACCGCCGGATCCTTCGAGTTGGTGGGCAATGCGGGCTTGAGTGAAGATGATTCCGAGGTCATCGTGGACACCTACTCAAACAGCATCGTGGTGCGCTTCGCTTCGGAACGAAACAAGTTCAGCACCGGGGCCGTTATCGCCGTTACCTTCACGGCCCGCGCCCTTGGGGCCGGGAACTACACTTGGGGCGCCTTCCTGAATAACAATCCCCAACATAGGGTCAAGGCCCAGGGCATTTCGGGCTACACTGTGGTGGTGACCGCTCCCAGCCCCACCAGCACCTGGACCCCCGGCGACGGTGGCGAAGACCCCTTGCATGTGGGCCCTGGAAGCGTCAAATCCGGCCTGGATGACCCTCTGGGCCAGCTGTTGAGCGCCCAGAAGCCCTTGATCGTCTTCCCGAATCCGGCTCGTGGGCGCGCCAAGGCTGGTTTCTACCTCAAAACCCCTGGTTCAGTGCGGGTGATCTTGGCCTCGTTGAGCGGCGAGATCGTGGGCACCCTTTCCTTGGGCGAGCGCCCTGCCGGGATCGGGACCGGTGACCTGGACCTGAGCGGCTTTGCCTCGGGCCTTTATGTGGCTATTTTGCAGGTGGATAGCGACAATGGCTGGCAAACAAAGTCCTCATTTAAATTGGCCATCGTCCGATAAGATAGTGAAAGCGGATGCTTTTATTGGGAACTATTTCGGCTAGATCGCCTCTAAACGCTTTGAAATAGGGACTTTTCATGGTTCCCTTGCAAAAATTATTAAAAAGCTTTTTCAGTTGAAGATATTAGGGTAGATTAGATATAATTTTTTGGCAGTCGAGTAGAAGCAAGTAAGTGCACAAGCTGTGAATAAAAGTTAATATCTAAGTGTTTGCGCTCGGGAGGTGTGTGGCAGCGACTTGAAATTTTTTTAAGTCCTTTTTATGGCCTTCAGGCAATTCCGTTTGAAAGCCAATTTTTCTCAAGCAGGAGAAAATCACTATGAAGATCAGACACCTTATCGCCGGGCTTGCCCTGGCCATAGCGCCCGCTCTGGGGCATGCAAGCGATCCTACCCCTATCACCGACGTGAACCAGGACATCTCAGCCACCGTCCCTGACTTCACCACCGTGGAACTGGGGACCCCTGGGGCCCAGGATTTTGGCTCCATCTTTTCGCCCAGCGGCAGCATCGGGACCAACGTCACGGTGACCACCAACGCCAATATCCCCTGGCAGATCGACGTCTGGCATGACACCGACGCCGACACGCACGAGGATAGCGGTAACCTCGGAAACTTGCGTCTGTGCTATACGGCGAGCAACGTGGATTCGATCGGAACCCCTCACACGCTCGCCATTGTGCCGGCGGGTGCGAGCAGCGATCCAGTGACCGGTGGGAGTTCGGATGCCGCCTATATCTCCGATTCGAGCGAAGAAGTGACCCTGGGAACCATCTTCCATGTCGCCTATGCGCTCAAGTTGGTCGATCCGGCGAACTCGGAAGACTCAGCGGACATCATTCCCTTGGTTCCCCTGGACAGCACCGCTTCCAAAGGCGCTCACACCTGGGTCGTGCACTATAGTTTCCAAAGCGCGCTTTAAACCTTCGTGAAGTTTTTGGGTCGTGCAAACAAGGCCATCGCTACCTTAGCGGTGGCCTTGTTTACGATTACGGCTAATGAGGCCGTGATGGATACCTTTGGGACCCTGATCCCCGGGCAGATCATGGTGCCGCAGCTCAGCCACAGCGCCACGGTCAGAACGACCTATCCCGACTGCTGGAAGGTGAAAGTCGCTTTTATGCAGGTGGATCCGGTTGAATTGCAGTCAGCCGGCCTTTCCATCAGTTTCACGGCCAGCGCCCCTTCCGGTCTCGGCCAAAGCCAGACAGAATACATCGCCCTGCCTATCCTGCCTGACGCCGATCCCTCCCGGTATCCTGACTTCGCCACGGCCTACACCGCGGCGGCTTCAGAAACGGTCACAGCCGGGAGCGGAGTCACGGTCACAGTGGCCGTGAACTTCAATTTTCGGGCGCGATCCTGGTCCGGCGCCATGGGCGGCAACCGGCAATGGAAGATCATTTACCTTCTGACGAGTGACACATGTCCTTGAAAAAGATCCTGGGACGCTGCAAAAAGCCGCTGGCCTTGGGCTTCATGATCCTGGCGGGATGCGTGTCGCTGGCCTCTGCGTTCCAGGTCACCCTGGCGCCCAGCCGGGAAGAGATCGTGTTGAAGCCAGGCGCCAGCCGGCGCGCCAAGTTTTATGTCACCGGCATGGGCAACTCGCCGCTTCAAGTGAAGATCAAAGTCATGGACCTGGACCAGACTCCGGCCGGTATCGCCGTGCCGGTCACGCCCGGCAGCACGGCCTGGTCAGCCGCTTCCTGGATCAAGCCGATCCGCGAAAAATTCACCAGCTTTCCAGGCAGGCCGTCCGCGGTCGGCTATGACGTGGAAGTGCCCGCCGACGCCAAGGGCGGCGGATACGCCTTCATCGTGGTCCAATGCATGCCTTTGTCCGAGTCCCGGAAAAAAGGCAATCTCGCGGTGGTCAATAGCGCCGATCTTTCCTACCTGGTTTTTGTCTCGGTCAAGGGCACCGAAGAATACAAGGCCCGCATCATCGACATCAAGCCCACCAGCGACCAGGTCGGCCAGCCTTTCAAGATCCTCTGCACCGTCGAGAACCAGGGCAATGTGATGATCCGTCCCCAGGGAAAGTTGGACCTGGTTTCGGGCGAAGAAAAGCACAGTTACCTGGCCAATTCGCGCAATATGGCGATCATGCCTGGCAAATCACGGGTCTTTGTGATCGACGATCGCGAAGGGGTCAAGGAGGCCGGTGACTATAAGTTCAAGCTCGATCTCAATTACGGGGGGAAGAACAGCCTGGAAGCGACGGGCGATCTCCCTTTTCAATAATTGAATGCGGTGGCCCCTGCCTAAAGTCGCGGCGGCCCTCCTTGGCCTGCTGCTCCTGTCCTTGTGGGTTGCTTGGCCGGCCAGCGCTGAAGCTGCCGCCAGCCCAGCGCGCGCTCTGCGCTCTGAGGTCCGCGATGGCATGACCTGGGTGGATGTGGCCCAAGTCGCCGAGACGCTGGGACTGAAAACAAAAAAATCCAAAAAATCCTTAGTGATCCAGCTCCCTGACGGCCCCATCACCCTTCATGTCGGAGCCTCTGAGATCGATTGCCCCACAGGCGTCTATCCAAACTTGAAGTCCGCGGCGATCCTGATCGATTCCGAGCTTTTTGTCCCGCTGGATTCGCTCCCCTATTTTCTGGACGTGATCGTCAGGCATCAGGAAGGCCAGGACCGCTTCTCCATTAAGAAGAGTCCTATTCATCTAAAACCCAGACCACGCACAGCCAACGCAGCACCCACGCTAAAGCCCACCGAGAAGCCGACTCCAGAAGCCACTGCAGAACCGACCCCGGAACCCGCGAAGCCGGCGAAAACCTTGGGCTCCCAGTTTCGAGATGGCAAGACCTGGGTGGATGTGAAGCAGATCGCGGAAAAGCTGGGATTGAAGACGAAGCGTAGTAAAAAGACCCTGGTCATCGAGCTTATCGATGGCCCGATCACCTTGAAGGTGGGGGATGAGAACATCGAATCCCCCGCGGGCGTTTATCCAAAATTACTGGCAGCACCGGTGCTGGTGGATTCCGAGATCTATGTGCCGCTCGATTCGGTGCCTTATTTTCTGGACGTGGTGGTCAATTATCAGGAAGGTCAGGGCCGCTTTTCCATTAAGAACAGCCCTATCCATCTTAAACCCAAGCCGCGCAAGGCAGCGGCGACCGAAGTACCCACGCTAGAACCCACCGAAGAACCGACCTTAGTCCCGACGAAAAAACCCACGCCAAAGCCTACTTTAAAGCCGACTCTTAAACCGACAGAAAAGCCGACCCTGGAACCGACTCCGGAACCCACTCTGAAACCCACCGCAGAACCAACTGCCCAACCCGTGAAGCCAGCGAAAGCCTTGGGTTCGGAGTTCCGCGATGGCAAGACCTGGGTGGATGTGAAG
>JAZKAF010000015.1:0-9660 GCA_040389285.1 candidate division FCPU426 bacterium
GGAACTGCGGATCGGGGTCGAGGCGCTGCGGCAGGAGTTCGTGGACATAGGGCCGGCCACCCTGGTGTTTTTAGAGGGGCTGGGCGCCGCCAATGAGGGCGCTGACTGGAAAAACTTTATCGCGGATCCAGCCGCCAGGCCACCGGACCAAGCGGCGGAAAAACGCCAGATCCTCGAGCGGCTGACCAAAGCGGTGGAACGGCTTCCAGATGCTGAGAAGAAGGTTTTAACGTTGCTGTTGGATGGAGAACTAGGCCAGATCGAGATCGCGGAAGTGATGGGTGTGACACCCTCCCGGGTGTCCCAGATATATTCCAAGGCAGTCGCGAGGCTTCAGAGCGCGCTATTGCCACTGTTTGAGAGGTGACGATGAGCGCGATCCACGGATATTGCCAGGTGAACACCGCCGATGACGGCCTGATCATCACAGTGCATCCGCCGGTTCAGGGTGGCAAAAAGGCCACGCTTGAAGAGGTGAAGGCCCAGATCGAAGCCCTGGGCTTCAAGGGGGTCAAATGGGAAGACGTGAAACGCGCCGTCGAAGCGGCCACGGCCAAGCCCGTGGTGATCATGCCTCCCAAACCTAAGACAGCGGATTCCCAGATCTTCGTCGAGGTCGGAGAAGGCGAGATGACGGCCAGCGTCACCATCCTGCCCCCGGAGCGCGGCGGAAGCGTGGCCCACATGGACCGCATCAAGGCGGCCTTGGCTGCCAACGGGGTCGTCTATGGCATCGATGAGGCGGAGCTGGCCTCTCTCGAGACCCAGGCCTCGGCCATGACGGACCCGAACAAAGTCTACAGCCCGGTCGAAGCCGTGATCGCCAAGGGAAAGCCCGTTGTCCATGGCGTCGACGCCTACCTGGAAAAATATTACGAGAAAAAGAAGGAAGAGCCCGCCCCCAAAACGCCGGACCAGGTGGAGAACAAGAACGCCCGGGTGGATTACCGCGAGATGAACGTGATCGACAACGTCGAAAAGGGCTCGGCGCTGGCGAAAAAGATACCCATGACCATGGGCGAGAAGGGCATCACCGTCACGGGGCACGAGATCGTCCCCGACGAAGCCAAGGATCTCGAGGTCAAAGCCGGGCAGGGCGCCGCGATCGACCCCCACGATCCAATGGCTTTTGTGGCCACGGAGACCGGACAGGTCACCTTCAAAGACGGCGTACTCTCGGTGCTGGCCATTTATGAGATCAATGGCGACCTCACCATGAAGATCGGCAACGTCGACTTCATGGGGACCGTCCTGATCCATGGCTCGATCAACGGCGAATTCAAGGTGAAGGCGGGAGCCGACGTGGTGATCGACGGCGTCCTTGACGGCGGAGAAGTGATCGCCGGAGGCAATGTGACGATCAAGGGCGGCGTCATCGGGGCGAAGACCCGGGTCACCGCCGAAGGCGAGATCAACGCCAAGTATATCCGCAATGCCTATGTCGAGAGCGGGTCCATCATCAGCATCCAGGACACCTCGATGCATTCCACCCTCATCGCCTCGGACAAGGTGATGCTGACCGGGCGTGGACATCTGGTCGGCGGCACGACCGTGGCGGGCTGGGAAGTGCTGGCCCGCGAGATCGGCGCCCGTTCCAACACCCCCACGGAGATCGAAGTCGGCGAAGATCCCCGCTTGCGGGATGAGATGAAGCGGATCGAGGCCGAGACCAAGACCCTGAACGAGCAGCTGGATAAGGCGAAAAAAGGCATCACCTTTTTGAAGGACCTTTCCGCCAAGCTGCAGGGGAAGCTTCCGGATGACAAAAAGGAGCTGCTGGGCAAGCTGACCAGGACGCAATTCAAATTACTGGGCGACCTTAAGGGCGTTCAGGCCCGGGAAGCGGCCATTAAGCTGAAGGAAAGCGACACGAAATCCAAGCGGCGCGCCAAGATCAGCTGCAACGGGATGATCTATCCGGGGACCAAGGTCACCATCAGCCATGTCAGCAAAGCCATGACCCAGGAGACCAAGTTCTGCACCCTGGTGGAACACAACGGAGAGATCAAGTCGAACCCTTATGGGTGAGGGCCCAGCGCCATGTCCAACGCCGATATCCTGAACATGATCGGACGGACCTTCGAGGTCCAGAGCCTCTATCAGCAGGCGCTGATGCAGGGGGATCTCAGCGTACGGCATGCTGAACGGCGCTTGGCGCTCGAACGGGAAAAGCGCCGGGAAGAAGTGCAGCCCGGCGAGGCCGCTGGCGGTTCGGAAACGGTGGATATGGACCTGCGGCATCATGAGCCCATGGAAAGCCAGGTCCCGCGCAGGGAAGGCAGGTCCCTGGGACGTTATCGTTTAAGTTGGACCGGTGGCGAAGGGCCCGCCTTGGAAATGGACGACACCGCCGACAAGGCGCCCTACCCCCATTTGGATATACACGCCTAAGATGAACTCCCTGGGAACCGTTTTTATCTTCATCGGCGAGCTTTTGCTGGGCATCTTTTTGCTCTGGCAATGGCTGCACGTGCGCGAGCGTCTCAAGTCTTTGGAGCAGCGCGTCGCAGAGTCGCTCGATGACCAGGACCTGATCGATTTTCAGGAAAGGGTGGTCAAGCTGCTGAACGAGGTCCGCGAAACCGGAAAATTGATGGTCCAGCAGATCGAACAGCGGCGTGGCGGCCTTGATAAGGAGATGGCCAAGGCCCGGGAAGCTGAAAAACGTCTGGCCACCAAGATCCAGGCCTTTGACCGCTCCCAGGAAAAGGCGCGCACCAAGATCGAAGAGTGGGTCCTCGATCTCGGACGGAGGACCGCGAAGGCCGTCCCGGTCCAACCGCCCGATCCGAGGATCCGCAGGAACCCGGTGGCCGAGGAAAACCCGATGCCTGCGGCGGCATCCAAGCCCCTGAAGGTGTCCTACTTATCGCGGGAATCCAGGCCAGCCGTCGCCGAAACCTCGGAAACGGCCGCGATGGCGGACAAGCACCAGAAGATCTATGAACTCGCGGACAAGGGTCTCAGCGTCGAAAAAATAGCGAAAAGCAGCGGTTTTTTGGCCGGTGAGATCGAATTGATCCTGAACCTCAGGCGGCCCCGGCCCAGGGGCTAACGCCTTTTCCAATTCAGACGATACATATCAAAGAAATCCATCGGTGGAGAGCCTCGTGACCGTCAATGCCCTGGGTCAAAACATCAAAGTCCTCCTTAACACAGTCCCAGAAAAAAATATGGGGCTGCGTCTTGGCGATGTATTGCGGGCCCGCGTTGTCGACCTTTTGCCTGATAACAAGGCGATCATCGAGGTGAGAGGCAAGAACCTCCTCGCTGACTTGTCCGGCCTTTCGAATACGGGAGCCCTATCCAAGGGCTCTTTCCTCGACCTCTCCGTTGGGCAGACACCTGTTCAAGGCGGCGCGACGCTCAGTCTGCGGCTCTTAAAGGTCTCTGGAGGCGAAGGTTCCGGGATCCTGGGCAGCTTGAGCGGATCAACAGGCCAAGGCGAGGTTGCTAATCTCGAAAGCCTGCTCGGCCAGCTGCAAATACCGGTCACCAATGCCAACCTTCGCGCGGCTCAAAGCCTCAGCCAGTACGGGCTTCCGGTGGACCGAGCCACGCTGAGCTCGCTGATCCGTTCCGCTGACCTGCTGCTCGGCGTCGAAGACCTGGCTGCCGCGGGTATCCCCGATCCCTACGGCATGTCCGCTCCGGCGCCAGGCGCCGCCTCACTTTCGGGTAACGGGTTACCCAGGGCACTGCAGCGGGAACTGGCAACAGCCCTGATCCAGGGATCCTGGGGTCCTGGAGGCCGCACTTCGCTGGACCAGTCCGGCCTCGAGCAGATCCTTGATTCGATGGCCCAGCGCCTTGGGGACGGCGGCGATCCAAGCGCGGAAAATTTATTTGAATCAGCGCGGTCCCAGGGCGACTTCGGCCCCGCCATCAGCGGTGCCGGAATGCGCCAGGCCGCGCTAGAGGCCTTAGCCGGGATCCGATCGGCTTTTGAGGCCACACCGCTGGATAGGGCCTTGGTCTCCGCTTCCGCCATGTCTGACGCTTTCAGGTCGCGCGGCCTTGGCGCCCCGCAGGTCCCGTTGAACGGATTTCCCCGGGAAACTCTGCTGGAGGCCCTCGCGTTCCTAAGGGCGCGCGGATTGCCGGCCTCGCGCCCTTTGGTCGAAACGGTCGCGATGGGGATCGCGCGCGAGGGAGGGGACCTGGGAGCCACCCTGGGAGCCATCATGGCATCCCAAAGCGGCGTTGAACCCTCAGCAGGGCTGCAGCAGGCGTTTTCCTCGCTCGGACAATTTCTGGCGGAGCACCACCTCGACATGGGGAACTCCGCGGCGCTCTGGTCGCAGATGATGGATTATGTGGGTGACAGCGGCCTCGATCTCGAAAAAAGCCTTTTGAATCCAGAAACGGCCTCATCCATCCATCCCGCGGAATCCTTGAAAGGCAGGCTCCTTCACCTGGCCGCGGCGCTACGAGAGGCGACTGAGCATGGTGGCGGCCGACTTGGCCCTGGATCCGAAAAATTGGCCCGCGATATCAACCAAGCCATCAGCAGCCTTGATACCATGAATCTGGCCGCGCGGCCCACGCCGGCGTTCGACGTGACGACCCTTCAGCTGCCTGTCCTCATGGACGGACAGCTCCAAAGCGGGCAGCTATCCATTTATTGGAAAAAGGGCCGCCCTCACCGTCTGGACGAAAAGGATCCGGTCAATGTCTCGTTCCTGTTGAACACGGCGGCCCTGGGCGAAGTGAAGATCCAGCTGCAAGTGTGGAAAAATGAATGCCAGTGCAAAGTCAGCGTCCAGGACCCGGGGAACCGGGATTTTTTGAAGGAAAGCGCCGACGGACTGCGCAAAGGTTTTGAGACGAACACCCGCTTTAAGCTCAGCGGACTGGATTTCACGAGCGCCGGGGATCTCGCCACCCTGGCGGTGCGGGGACTGGGACTCTTGGAAGACCAGCCGCGGTCCGGCGCGTTGAATCTTAGAGCCTGATCCATGGATCCCCGGCCCCCAAAGCGCGTCAGAGCCGTCGCGCTCAAATACGATCCCCTGAAACAACAGGCTCCCCGGGTCATCGCCAAAGGCCAGGGCGCCATGGCCGAACGGATCTTAGCGACCGCGTTCGAGAACGGGATCCCGCTTTACAAGGATCCTGAGCTCATCGAGATCCTGTCCCAACTGGACGTCGGCCTTGAGATCGAACCGGATCTTTATCAGGCCGTGGCCGAGGTCCTCATCTTCATCTATAAAATGAACCAAAAAAAGATCCAACAGGTCAAAACGGCGAGCCTCAAGGGAAAATCCCGCCAAGCCCAAACCGTCCGTTAGCCGATCCCCTTGTCAGACCGAATCCAAATACTTTCAGCAGCCGTAGCCAACCAGATCGCCGCCGGCGAAGTGGTGGTCCGGCCCGCATCCGTGGTCAAGGAATTGATCGAAAATTCGCTCGACGCCGGAGCCTCCTTTGTCGAAGCCGAGATCGAGGATGCCGGCCGTCGTCTCATCCTGATCCGCGACAATGGCAGCGGCATGTCGCCGGCAGACCTGGGATTGTCCGTGCGCCGCCATGCGACCAGCAAGATCCGCGACACCGCGGAATTGGACAGCATCCGGTCTTTTGGCTTTCGCGGGGAGGCGCTTCCCAGCATCCAGTCGGTTTCCCGATTCAGCATCAGCAGCCGCGAATCGGAGGCGGAAGCGGCTAGCTCCGTCAGTTTCGACGATGCCGGTCGCCCCCAGCTTGGACAATCCGACCATGCCCAAGGGACTGTGGTGGAAGTCAGGGATCTTTTCTACAACACCCCCGCCAGGCTGAAATTCCTAAAGGCGGCCGCCACCGAAACCGCCAAGATCCAGCAGGATCTGTCGCGCCTGGCGCTCGCTCATCCGGAAGTTGGATTCAGGCTTCGGCTGGGCGGGAAATTGTCCATGGACTTTCCCAGGGTCGCGAGCTTTCGGGAAAGGGTGGCTCAAGTCTTAGGAACTGGCTTCCTCGCCGAGGCCCTCGAACTGCGCCTTTCGGGACCATCCGGCCTGAAGATCAGCGGCTGGATCGGAAAGCCCGTCCTCAGCCGATCCAACCGCAGCGGGCAATTCCTATTCATCAATCGCAGGACTGTGGAGCACCGGCTCCTGGGATTCACCCTTTCCCAGGCCTTTGGCAGCCTGATCGCGGCCGGACGCCATGCCGTGGCCCTGGTGTTCGTTGAAATGCCCCAGAACGACGTCGACGTCAATGTCCACCCCGCCAAATTGGAGGTCCGTTTCCGCGACGAGCGAGCGGTCTTGGACGCGATCCGGCACGCGGCGCAGGAAGCCTTAGCTGGCGCCGACCTGATGGCGGCATTTCCGCTGCCGCCACGGCCTTCCATGCCGTTCCCTCGATCCGGTCTTTCCTCTTCTTTTGGCCAAGGGCAGTCCATTTTTCAAGGCTTCGCCACTGCGGAGCTTCCCGCCGTATCCGCGCCCCACCAGCTCGCTTCGACCTGGGTATCCGACAGTTCCCGGGCGTCGGAAATGCCACCCGAGGATTGGCCGGCGCCCCTCGCGCAGCTCCACCGTTCCTATATCCTCTGCCAGGAGCGGGGAGGCCTTGTGGTGGTCGATCAACATGCCGCCCATGAGCGGGTCTTATATGAAGCCGTTTGCAAAGCCCTTGAGGCGGGATCGCCGAAAAGCCAGCGCCTTCTGCTTCCTCAGGCCCTTGAACTGGGGCCTTCCGCCGCCCTGCGCCTTCGCGGCTGGATGGAAGCGCTGGCGAGCATGGGCCTGGAGATAAGCGATATGGGCGAAGGCTCATTTTTTGTCCTCTCCATCCCCTCGTTCATGAAAAATGTCCGTATCCCCGCGTTGATCCAGGAGTTGATGGACGAGATCGGCGAGGAGACCGAAAAAGATCCGCTGGGCATCTTCAGAAGGGAAGTGGCCGCGCGGATGGCGTGCAGAGCGGCGATCAAGGCCGGCGACGCCCTCAATCTGGATGAGATGCGCTCGCTGATGGCGGACTTGTTCAAATGCGAGGTTCCCTGGTCATGTCCCCACGGCAGGCCTCCCTTCGTGCGCCTCGGGCTCGAGGAGCTGGAAAAATATTTTGACCGCCGCTGAACGTCTGCTGGTGGTGATCTGCGGACCGACCGCGTCAGGCAAAAGCGGGGTCTCCTTCGAGATGGCCGCGGCCTTCCCCTTGCGCCTTTTGTCCGCGGACTCGATGCAGGTCTACCGGGGCATGGATATCGGCACCGCAAAGCCCTTGTTGCCTCAGCGGGCCGAGGTCGGGCTCCTCGATCTGGTGGATCCAGGGGAAGCCTTTTCCGCCGGCCGCTTTGCGGCGGAAGCCGCGAACTTGGCGGAAACCGCCTGGCTCCGGGGACAGACACCGTGTTTTGTGGGCGGCAGCGGCCTCTACCTGGACGCCGTGCTGCATGGCTTGTCTGAAATGCCCAAGATCCCGGCCGCGGTCCGGCAAGAGGTGTCCCAAACGCCCCTTCCAGACCTTCTCTCGGAGCTCCGCTCCTCGGATCCCGCCGGGGCTGAAAAACTGGACCAGAAGAACCCGCGTCGGGTGCAGCGCGCCGTCGAGGTCCTTCGGGCTAGCGGAAAACCCTTGTCCCTATGGCAGGCGGCCCCCAAAACAGGCATGCTGCGCCCCAACCGGATCCTGATGCTGGGAATGGATCCCGGCAGGACCGAATTGGCCCGCGCCATCAGGGAGCGGAACCGGCACGCGATGGAAAGCGGATGGATCGACGAGACCAAGAGGCTTGCCGAAGTATTTGGAGAAGAAAAGGTCAGGTCGACCGGCGCCATCGGGTATAGCGAGCTCCTCGACGTGCTGGCCGGGCGGCAGGATTTCGAGACCGCCCGCGGCGCCATCGAGATCGCTACCGCCCAGTACGCCAGGCGCCAGCGCACCTGGTTCAGAAAAGACGCGACTATCGAATGGTTCGTACCCGCGGATAAAGGCGGGATCTTAAAGAGGATAGGAGAATTTTTGAATGCGAAATAAGATCAAAGTGAACATCATATCGGAATCCGAGGGATTCAAGGCCCAAGGCGTGCATACCGCATTTGTCGACATGGTGGATGCGATGTCGAAGATGCCCGGCATCGAGATCTTGGTGAACAGCGACCAACCTTGTGACATCCTTCACGCCCACACCTTCGGCCCGCGTTATTGGAAGTTAAAGCGGCATTACCCGGGCCGCAGGATCATGACCGCCCACGTGGTTCCCGGTTCATTCATCGGCAGTTTGGCCCTCGCGAAATATTGGGCCCCGATCTCAGACTGGTATCTGAAAGTCGCCTACAACTCCGCCGAGGTCGTGCTCTGCGTCGCCCCCCAGGTCAAACGCGATCTCGCCGCCATCGGGGTGAAGTCCAGGCTTGAGGTGCTGACCAACCCTGTCAGCACCGAGCGGTTTTTTCCTTCTCCCAAGCTGCGGACCCAGGGCCGGCGCCTTCTTAAGTTAAGATCCACCGAAAAGATCTGCCTTTCGGCCGGACAGATCCAGCCCCGCAAGGGCGTTGCCGAGTTCATAGCCGCCGCCCGGGCCCTGCCTGAGATCCAGTTTGTATGGCTTGGAGGCCGGCCATTCAAGCGTCTGACAGCCGGATTCAGCGAGTTGAACAAGGCCATGGAATCAGCGCCGGCTAACGTGCATTTCGCGGGGGTCTTCGAACTGGAGCAGATGCCCGCGCTTTACAACGCGGCCGACCTGTTTTTCTTTCCCTCGTACCAGGAAAATTGCGCTTTGGCCATCAACGAGGCCATGGCCTGCGGCATCCCCATGCTGTTGCGTGACAATCCGGAATACGCCGAGCTCTATGGACCCTGTTATTTGGCGGCCAAAGATCCCGCTGGGTACGCCGCTAAGATCACGGACTTCTTCAAAGATGGGAAGTTGCGCGCGTCACTGCGCCTAAGGTCATCCAAAGCAGCCGAACGTTTTAATGTCAAAAATTTCAGTGAAAAACTGGCGGGGCTTTACAAAGATCTTGCGAAGCCATAAGAGGCGGGGTGGTCCAGAGGCTTAATCCAACAGATCGGGCTGGGCCTCCTCCATCATCATCATGCCGTCGGCTTTGGGAGCCTCGTCGCGCTCATTCAATATCGCCTGCAGGCGGATATCCAGCCTGGCGGCGTTCCGCGCGGCATGGTCAAAGCGCTGGCGTTCCGCTTCAAGGGCTTTGCGGGTCTTCATCAGTTCATCAGCCAGATGAAAGGCGGCCAAGATGGCCACGCGATGGGTCTGGGCTGAGCCGGGCTGCCCGATCTCGCGCATTTTCAGGTCGACCAGCTGGGCTAGCTCCATCATCGTGGCGGGATCGCTATCGCCTTTGAGGTTATACTCGATCCCGAAGATCTTGATGCGAAGGGCGTTTTTTTCGTTCATGAAGATAGCCTCAAGTTTTCAAGCGCCGCGTTGATCTCTGACAACCGGTTCTTGACCATCTCCCGCTCGCGTTCGATATTTCCCAGCGCCTTCCTACGCTTGCGAAGGTCCGCGCGTTCCGCCTCGACCGCCGATTGCACTTCCTTTAATTTTCGAAGCTCTTTCAGCTCCCCCAACTGGGACTGCATTTCCCCAAGGGCGGCTTTGGCATTTTCCAGGTCCAGTTTCAGCCTCGCCGCCACAGCGGTCGCATCACTAGCCGCACTTTCCGCCTTTTGAATGGCTTCGCGTTTCAACTCCTCGGC
>JAZKAF010000016.1:0-3222 GCA_040389285.1 candidate division FCPU426 bacterium
CTGGCGTGCGCGAGCTGAAGGAATCCGTGATCACGGACATCTATCCCGTGCGGCATGGGACCCGGGTGGAACCCGCGCAGGCGGTCAGCGCCCCGATCTTCCGCGGCAAACGCCTGGTGGGCACCTTGGTGGGCGTGATGCATCTTCCCAGCCATATGCAAGAGACGCTGATGGGCGGGGTTTTTGGCAAGGACAGCGCCGCCTATCTGGTCAGCGAAGAGGGCGTGGCCCTGGCGCACACCGACCTATCTAAATTGTTCAAGGATTTTTCCGGGCATCCCGAAGTGATCGCGGCTTTGAAGGATTCGGAAGGCGTGGTGCGTTACCGCCGCGCCGATTCCACCGAGATGCTGGCCGCCTTCGCGCGCGTGGAGTCGGCCACCTGGAGCGTGGTGCTCAGCCAGCCTCTGAAGGACGCTTACGAGCCCGCGGCGCGCGCGCTGAAATGGCTGATCCTCTATCTGGCCGGATGCTTATTACTGCTGGCAGCCGCTTCGGGATACATCGCCCAGCGCGTGGTGAGCCCTTTGGTCGAGCTGACCGGCCAGGTGCGGCGCCAGGATTGGAAGCAGCTGGCCTCGGCCGTCCCGGGCAAGCGGGCTTCACACGACGAAGTCGGCCTGCTGGCCGAGGCGCTTTCGGGAATGGCGCGTGATCTGGAGGAGCAGCGCAAGCAGCGCGAGCTGGCCCATCAGCGCGCCTTGGACGCCGAGCGGCTGCTGGCGGAGAGGGAGCGCCTGGCCTCCATTGGCCAACTGGCCGCGGGCCTGGCGCATGAACTGAACAATCCCCTGACCGTGATCTCGGGCGCGGCTGAGATGGCTGTGGATTCCTCAAAGGCCGACCTGAAGCGCTGGATGGATTCGATCGGCAAGGAGTCCCGCCGCTGCAAGCGCCTGATCACGGACCTGCTGGACTTTGCCAAGCCCTTGCATTTGAAGACCCGCGATACGGACCTGCAGGAGCTGGTGAAAGAGGCCTGGGAGCAGAGTGTCATGGGCGCGACCGGGGCCCTGCCGTGTAAGCTGCTGGTCAAAGGCCGCGCTCCGCGGCTGAAAGTGGATGCGGAGCGGCTTAAACAGGTATTTTTGAACCTTTTCAGCAACGCCCGCGAGGCCGGGGCCAGCGAAGTGCAGGTGAGCTTTAAAAAGTTGCGCAGCGCCCCGGATAGCCAGCGGGTCGAGGTGCTGGACGATGGCCCCGGGCTGGGGCGGGATCCGGAGAAGCTTTTCAGGCCCTTTTTCACGCGCCGCGCCGGAGGCACGGGCCTGGGTCTCCCTATCGCGCGCATGGTGGTGCAGGCCCACGGCGGAAGGCTCTGGGGACTGAAATCCACGCGCAAGCGCGGAGCGCATTTTATCTTTGAACTGCCGCTGAAGGCGAAAGGGAGCTCAAGTGCCCACAAAGGCTAGGATCCTGGTGGTGGACGACGAACCCGGAGTCCGCGACCTGCTGAAGACCATGCTGGCCCGCAAGGGACATTCCAGCGTGGTGGCCGCCTCGGGCGACGAAGCGCTGAAGCGCCTGGACGAGGGCGGCTTTGACCTGGTGATCACCGACCTGCGCATGCCCGGCCTGCCCGGCGAAGAGCTGGTGGCCCGGGTCAAGCAAGTCGCGCCCGAGCTGCCGGTGGTGGTGATCTCGGCTTTCGGCGGCACGCAAAGCGTGGTCGAGGTGGTGAAGCGAGGGGCCGAAGACTACCTGGCCAAGCCTTTCAAGCAAGAAGACCTGGAGCTGGTGGTCTACAAGGCCTTGGAGAAGCACCGGCTGCTGCGGGAGAACGCCCGCCTGCGCCGCGAATTGAAGGGCGAGGTCGAGCTGGAGAACATGGTGGGCGCTTCCCTGCCCATGCAGAAGGTCTTCAGCATGCTGCGGCGCATCGCGCCTTCGACTTCGCACGCGCTGATCACCGGCGAATCAGGCACGGGCAAGGAGCTGGCGGCTCGCGCTTTGCACAACTTAAGCCCGCGGGCCAAGGGGCCCTTTGTGCAGGTGAACGCGGGCGCGTTGCCAGCCACGCTTTTCGAAGCCGAGCTCTTCGGCGCGCGCAAGGGCGCCTACACCGGAGCCGATGAGGACCGGCAGGGCCTGTTCCAGGCCGCGGACGGCGGCACTTTGTTTTTGGACGAAGTGGGCGAGGTGCCGCTCGGGTCGCAGGCCAAGTTATTACGCGTGCTGGAATCGGGTGAGCTGAAAGTGCTGGGCGAGGCCAAGGCGCGCAAAGTGGACGTGCGCGTGGTGGCCGCGACCAACCGCAATTTGGAAGCGATGGTGGAAGAGGGGACTTTCCGGCGCGACCTTTATTTCCGTCTGGCCGTGCTGCCCTTATTCTTGCCGCCGCTGCGCGAACGGCCCGAAGACATTCCCCAACTTGCCGAAACTTTTTTGGCCCGCGGCACCCAGCCTGGCGGACCCAAGCATTTGAGCCCGGAGGCTTTGAAGGCCTTGCTGGCCTACGGCTGGCCCGGCAATGTGCGCGAATTGAAGAACGTGCTGGAACGCGCCGGACTGATGGGCTCGGGCTCGCGCATCGAGGCGCAGGACCTGATCTTCACGGGCAGCGCGGTTATTACTCCTTCGGGCGGACTTTTTCGCAAAGCCAAGCAGCGCATGATCGCCGATTTTGAAAAAGCTTTTGTCAAAGAAGCGCTGAAAAGCCAGCAAGGCAACGTGTCCAAAGCCGCGGCCGAAGCTGGCCTGGCGCGGCAGAACTTCCAGGCCTTGATGAAGAAATACGGCGTAAAACGAATATAAATCCAGACGCTGCATGTTTTTTCATTCTATTCCTCGCCTGAAAACCCTTTGTTTTCAATGAATCCACGTTGGCATGGAGCTTGCATTTAGGTGGGTGTAAGGAAACATTGTCAAAGCTGCGGTTTTCCAAGGTTTGGTGTTTCCTGTCACTTTTGCTATAGGAGGATTTTTCATGAAGAAAATCCTGTCACTCGCCGGCGCTGCTTTGATCCTGGCTTCGGGCCTGGTCGCTGAAGAGGCGAAGAAAGACGCTGCTGCCACGTCCGCGGCTCCTGCCGCCGCCGCTGCTCCCGCGCCTGCTCCCGCCAAGGCCGAAAAGAAGAAGAAGAAGAAGGCTCGCAAAGCCAAGGCCAAGAAGGAAGCGGCCAAGATGGAAGAGAAGAAAGAAGCCGCTCCCGCTGCCGCCGCCGAAGGCGAAAAGAAGTAATTCAGTCTTTACGCCAGACAAGAAAAACGGCGCCCTCAGGG
>JAZKAF010000017.1:0-3272 GCA_040389285.1 candidate division FCPU426 bacterium
AACATGGCTCCCCGTATCCGATGGGTCGCAAAGCTGTTGAACACCGCGCCGCCGTCTTCCCTGAAATTGTCAAAGGCCTGGATCAGCCCCACGCATCCCGCGCTGATCAGGTCGTCCTGCAGATTTTCGGCCGCGCCCGGTGGAAGGCCTATCCTCAGCCGCGCAAAAACCCTTTTCACCAGGTCGATATGGCCTTCCAGGAATTTTTCCCGGTCAACTCCTGGTTTCCATCCGGACAAGCCTTATTTTCCGGGCTTCGGCGCCGGCGGGGCGAAGATGCCGTCCATCGCCGCGTCCTCGGGCGCGGGCATATGCTTTCCTTCGGCCGCCCGCGTCCGTTCTTCCGCGTCCTGGGCCGCGCGCTCTGACTCGGCCTGTTTACGCAATAATCCGGCCAGATAATGTCCGTAGACCCAGCCCACGCCGGTGAAAAGGGCCAAGGCGAGCGTTCCCCGGATCAAAAGGCTGAAAAGGTCCGCTCCCCTGGTGTAAAGATAGAACGAAGTGGCGACGAACGCCCCTAAGCCCAGATAAATGGCGATGCGTCTTTCCAGATCGTCGTAAGAACTGTAGATCTCCCTCACAACCCCTCCCATTTCTTGTGTGTTTAGACGGCGCCGCGCTTTCCTTTAAGCATACCGCCGAGACGCTCCAAAAATCCCTGAATCCCGCCGTTCCCATCAGCCGGTACCGCTTCCAGCAGCCGCGTCGCCAGGCCTTGGACCGCCTTGGCGGCCTGGCTGTCGGGAAAGGAAAGGGCGAATGGCTGCTGTATCCCGACAGCCTTCCGGACCGCCTTATCCCGGGGCACGTACCCTAGATATTCCAGGCGGATCTTAAGATACCGCCTGGCCAGAGTCTCCATCAGCCCGCCGATCTCGGCCCCCTCGGCCTCATTCTCGGCCATATTGACCACCAGACGGCTCGTGCCGTCATAGCCTTCCTGGCTCAGCACCTTCAGCAATCCATAGGCGTCCAGGCGGGCGGTCGGCTCTGGGGTCGTGACCACCAGGCATTCATCCGCAGCCATGGCAAACGCCATCACATTTTTTGAGATGCCCGCGCCGGTGTCCACGATCACCATGTCCACGTGATCTTCGATCCCGCTCAGATGTCCCAGAAGGCGTTCCCGGTCCTGGCCGTTCAGGTCGGCCATCTGGGATATGCCGCTGCCGGAAGCGATCACCTTAAGTCCCAGGGGCCCGGTGGCGGTTATCTCTTCCAGGGACCGCTCGCCCTGAAAAAAATGAGAAAGATTGTGGCGAGAGCTCATCCCCAGCAACACATCCGCGTTGGCCAGACCAAGGTCCGCGTCGAAAAGAAGGACCTTCTTTCCCGCCTTGCAGAGGCTCAGGGCCAGGTTGATGGAAAGATTGGTCTTTCCTACTCCACCCTTGCCGCTGCTGACGGCGATCACCCTGGCCCTGCCCTGTCGATGGCTGCCCCTGGCCCGGGCGGGCGCCTTTCCGCGGCCCGTGCTGAGCCTCACTTGCCGGGCAAGGTCCCGGAGTTTCTCGGCCTGGTCAGCCACGGGGATCTCCCATGACCCATTCGGCGAGGCGTCCGGGGGTGGCCTCTTCGATGTCGTTCGGCACGTTCTGGCCGACAGAAAGGTACGATATCGGGATGCTGAAGTTCGCGGCCAGGTTCAGCACCATCCCGTGGGTCCGCGTTTCGTCGAGCTTCGTGAGCAGGAAACGGTTGATCGGGACCAAGCTGAATTTCCCGACGATCGGCAGCAGGTCGGCGTGCTTGGTGGTCGCCGAGATAACAAGATGCACCTCTGCGGGTGCCGCCGCCTCCAGGATCGCCCTCAGTTCCTGCAATTGCGTCTTGTTCTGGGGGCTGCGCCCGGCCGTGTCAAAAAATATCAGGTCGCAGTCCGAATGACGCCGTATCGCTTCCCGCAATTCGCCCGCGGTCGCCACGGGCTCGAAGGGGATGTCGATGATATCCCTGTAGATCTTGAGCTGTTCCACCGCCCCGATACGGTAGGTGTCCGCTGTCAGCATCGCGACCTTCAGCCGGTTGATCAGCGCGTATTGGCTGGCCAGCTTCACCAGATTGGTGGTCTTCCCCACGCCGGTCGGACCGATAAAGGCGATCACCTTGGCCGTGCCCGGAGAAGTCTTGATGGGCCCGGACACCTTCAGCAGCGAGGCGATCGCCGTTTTCATGGCGGCATCCAGGTCGCCAGGCTTCAAAGAATTTTTGTCCGGAAATTCGAGGCCCACCGCCGTAAGAAGACGCTCGGCGATCTCCGGATCCACGCCTTTGGAATCCAGGTCTTTGCGCAAGCGCTCCATCTCGGGATGAAGGTCGCCCGCTTTTTTTTGCGGGGGCTGGCGGAGCATCGAAAATCCGCTGAGCACCTTCCCGTCGTTCAGCTCGCTCTGAAAAACGGCCTGCCGCCGGCTCCAGACCGGAGAGGCTTCCGCCACGGCCACGGGAGCGCTTTCCCTGGACTCCTCGGGCTGGCTCCCACGTTCCCCCGCGCTTTCAGGTTCGGAACGCCGGGGCGGCGAATGCTGGAACGAACCGGGAGCGTCGTCCAGGCCGGCCGTGATCTCGGCGACCCAATGGCCCATCAGCCCGAAGAGGCCTCCACGCCGGACCTTTTTTGTGTACAGCACGACCGCTTCCGGGCCCAGCTCCAGGCGTACCCGTTGCAGCGCCTCGTGGACTGTGGGAGCCTCAAACCGCAGTATTCTCATCACCGACCGTCACAGCGCCGCTCGACTGGATCTCCGTCTTCGGATCCAGCTCGTTGTAGGACAGCACCGTCAAATTAGGGAGAAGCTTCTCGATCAACCGTTTGAAATAAAGGCGGACAGCGGGCGAACAAAGGATCAAGGGCGCGTAACCCTGCCGGCTCAGCGTTTCGATCTGACGCGAAAGCGCGGTGATGACCTTCTGGGCCATGCGGGGTTCCAACGCCAAAAAGGCTCCGCCTTCGCCGCGATGCACGGCCCCTATCAGGACCTGTTCCAGGCGGGGGTCCAGGGTGACCGCGTGGATGGCGTTGTCAGGGGACAGATGGGCTTTGGTGATGGAACGGAAAAGAGCCTGCCGGACCTGTTCAGTCAGGTGGTCCGTGTCCTTGGTGGCCCTGGCGTGATCGGCAAGGGTCTCCAAAATGGTCGTCAGGTCGCGGATGGAAACCCGTTCCCGCAGCAGGTTTTGAAGGACTTTCTGGATATCCCCCAGGTTCAGCAACGCCGGCGTTAGCTCCTCGACGACCGCGGAATTATTCGTTCGGACCGTGTCCACCA
>JAZKAF010000018.1:0-8771 GCA_040389285.1 candidate division FCPU426 bacterium
CCACGTTGTAGATGCATATCTCCATCTGCGCGCTGTGCTCCAGGGTGTAGTAGAGGGTGCCGTGGTCGCTCATCGGATTGGGATAGAACGCTTTGATCTCGAAGACCACGGTCTTGTCCGCCATGGTGGGACTGATCGTGAAAGTCTTGGACTGGGTGAAGGTCGGGGTGACGGTGCGGCTGGTGGTTGCCGAGCGGGTCGGCGTCCTGGTCAAGCTGGGGGTCCGGGTGGGCGTTTCCGTGTCCGAATCGACCGGGGTCGGTGAATCCGTGAAACTAGGCGTTTCGCTGGGGCTTTCCGTCGCAGTGGGCGAATCCGTAAACGTCACCGTCCCAGTGAATGTATAGCTCTCGGTGTTGCTCTGGCTGGGCGTGGGCGAGTCGCTGAACGTGCTGGTCGGCGTCAGCGTGGGGCTGTTTGTGATGCTGCCCTCCAGCGTCGGCGTCTGGGTAAAGCTGGTGGAAGGCGAGAAGCTCAGCGTCGGGCTGGAGGTCATCGAAGCGGTGGGCGAGTCTGTAAAGGTCTTCGTCCCACTAAAAGTTACGCTACTCGTCGCGGTCTGGCTCGTGGTGGGCGAATCCGTGTAGGTCCGCGTGCCGGTGAACGTAAAGCTTTGGGTGGGTGTCGCGCTCGGAGTGGGCGAGTTACTGTAGGTCGGCGAAGGGCTGTTCGTGGGGGTCGAAGTGTAGGTCGGCGTCGCCGTGGGGGTGGAGCTGGGGGTCGGCGAATTGCTAAAGGTGAAGCTCTGGGTCGGCGTGGGCGTCACCGTGGGCGTGTTGCTGAAGCTGCGCGTGGGGCTGAACGTCGAAGATGGCGTTGCGGTGGGGGTTCCAGTGGCCGTGGGCGAGGCCGTGAGCGTGGCCGTGAAGCTAGGGCTGATCGTCGCGGTCGAAGAAGGGCTGTTGCTGGGCGAAGCGGAAGGACTGGGCGTGGGGCTCCAGGTCGGGGTCCGCGTCAGCGTCGGGCTTGGGCTGTTGGTGGGTGATCCTGAGGCTATGATGTCCACGGGGACGATGTTCGAGCTGTAGTTCACGCTGCCCAAAGAATGGCTGTAGGCTGTGTTATAAATGGTCCCCGAAGCCGTGGGGCTCACCTTCAGCAGCATGGTCAGCGAGCAGGTCTGCCCCGGGGACATGTCGGCCAGGGTCCAGGTGACGATGCCACCCGAGTAGGAGGAGCTGGATCCCGCGCAGCCAGAGGAGGACATGTAGATCATGTTGGCCGGCACCGTGTCCGTGACCGTGATGCGCGCCTTGTAGCCCGGTTCCCAGCGGTAGTTGTCGTAGCGCCAGTCGCCGCCGAGCTCGTTGTAGCCCTGCAGACCATCGCCGGGAAGCGCGTTGGCCGAATCGGTCAGCGTGTATTTGTAGACCCCGCCGATATAGACGGCGAACTGCTTGCCCGCGCGCACCACCTTGGTAGAGATCACCGTGCTGCCCGTGGAGGCCGACCCGTTGGTGGGGTCGATCTGCATCAGGCCGCTCTGGTCCTTCAGCACGGCCGTGGTCCCGTCAAAATAGTAGAGCCGCAACTGGTCGTCATTGGCGTTGTATCCGCAAAAGAAGGATACGTAGTAGTACTTGCCGCCCTGGTACCCGAACATCAGCCCATTGGTCTGGTTCTCGCCCAGGTAGATGTCAGAGCTCTGCGCACCGTCCCTTCCATAGGTCGCCGTGGCCGTGAACTGGTCGGCGATATTGCCGTTCACGTCCAGGACACCGCCGGCGCCACCTGCGGTGGCCCAGTCCGCCACGGGTTTGTTGGTCTGGGTGATCCATTTTCCGGCCCAGGAAGTGGCGCTGAAGTCGTCGGTAAAAACGGTGCCGCCCCCGGTGGCGGTGTAGAGCAGGGTGTAGGTGACGTTCTCGCCCACGCTGGCCGTGGCCTTGTCCGCGGACTTGGCGATGGGGAGGACCACGCTGACCGGCGCGTTGAGCGACGTGGCGATTGGAGAGTTGCTGGACCCGGCCTTGGCGATGTTGGGGACGGAGCTGCCATTGGCGCAGGAGCCGCTGATGCTGGCCTTGTAGGTGACCGTTCCGGACTGCGCGCCCTGCAGGGTGCCCAGGTTCCAGGAGATCAGGTTCCCGGACACCGTGGCGGCGGGCGTTGAACTGACGTAAGTCATGCAGGGATCCAGGGTGTCCCAGATGGTCACGTTATAGGCGGGGAGATCGTCGCCAATGCGGTAATTGTCGTAGGTGGTGCAGTCGCCATCGTTATAAATGCCGGGCACCCCGGGATTGCGGATGAAGGCGGTGGGATCGTTGCAGGTGAAAGTCAGGACGGAATCGATGTAGACCTGGAACACGTAATTTTTGATCACCACGGTGATGTTGTGCCAGGCGTCCCTCCAGGCGGGCGTGTTGGACCCCGCGATCTTGGCGTTGCCGCAAACTTGGTCCCAGTTGGAGGTCTGCACGTCCGTGTAGTAATAGCCGTCTCCGCCCAAATAGACTTTGGATTTGTAGAACTTTCCGGCGTTGCCCGCGTTGACCTGGTTCAGGAACATGAGGGCGGTGGCGGCGGTGCCAGAGTGGGGGACGGAGATCTGGAAGTCCATGGATACGGCGCCGTCCGAGAAGGGCGACACGTCCGTGCGCCAGAGCCGGGAGTAGCCGCAGGCCGAGAACTTCAGGTTACCGTTGGCGTTGGTCCAGCTGGACAACTGCTGGTCGGAACTTAAGCCCACAATGCCCGTGCCCGCGCCGTAGTTCTGGCCAAAGTCGTCGAAAAGGCTGAGGCCCGACACCTGATTTTTGTAAGCAATGGTGTAGGTGACTGTGTCCCCCTGGGCGGCCACTGAGGGCTGAGCCGTTTTAGTCACGCCGAGCAAGGGGCCTTTGACGGTCACCGACACGTTGGCGGAGTTGGCGGAGCCGAAGTTCGACCCGCTGAGGGTGGCGCTGTTGTTCACGATGTCCCCGGTCTTTAGGGCGTTGGTCACCTTCGCGTCGAACCAGACCGAGGTGCCGCAGGACTGGAAACCCACCACGAGGTGGATCTTGTCCAGCCAAACGGTGTGGTTGCTGCCCGAACCTTTGGAATGCTCCGTGTACACCGCCAAGTTCTGGAGCTTGTTGAAAGTCCAGGGCCCGCCCGCGGCCGTGATGTCCCAAACTTCCATGACATCAGAGGCCTGTCCCTTGCCCAGGGCGAGGCTGGCCGTGCCTTCTTTGGTGGCTAGATCGCCGTCGTTCGAAAAAGATGTGGAGATGGTGTCGGTGCTGCTGTTGCTATGCCATTCGTAGTAGACCTTGACGCTGGTGATGCTGTTCACGGCGTAGCCAGAGATGGCCCTGATGATGAACCAGTTGCTGTCGGTGCTGGCTCCGCTACCGCTGACCAATGAGGTGGCCCAGGTGTCGTCCGATGCGGTGACGTCGGTGAATAGGCCCCAGGAGCCAGCGGTATCGGCGATGGCCGTCAGCGTGACCACCTGGTTGTGGCAGGAGAGATCGCCGAGGTTCCAGGTGATCGTGTTGCCTGTCTGCGTTCCTGGAGGGGAGATGGCCATGACGGTCAAGCCCGACGGGACGATGTCCGTGACGGTGGAGGCGGTGGCTGTCGTGGACCCCGTGTTGTCCACCACGATGGAATAACGGAAGGTGTCTAGGACCTTGGGGGTGAAGTTGTCCGCGAACTTGGTGATGCTGACCAAGGGGGAAGCTGCCGAAGCTGATAAGGGCGTCAAAACCAGGCCGAGGACCGCGACGCAAAATTTGTGAAAGCTCATGGATCTCGCGATATATTAGGGTGTTCGTGACTCAATTATCGATGGTTTTGACACTTTCTGTAAAAAAAGTTTCATGACTCAAGGAAGTGTTTTACAATACGAAATATTTTTTACGGGATATTTTCCCTGTAACGGAAACAAATTCGAGGGAATGAACCATGAAGAACCAGGCCTTTAAGCTTGTTCTGGCGATCCTGCTGGCCAACGTCATGCTGGCGGGCTGTGTCAAGCACAAGCAGGACCCCAACACCATCCGTTTCCGCTACTGGGGCGATTTGGAGGAGATCAGGATCCTGGAACAGTTGTGCAAGGACTTCGAGGCCGCCCATCCTGGGGTGCATGTGAAGCCAGAGCGCAAGGAATCCGGCCCGGCCTATTCCGACATCCTGCTGCAGGAATTCGCGGCAAAACGCGCGCCGGATGTCATGTTCGTGTCGCCGGACAACCTTGAGATCCTGACCGAAGGCGCCAAGCTGGCCGATCTCAACCCCTGGCTGGAAAAAGAAAAAGACCTGAAGGCTGCGGATTATTACGACATCCTCATCCAGCGCTACAGCGTTGGCGATAAGCTGATGGCCCTACCCCGCGACATCGCGCCCATCGCCGTCATCTACTACAACAAGGACCTTTTTGACGCGGCCCATCTGCCCTACCCCAAGGACACCTGGCATTGGGAAGACCTGGAGGCGGCCGCGATCAAGTTGACGCACCGCGATGACAAGGGCCTGGCTAGCCAGTACGGGTTCGCGGATGAGTGGGCGGCCACCGATGTTTGGGCGCTGTCCGCCGGCGGCAAAATCGTGGATGACTACGTCCACCCCACCCGCTTCAACGTGGGATCCGGCCTGGCCGCCGAAGGGGCGCTGTTCCGCTGGAAGCTCTTGCAGAAAGACAAGGTCATGCCCTTCAGCTCCGAGAACCGCTCGGCGCTCGCGGGCAACTTAGGGTTGTTCCTCAACGGCAAGCTGGCCATGTTCCATTCGGGCATCTGGCATACGCCCGAATTCCGCAGGATCAGCGCGTTCCATTGGGATGTTGTGCGTTTTCCCACCAAGAAGGGCGCCGTGGACCCCCATTTTCTGCTAGCCTCGGCCGCCTACGCCATGCGCAGCGACGTGGCCAATCCGGAGCTCTGCTGGCAGTTGCTCAAGTTCATGTCCGGGCCTCAGGGGCAGTCACGCCTGGTCGAGACCGGGCTGGTCCAGCCCGCGTTGAAGGCCTTGGCTAATTCGCCGGTCTTCCTCGATGGCAAGGACCCCAAGAACAAAGGCATGCTGATCTACGCGGCCGAGCACGGATATTTCACGCCCGCTTCGAACATATGGGCTGAATTCGTGCGCTCGGTGTGGACCCCGGTGACGGATCCCATGTGGATCAACGGCTTCAAGGGCGATCCCGCGGCCGTGCTCAAAGAAGCCGAGACCAAGGGTAACCAAAAGTATTTCGGGTCGAAATAAGTTCGCAACACTCGAGCGCTCCATGAACAAACTCATTTTGGCGGCCTGGATGGCCCTGGCGTCCTCCCCAGCCGCCGCCTACGTCACCTCGGCCATCCTGGAATACAACTGCGACGATAAGGGCGGGTTCTATTTGAACGGCAGCCCTATCCTCGAGAAAAGTGGCTTCTCGCCCTTTGACTACGGGGTGCTCTCGACCTCCGACAACACCTTGCCCATGGAGCTCTTCAACAATTTCGGCGAGAACACCCTGGCCATCGTCAACTACGACACCCGGGGCGGGGCGATGTTCATCAGCTACCGCTTCACCGTGCACCAGAGCGACGGCGATCCCATTGTCATCTGGAGCATCCCGGAACAGGCCAAGATGATCCACCTGAACAAGGCGCAAAGCCCGCCGGTAGGATGGGCGAGGCCGGATTTTGACGACTCCGCCTGGAAACCCGCGGTGCAGGTCACCCAGGTCACCAATGTCTGGACCGCCATCCCCCGGCTTTACGACCCTTCCTTCGGCGGATTCATGGGCATGGATCCCTTTGTGCCGGTGGCCAGCCATCAGTTCAACGCTGGATGCACGACCGCGGACCACGACTATTTCCGCAGCCATTTCCGTTTTCCTGACCACCCAGCCAGGGTGCAAGCGGTCATCAATCCAGCCGTGGCCAAGGCCGGGGACCGCATCGCCGTGCGCCTTATCCCCGGCCCCGATACCTCGGAATTCTCCCAATTCAAGCTCTTCGCCACCCTGCCGCGTGGGCTGGACCTGCTGGAGCAGTCCAAGGGCGGCCAATACGATCCTGCAGCCCGCAAGTTGACCTGGAATTTTGGGGCGAAAGATCTGGATGTTCGCCTTGCCAAAATGGGAGTGGCGTCGATCGCCAAGGACGGCGGCTGGCCCAACATGAAGATCATGCTGGGTCGCGAAAAGCCCGGCAAGAACAAGGAGCAGCTGAACACGCCGCAGTATCTCTGGGATGAGGGCGCGGTCATGAGCCCCAACCGGCCTTCCTGGTTCAAGATGGAGTCCCACCGGGTGGACCTGAGGTCGGCGCGGCCGTTGATCAAGGGGATCATCTTCCACACCCAGATCAAGATGGGCAGTGGTGACACCCAGAACGTCCGCGAGACCGACTTCATCCGCCTGAACTATTCGGTGGACGGCCAGATGCGCGAGGCGCTGAAGAGCGACGTGCTGATCGCCCACGCCACCCATGACGAATACTGGATCGACGGCTACTATGACGCGACTGAGGACAGGAAATGGACCTGGGAGGACTTGGACAAGCTGATGGTCAAATTGGAATGCAAGCCAAAGGGATCGCCGGATAAGAACCTGGTGGCCAGCTGCGTGGCCACGGTGAAATACTATAATCCCGCGAAGGCCTCGCCTTATTTCTTCGCGAGGGTCAGCGAGCCGAAATGCGCGACCTTGAAGCTGGGGACGGGCGTGCTGCGCGCCGGGTCGCCGCTGATCGCCTCGGATCCTGTTGAATTGGTGGTCAACCAGCAGGCCTGCGCGCCCACTCCGGTGCCCGCGCCGACCTCCACCCCCATCCCAAAGATCGCCATGCGGGCGCCGACGCCCGAGCCGCCTAAAAAGATGGAGACCGTGGACCGGACGCTGGTGCTGAACGAGCGCTTTGGCCTGGGCTGCGTGGCGGCCAATCCTCAGCCCTTTAATTTCGCGGGCACTTTCGTCAGCTTTTGCCTGAAAACGGGCGCGGATATCACTCTGAACATCTATGGGGCGGCGGATGGGCGTCTGAGGCGGCAGATGAAGGCGGGAAGCTTCCGGGAAGGAGCCAATAACCAGCTCTTTTACAACGCATTGGATGACGATGGTAAGCTGCTGGTGCCGGGGAACTATGTGTTCGAACTGGTGGCCGAGAAAGCTGGCCGCAGGGAGACCCGCAACGCGACCTTCCAGTTCCGCCGCGACCGGGCGCGCTAAGAGGGGAGTAGGCGAGCAGGACCTAACGCGTGATGGCTACTTTGAGGATGCGGCGGTGCACTTGGCTTTCCGCGTTCTGGAGCACGATCAGGTAGATTCCTGCGGCCCAAGGCTTGTCGCTGAGATCCCAGACGATCTTCAAGGGGTCTGGGCTGTTCCAACTGGTGGCGACCAGCTCGCCGGCCAAGTTATAGATGGATGCTGAGGTGGAGTTCGGCTTCGCCCCGGTCCCCAAATAGATCGCCAGCTCCGTATCCTCGGCTCCCGCCGGATTCGGGGCGGCTTTGGCCTCCAACAGGGGGTCTGTTTCCTTCAGTTGCATGACCTGCAGGTTTTTTGATATGACTTCGCTGCCACTCGACCCCTTCAGCCGCACCGTCACCACATAGGTCCCCGAAGCCACCAGCTCACCCTGCGCATTGCGCCCGTCCCACTCCAAGTCCTGGGATCCGCGCTGGTAATGGATCCCGATCTTGCCGCTGTCCGTGGCCCCGGGACCCAAGGTGAGCGTACCCTTTGAGAAGGTCAGTTCCGTCACCGCCAGCCCCCCCGGCACATCCCCTCCCCCATGCAGGACCCTGACCAGTTCACCCGCGCTGTTGTAGATCGAGGCCTCAACCTCGGTAGCCTGTCTCAGCACGGCCACCGAAGCGGTGTAGGTCGTGACCTTTTCATCCGGGTCCTTCAATTCGACCACCGCCAGGTAGGCGCCCGACTGCACTATCTGCCCGTTGTCGTTCTTGCCGTCCCAGGTCATCGAATGGGGCGACCCGAGCAGAGAAAGGCGCACCCCCGCGCCCGGTTGGTCGGGCAGTAAAGCCTCGTTGTCAGCGCTGAAACCGTAGACGTTCTCGTGAATGGCGAAGTCCCGGACAATGGTGCGGACCAGCTCACCCGCCGAGTTGTAGATCTTCACCGAGACGCGGATGGGCGCCACGTAGAACGTGAAGGTCTCCGTGATGCTGAAAGTCTCGGTGATGGTGGGCGAGACGCTGAAGGTGGAGGTCACGGTCCGGGTGGAGCTGGGGGTCGGGGTGGGCGTGAAGGTGCGGGTCGGGGTATAGGTCGAGGTGTTGCTGCGGGTCGCCGTGTGGGTATGGCTGAAACTGAAGGTCGGCGTGGCCGTGAAGGTCGGGGTGTCGGTGAAAGTGGGCGTATCCGTGAAGGTCGGCGTGTCCGTGGCCGTGTCACTGAAGGTAGGGGTCGCAGTCCGCGTGTCCGTGGGGGTCCAAGTTGGTGTCGCCGTGGGCGTGGCGCTGAAGGTCGATGTCTCGGTCGAGGTCGGGGTCCAGGTTGGTGTCATGGTCAGGGTCGGCGTGTTGGAGAAGGTGGCCGTCCAAGTCGGGGTGTGACTAGGAGTCCTAGTCGAAGTCAGGGTCGGCGAGTTCGTGAACGAAGGCGACGCTGTGGGCGTGGAGGTCGGAGTGCCAGTCGCCGTCAGCGTGGGCGAGTTCGTGAACGAGGGCGACGCTGTGGGCGTCAAGGTCGGGGTGCCGGTCGCGGTCAGGGCCATGCGGACCATGGGCGCGGTCTTGTCGCCGATCCGGTAGGCGTTGTCGGCCGTCCAGTTCGCCTCGACGGTCGGGTCCGCGTCGATGTCGACCATCGACACGTTGTTGACGTCGCT
>JAZKAF010000018.1:8781-13515 GCA_040389285.1 candidate division FCPU426 bacterium
GTCGGGCTGAACGTGGGCGACGCGGTCCGGGTTGCCGTGGAGCTGGAGGTCGAGGTAAGGGTCGGCGTCGGGCTGAAAGTGGGCGACGGACTGAATGTGGCGCTCGGCGTCGGGCTGTTGGTCAAGGTCGGGGTCCAGGTCGGGGTCGGCGTGATCGTGGGCGTGGGCGTCGCGGTCCGCGTGGCGGTCCGGGTCGGGGACCAGGTCAGCGTGGGGGATGTAGTCGGCGTGGAAGTCCGGGTCGAACTGGGAGTGGCGCTGGGCGTCGCCGTAGGGGTGCTGGTCAGGGTGATGGTCGGGCTGATAGTGAAGGTTTGGGTGGGCGTGGCAGGGCAGGCGTTCCAGCTCACGTCGTCCACGTAGCCCCAGGAAGAATGTCCGGTCTGGTCGCAGCTGTAGGCCGTGAATTGCAGCGTGATCGTGTCACCAACATAAGGGGAGAGGTCGAAGTAAAATTGGGTCCATGGCAAATGCTTCCATTCCATTGGATCGGGCAATGAGGCCGGCTCCGGATTGCCGTAGGGATCCGCGCCATCATCCACCAAGGCCGAAAAATTGTCGTAGTAGCTGTAGCGCCTGCTAAAGATGGTGGTCGCCAGGGTATTGTCGATGACCACTACTTCCACGTACGCATCCGAGTTGTAGGGGTCGTTCAGCAGGTAGTGGTGCCCGGAGAGCACGGCCGCGAACCAGAAATTAAGGCAGGAGGTCCCGGCAGGGACGGTATCGCTTTGCTCAACGCTGGCCCAATCCCCGTGATTGGGATCTCCACGGCCCGAGTCGATCTCCACAGCGTAATTTCCAGAATGTACCATGTCTAGGCAGACGGCTGGCGCTACGCAGATGGTTCCTTGAGTATGCGGGGCCGCGCCGGGGACCGAGATGACTGCATGGGGAAAATAGGTCACAGAAGCTCCCCATGCACCGTTGCCGATCCAACCCAGTCCAGTGCCGGTTTCAAAGCCGGGATTGATCCATGCCTGGGCGGAAAACGCCTGGAAAAGGCATAAGGTCAGTGACAAAAATAGGATCTTGCTTCGGCTCACTAGGATCCATCCCGAAAAACACAGGCTGAACGCCTTTATTATCTGTTTTATCAGTCCGATTTAACAAATATTTATGTATATAAGGACGTGCTTCTACCCCAAAGGTATCCGGAAATCCTCTGTTATTTCGGCCTAATTCCGCTATGCAAAACTGGCGGATCCGCTTCTGGCTTGAAAAAAATTTTCTTTAAGTCCATTGTAAGGAAGCTTTTTTGATCTTCTGGAGTGGCAATGCGCCGTAAAGCATTCTTGATGGCCTGGTTGGGCAGTTTGGCTTTTTCGGCTACTGCCTTTGCGTTTTCTCCCCCCGGGCATACCCGTATCCTCCGCTTCCCCCAGGGCAAGGCAGGGGCCGTTTCCCTGACTTTTGACGACGGAACCGAGAACCAATTCAAGCTGGCTCTGCCCGTTCTGCACGGACTTGGGCTGCCAGCCACGTTTTTCATCATCACCGGAGAAGTCCAAGGTTCTTTGAACCACCAGCGTTTTGTGGGCCGGCCCTTTGCCGAGATCCTGAAGGAAAGCGCGGAGCACCCGACCTCCGAAGCCAATTTTTTTGAACGCGCTTCGGCGCTCTGGTCCTGCGGCTACCAAGGCATGGGCGATATCTCTTTGCAGATCGGCGGCGCCTATGAAGCAGGAAAAAAAGACGAAGCCATGCGTCTGGCTGATGAAACCCTTAAAAAGATCCGGGAGCAGACCCTTAAGCCCGAGCCGGGCCAGGAGCAAGGGGTGAAGCAGGCCACTGGCACCCTGACCTGGGACCAGCTGCGGCGCGACGCGGCCTATGGCTTTGAAATGGCCTCCCATTCCGTTTCGCATCCTTATCTTTGCGTGATGGACGATGCGAACCTGGAATACGAATTGAATAAGAGCCGCCAGGAGATCCTGGCTGAGCTGGGGCCCAAGCACACTTTTTCCGTTGAATGCCCCTTTGGCATCGAAGACAAGCGCGCCGTGGGAAAGGCACTGGAGCTCTATGAGCTGGCTCGCAACCGGATGCCGGACACCGAGGTCCTGGATATCCTGCGCAGCGAAGACAGCGATCCCGCGCTCGCCACTGGCAAAGAATACGTGCGTTGGCAGCGCGGACCCCACAGCGACACCGCGCCCGGCCTGATGCAGGAGTGGGTGGATAAGACCGCCGCGCAGGACAAGACCTGGCTGGTGTTGGTCTTTCACGGGGTGGAAGGGATAGGCTGGCAGCCCAAGCCCATTGCCGAGCTGACACGCTACTTTGAATATATTAAAGCCCGGCGTAAAAAACTGTGGGTGGCCACGTTTCAGGATGTCGGAAAATACATCCGCGAACGCTTGCATACCAAGGTGAGTTCCCAGATCCACAAGGATTCGATCGAGATTCGCTTGGACTGTCCCTTGGACCCCGCCCTCTATAGCTTGGGCCTCAGCCTGAAGACTGCTTTACCCAAGTCCTGGAAAAAAGTCAGGATCGCGCAAGCCGGCGCGGTCCAGGTGGTCCCGGCCGTCGACAACGAGGTCATGTACACGGCTTTTCCGGGTTCGGGCCCGGTGACTTTGACCGAGGTGACCCCCTGAGATCCATGTCGCGTCTTTTCTTTTTTGCTCTGATCGCCTGGCCCTTTGGTGGACAGGCTGCCGTGGGCAGAAGCCTGTTGGAATGCCTGCGCCAGGCCCAGGAACGCTCGCCTGAGATCCGCAACGCCGCCTTGGACCTGCGCCTGGCCGAACTGGCCCAGCAAAGCAGCGCGGCGGCCTTTTATCCGCAAGTCGGCGCCGCAGGCAGCCAGGTGCTGCTCGGCGACGACCTGACCGGGGCCAGGATCCAGAATCCTCCGCAGTGGAGCTCGGGGGTCACCTATGAGGCCGCTATGACGGCTGACTGGAATCTTTTCCGCTCCACCCGGGATTGGCGCAGCTGGCGTTCGGCCCGCGCCGTTACCGGGCAGGCGCGGCAGAATCTGATCGAGAAGAAACAGGAGCTGGCGCTGAAGGTGGTCCAGGCTTTCACCGAAGTGCTGAAGCAGCGCAAGCTGGCTGAAGTGGAGCAAAAAACCTTGCTGCAGCGCCGCGACCGGCTGGTCCAGGCCCGCACGCTTTTCGAGAACGGATCGCGTTCCTATTCCGACACCCTGGGCCAGCTGACCCAAGTCAACGCGGCCGAGCGCTCGCTGTCTCTGCGCATTAGCGCGGCCCGGGAAGCCGGCGCTCAGCTGACTTTTTTGTTGGGCGAGGATCCGGCCCAAGACCTCACGCTTGAAGAATTGGCGGACAAGGCGCCCGAGCTGCCTTTCCAGTCCCTGGAAGTCCCCAGCCGGGATCTGGCGCTGAAACAACGGCCCGAGCTGCAGGCCCAGCGCTACGCCATTGAAGCCCGCCGCGAATCGTGGAACCGGGCCTGGCTCGAACAGCTGCCCTTGCTCAGCCTGGACGGAAGTTTCAGCAAGGACATAGGACTTTATGGCAAGGACAGGGCGCTGTGGACCCATACGGGCCAAGGCGACGAGAACAGCGTTTGGCGGGTGACGGCCAAGCTCAGCGTGCCCTTGTTCGAAGGCTTCGCCAACCAAGCCGCCGCAGACACGGCCGGAGCCTTGGAAGCGCAGGCCGACAACCTGATGGAATCTTTGCGGCGCCAGGTGCTTCTGGAAGTGCGCCTGGCTTGCCTGAATTTGGAGCAGAGCCTGCGCACTCTGGCCCTGGACAAGGAACTGGTCGAGGCCGCGCGTAAGAACCTGGCCGAGGTGCAGCGTGGCTATGAGAACGGGACCGCTTCGCTTTACGAAGTGAACGACGCGGACACCGAGTTTTTGAGCGCTTCTATTGGACAGGTGAATACTTTGTACGACACCAGGGCCAGTTTGGCGCGCTGGAAACGGGCCGTGGGGAGCGATCTTATGGGGATGGAGAAACCATGAATTGGATCAGAAAGACGGGCATGTTCTTAAAGCGCCATCCAGTAGCCACTCTGCTCGTGCTGCTTTTGCTGGGGGGCGGGGGGTATTTTGCCCTGAAAAAGAAGCCGGTTCCGCAGCTGCCCTCCGCAACCCAGGGATCGCCAGCCACCACGGCCAAGGTCGAAAAAGCCGACATCACCGAAAAGATCTCGGAGACCGCCAGCCTGGCGCCGCTTTCCGTGGTCCGCATCAAGGCCAACGCCACGGGCATGGTCAGCCGCTTGCTGGTCGAAGAAGGCGACAAGGTCACCCAGAACCAGTTGCTGGCCGTGATCCAGCCCGGGCGCCCCGGCGAGAAATACCGCCCTTCCAGCGTCCTGGCGCCGCTGTCGGGCATCGTGCTGGAGCGCAACGTCGAGGCCGGGGATATCGTGACCTCCGGCCTTTCTGAATTCACCGGCGGCACCCAGCTGATGGCCCTGGCGAAATTGGACGTGATGCAGGCCAACTTTGAGATCAACGAGGTGGACATCGCCAAGGTCAAGCCGGGCATGCAAGCCACCCTGCGTTTGGAAGCTCTGCCTGAAAAGAGTTTTAACGGCACGATCCGGTCCATCGCGCCGATGGCCAAGCGCGGCGACGGCAGCAATGTGAGCTCCTTCGCGGCCAAGGTGCTGGTCAGCGGCTCGCATCCCGAGCTGAAGCCTGGCATGTCCGCCCTGGTCGAAGTGATCACCGATACGCGCAAGATGGTGCTGAGCCTGCCGGTCGAGGCCGTTTTTGACGATGGAGGCGACAGCGCCACGGCTTAT
>JAZKAF010000019.1:0-15682 GCA_040389285.1 candidate division FCPU426 bacterium
CATGCTGCGCAAAACGGCAGAGCAGGTCGTGGTCAAAGGTCCTGATCACGACGGCGTCCATGTAGCGGGAAAAAAGGCGGGCCACGTCCTCCACCGGCTCCCGGGTGTCCAAGCCGATATCCTCGTCCTTCATCAGGATCGAGTGTCCTCCCAGCTGGTACATGCCGATGTCAAAGGAGGCGCGGGTCCGGGCCGACGGCTTATGGAAGATCATCCCTAAGGTCTTGCCGAGCAAGGGAACGAAGATCTCGCCAGCCCTTTGTTTCGCCTTGCAGATGGCCCCGGCTTCCAGGATCAAGCGGATCTCCTCCGGTTCCAGGTCGGCGATCGACAAAAGGTCTTTATTCCTGAGCTCAAGAAGAGGCATTTTCAATCCTTTTGGTGTCTGGCTGCAAGGCTCTCGAGCGAGCCCCGCAGTATGTTCATGGCCTTTGTGACCTCGTGGTCCTTCACGTTCAGTGGCGGATGGAGGCGGAGGATGTTTTCCGCCGTTGCGTTGACGATCAATCCCCGTTCCAGCGCGGTCCGGACCACTTCGGAGGCGGGGATCTCAAGTTCCGCTCCGATCATCAACCCCCGGCCCCGTACCTGCTTGACCAGCGGCATCGTCGCGATCTCGGCACGCATCTTCTCGCCGAGCCGTCCGACCCTTTTCAACAGGCCCGGAAGCTCGAGCTCCTTGAGCAAGGCCAGTCCGGCCGCGCAAGCGACGGCGTTGCCGCCCATGGTGGTGCCATGCTGGCCCTTGCCGATCAGAGTTTGCGCCCTGGGGCCAACGACCACCGCGGCAAGCGGAAGACCGCCTCCCAGCGCCTTGCCCAGGCTCATCACATCGGGCACGAAGGCGCTGCCAAAATGCTGGTAGCAGAACATCCGTCCCGTACGGCCCAGGCCGGTCTGGATCTCGTCCACGATCAGCAGCAAATTTTTGGCGCTGCAAAGGCGACGCAGGCCCAGCAGGAATTCCCGGTCCGCTGGCACGACGCCACCCTCGCCCTGGATCGGCTCGACCATGACCGCGCAGGTCTTCTTCCCCACCAGCTTGGCGACGGACTTCAAGTCGTTGAACTGGGCGTATTTGAAGCCCGGAAGCAGCGGCCCCATGTTCTTGTGGAGCTTATCCTGGCCCGAGGCGCTGAGCGCGCCGTAACTGCGCCCATGAAAGCTGTTGGCGAAAGTGATGATCTCGAAGCGCCCGGACGCCAGGCCGTGCTGGCGCGCCACCTTGATGCAAAGCTCGTTCGCTTCGGCTCCGGTGTTGACGAAGGCGACGCGTTTTCCAAAGCTGATCTTGACCAGCTTTTCCGCAAGCTCCGCCTGGGCGTCGCTGTAAAAGAGGTTCCCCACGTGGGTGATCTTCGCCAGCTGCCCCCGCAAAGCGGACGAGACGGCCGGATGGGCATGGCCCAGGGTGTTGACGGTGATCCCGGTCAGGAAATCAAGGTACACCCGGCCATCCGCGTCCCAGACCCTCGTTCCCCGCCCCCGCACCAGCGCGGCCGGATTGCGGCTGTAGCTCTGCACGATGTACTTTGAATCTTTGGCGATGACCGCCCCGTTCTTTTTCATCTCAAGATCTCCGTCCCAATGCCTTGATCCGTGAAGATCTCCAAGAGCAGGGCATGAGGCACCCGGCCGTCGATGATATGCACTTTAGAGACCTCGGCATCCAGGGCGATCTGGCAGGCTTCGACCTTGGGTAGCATCCCCTTGTCGATGACACCCTTTTTGATAAAGCCGGCGATGTCCTTGGAATGCAGGCTATGGATCAAAGATTCGGGTTTTTTCAGGTCTTTGAGGATGCCGGGTTGATCCGTCATCAGCAGCAACTTTTCCGCGTGCAACGCGGCGGCCACGCAACCCGCGACGAGATCGGCGTTGCAATTGTACCCCTGGCCATCCTTGCCCAACCCTATCGGCGCGATGATGGGAATAAAGCCCTCTTTTTGCAGCGCCACCAGGATCCCCGTGTTGACCCCGGTCACGGACCCGACGAAACCGAGGTCGACCTTGCCTTTTTGCCTGACCACTTCCAGCAGATGGCCGTCCTTGCCAGAAATTCCGGCGGCCACACGGCCGTGCCGGTTCATGAAGCCGACGATCTGCTGGTTGATCTTGCCCACCAGGACCATCTCGGTGATCTCCATGGTCTCGGCGTCAGTCACCCGCAGCCCCTTGACGAAAACGGGTTCCTTGCCCTGCCTCTTCATGGCGGCCGTGATCTCGGGACCGCCACCGTGGACCACAACGGGATTCATGCCGATCGCCTTCAAAAGGACGAGGTCCTCGCTGACGCTCTCCTTGAGGGACGCATCGGTCATCGCCGCGCCGCCGTACTTGATGACGACGGTCTTGCCATGGAATTTCCTGATGTAAGGCAGAGCTTCGATCAGGATCTGGGCTTTTTCTTGGATCGACTTCATGATGGTTTTCATCCTTGCATAAGGGGACTGGATGCCTTCAACCGGGATTCTTCCGCTGCGGCGGCCTGCGCCCGCGCCAGGCTCTCGACCGCCTCTGCCGAGGCCAAGGGAAAGCCCAGGGTCGAGGCCCAGGCCTCGAAGTCCCGGATACCCCGGTCACGATAGCGCATGAACCGCATGTATTTCGACTCTTTTTTCGAGGAGCCATCGGGCTCGACCAGGCCCCACATCGCGTTGACCGGCTGGAAATGCCGGGGGTCGGAATCCTCGAGATAATGGGCCAAGGCACCGAGCATGGTGTTGCGAGGAGGGTTTGTCATTGGCAAGCCCATCCCAGAGCGCGCGGCGTTGATCCCCGCCAGGATCCCGGATCCTGCGGATTCAACATAGCCCTCGACCCCGGTCAGTTGCCCGGCCAAAAAGATCCTCGGTTCCGACTTGAGGCGTATCCCGCCTTCGAGTTGGGCCGGCGCATTGACATAGGTGTTGCGATGCAAGCTGCCAAAGCGTGCGAACTCCGCGTTTTTCAGGGCCGGGATGCCCCGCAACAGCTTTTCCTGGTCGCCCCATTTAAGCTGAGTCTGGAATCCCACCAGATTGAATAGGGTTCCAGCGGCATTCTCACGGCGCAGTTGCACGCAAGCATAGGGCCTTTGGCCGGTGACAGGGTCGATGAGGCCAACGGGCTTCATCGGGCCGAAGCGCAGGGTCTCGACCCCCCGGCGGGCGGTTTCCTCGATGGGAAGGCAGCCCTCAAAATATTTCCCTTGCTCGAATTCCTTGAGCGGATGCTTCTCCGCCGCGAGCAGGCCCACCACGAATGCGAGGTACTGCTCCTTGCTGAGCGGACAATTGAGGTAGTCCGCACCCCCCCTATCCCAGCGGGAGGCGGCGAAGCAGGCGCCCATGTCCAGGGACTCCATCGTCACAATGGGCGCGATGGCGTCAAAAAAGAAAAGATTCTCCTGGCCCAGGCGCGTGGCCAGATCCGAGGCCAGCGCCTCCGAGGTCAAAGGCCCTGTGGCCAGGATCACCAGGCCTTGTTCAGGGATCTTGTCCAGGCGTTCGTGGACGACCTCGATACCCGGCAGCTCCGCCAAACTTCGCTCCACCGCGGCGCTGAACAAGGCGCGGTCCACCGAAAGATTAGCGCCGGCCGGCACCCTGGCCTCAAAGGCCGCCGGAAGCGTGACGCTGCCCAGTCGCAGCATCTCTCGCTTGAGCAGCCAGGGAGCGCTCAAGGCTTCGAGCGACTTCAAACTGTTGGAGCAGACTAATTCAGCCAGCGAGCCGCTCAGGTGCGCGGGCGTCATGGTCTTTGGCCGCATCTCGTAAAGGCGGACTTTGGCCCCCAAGCGCGCCGCTGCAAAGGCCGCTTCGCAGCCCGCCAAGCCGCCGCCGATGACCGTTATTTCCGATGGCCTCACGATGCCACCACGCTGTACCCGCAGTTTTCCGTGACGCAGTGCAGGCTGGCCCCGTCCTTTTTCGTATATTTTTCAGTCAAAAACTTAGCTCCACAGTTGGGACAGGGCTTGTCCACCGGCTTTCCCCAGGCCACAAAATCGCATTTCGGATAGGCGGAACAGCCAAAAAACGAACGCCCTTTCTTGCTACGCCGGGATACCACGTCCCCGTTACCGCATTTCGGGCAGCGGATCCCCGTGTTTTGCTTCAGGGCCCGGGTGAAGCGGCAAGTCGGATATCCCGAACAGGCGATAAAACGCCCAAATCGGCCCTGCTTGTAAACCAGGGGTTTGCCGCAGCGCTCGCAGGCTTCGTTCAGGTCCTCTTCAACTTTTTCACTGATCTGGCCGCCGGGACCCTCCTGCATCGGCCTGGTGTTCTTGCATTCCGGATAGTTGGTGCAAGCAAGGAACTTTCCGTGCCGGCCCCATTTGACGGACATCTTTGCGCCGCAGACCGCGCAGTCCAGATCGGTGACGACCTCCATCTCCTTCTTGACGTTGCGCATCCGCGCGGAGGCGTCGGCCAAAGCCTGCTGAAAGGGGGTATAAAAGGAGGCCACGGCCGCCTGCCACCCAAGGCTTCCTTCCTCGACCCGATCCAACTGCAATTCCATCCCGGCAGTGAAATCGACGTTCAAGATGTCGCGGAAATGCTCCACCAGCAGTCCGGTGGTCAGGACCCCCAGATCGGTCGGCTTGTAGCGGCCCCCCTCGATACGGTCCACATACCCGCGCTCCTGGATGGTGCTGAGGATCGGCGCATAGGTGGAAGGCCTGCCGATCTCCAATTCCTCGAGCGCTTTGACCAACGACGCGTCGTTGTAGCGCGGCGGAGGCTGGGTGAAATGCTGGGTCGGTTCGCAACTGACAAAATCCAGAGCCTCGCCTTCTTCCAAGGGCGGTAGTTCTTTGCCGTCCTTGTCCTCATCATTGGCGTTTCCCGTCCCCTGCCAAGCTGCTAGGTGGCCCTTGAACCTGACCACCGTCCCGCTAGCCCGGAACGTAGCAGCTCCCGCCTTCCCTTCCAGCTCGGCGTCGACGTCCACCGAGGTCTGGTCAAAGACCGCCGGTGTCATCTGGCTGGCCACAAAACGGGACCAGATCAGCCGATATAGCTTCGCCTGATCCGACGACAGGAATGCGGCGATCGCCGAAGGTTCCCGAAGGACCGAGCTGGGACGGATGGCCTCGTGGGCGTCCTGCCCCTGCTTTTTCGTCTTATAAAAATTGAAACGTTCCGGGGCGAAAGCGGCTCCAAAGTTCTCCAGGATAAAGCGCTTCGCCTCGACTTGGGCCTCCAGGGCCACCCGCACCGAGTCCGTACGCATGTAGGTGATCAACCCCACGGAACCTTCGCTCCCGATCTCCAAGCCCTCATAGAGCTGCTGGGCCAGCATCATCGTTTTCTTGGCCGAAAAGTGCAGCTTTTTCGACGATTCCTGCTGCAAGGTGCTGGTGATGAAGGGCGGAGCCGCATGGCGCCGCTGCTCTTTTTTGGCCACCGATAGGACCTTGTAGCCTCCCGATGGCAGCCGAGGCGCCAGCGCCTGGGCCGTCGCCCCATCCAGATGCTCCACCTTGGTGCCCGCGATGGCGGCCAGGGAGGCGCTAAAACGACCGCCCTTGGCGTCCAACACGATCCCTAACTCCCAATATTCCTGCGGCTTGAAAGCCGCGATCTCTTCTTCGCGCTCGACCACCAAGCGCACCACCACGCTTTGAACCCGCCCGGCAGACAGCCCGCGCCGGACGTTCTTCCACAAGAGGGGCGAGAGCGCGTATCCGACCAGCCGGTCCAGGATCCTTCTCGCCTGCTGCGCATTGACCAGGTTCATGTCAAGCCCGCGGGGTAATTCCAGCGCCCCTTGCACCGCCGTCTTGGTGATCTCATGGAACAGGATGCGGCTGACCTGGTTTTTCTCGGTCTTCAGTTCGCCGGCGAGGTGCCATCCAATGGCCTCGCCCTCGCGGTCCGGATCGGTGGCCAGATACACGTGCTTCGACTTCTTGGCGAGCTCCTTTATCTCCTTCAGGAGCTTGGAACGGGTCCGGATGGTGATGTAATGCGGCTCAAAACCCTTATCAACGTCCACGCCGAGCTTCGATTTCGGGAGGTCCTTGACATGGCCCATGCTGGCCTTGACCAGGAAATTCTTTCCCAAAAATTTGTTGATGGTCTTGGCCTTGGCCGGAGACTCGACGATCACCAGGTTTTCGGCCATAGCAGTCCCTCGCCTAAAGAGCTTCGACCAAGGTTCCGGGCAATTGCCGGATCGCGCCCTTGATCTCGAGCATGGTCAGGGTAGCACTCAGCTCCGCGGGCGATGTGCCCGTTTTTTGGGCCAGCGTGTCCATGGCGCATCGGCCCGACCTGCGGAGTTCCTGGAAGATCCGCATCTCCTCGCCGTTAAGATCCTCCGGCGCCCTTTTCGGCTCTTCGAACAGGCCCACCTGAGCGGCCGAGGGATCCGCCTGCGCCCGCGCTTTGACGCGCGGCAGCGGGGCCTTCGGAACAAAATCAGGAAATTCAGACATCACGTCGGCGGCATCTAGCACCAGTTTGGCGCCCTGCTGGATCAGCCGGTTGGGTCCCCGGCTAAAACGCGAATCAACGGGACCCGGGACCGCGAAAATGTCCCTGCCCTGGTTCAAAGCCCACTCGGCCGTTATCAGGGAGCCCGAATCCTCTTCGCCCTCCACCACCAGCACAGCGGCGCTGAGGCCTGAGATGACCCCATTTCTCATCGGGAAACGGCGTTTGTCCGGCGTGGCATCCAACGGGAACTGGGAGATCAATCCGCCGCCTTCGGCGCTGATCCTGTCCGCTAAGCCCTTGTTTTCGGCCGGATAAAGGGCGTTCAGGCCCGACCCCAGCACGGCAAACGTCGGCGCCCCAGCCTCCAAGGCCGCTCCATGGGCGGCCGTATCAATGCCTTTCGCCAATCCCGACACGATCCCGAGACCTGCTTCGGCCAGGCCCAGCACCAGGTCATGGCAGCTCCGCAGGCCATAGGGGGTCGGCGTCCGGGTGCCTACCACGGCGATGCATCGCAGTCCCTCATCCGGCAAGGCGCCGCGGACATACAAGACCGGCGGCGGATCGTATAGCGGCAAGAGGTTGCGAGGATAATCCGGATCGTCAAAAAAGACCGCCCTCGCGTCCAGGCCCCGCATCAAGCCAATTTCCCTCTCCACGTCGAATTCCTCGATCCAGCGCAGCACCGATCCAGCCTGGGCTGCGTCGATGCCGGACACCTTGCCTGCCAGCCCGGTCGCTCCGGCGCCCACCGCCTTGTCCAGCGATCCGAACGCCTTCAGTATCCGGTGAAAGCGCACGGGTCCGATCCCGGGCGCCCCGTTCAAAGCAAGCCATAATCTGCGGTCCACAGACTCCAATCTCATCCTCTCAGGAGGCTCGCTGAGCCAGCAGATACCGCTGGATCCCGAACTGATCCTTCACTGTTTCACGGACTTTCCAAATATCTGAGGAGAGCAACGGCATCAGTTTTTCAGGATGCCCGGCGCCGCCTTCCAGCATCAGCCACCCACCGGGCCGGACATGATGCTCGGCTCCCGTTGCCAGCGTCCGTAGCAACTCCAACCCATCTTCTCCCGCAAAAAGAGCGCTCGGCGGTTCGAAGTCCCGCACCTCTGGCTGAAGGCCTTCCCTATCACCAAGGGGGATATAGGGAGGATTGCTGATCAGCAGATCCAAGTCCTTTACTCCGATCTCTTGCAAAGGCAAGAGTCCCGCGCCGCGTAAAAACCTCAAACGGCTTTCCAGCCCGGCGGCGGCTGCGTTTTCGCGGGCCAGGGAAAGCGCCTCTTCCGAAATATCGGTCGCGATCCCGGCTCCTTCCGATCCAGCCAAGAGCGCCAAGGCGATGCAACCAGAGCCCGTGCCTAGGTCGGCAAATCGGCCGGCGGCACCCAAGGGCTTGAAGCGCTCCAGGGCCATCTCAGCGAGGAACTCGGTCTCGGGCCGGGGGATCAGGGCCCGGGAGTCGAGCTTTAAGGTCACGCCCAGGAACCGCTGGCTGCCGATCAGGTATTGCAAAGGCTCCCGCTTGGCCCGGCGGGCCACCAGAGCCCTGAATCTTTCCAGTTCGATCGCGTTCGGCAGGGTCTCAAAAGCCAGATAGAGCTTCAAACGGTCCAGGTCCAGGACATGCCCAAGAAGCTCTTCGGCTTCCCGTCGGCCGTTTTCGATCCCTTTGCCCTTCAAAAACCCTGAGGTCCAACGGATCAGGTCCAGGACGGTCCAGGCCTTCGGGGCGTCGCTCATACCGGCGCCAGCGCCTCCAACTTGGCCTTTTGTTCTTCTTCCAGAAGTTTGTCGACAAAGGCGTCAAGATCGCCGTTGAGCACAGCCTCCAAATTGTACACCGAAAGCCCGACACGATGATCCGTGACCCGGCTCTGCGGAAAATTGTAGGTGCGGATCTTCTCGCTCCTATCGCCGCTTTTGACCTGGCCTTTGCGCTCCGCGCCCAGTTCGGCCTCGCTGCGCTCCTTTTCGATCTGCTTGACCCTGGCGGCCAGCACCTTCAGGGCCTTTTCCTTGTTCTTGAGCTGCTTGCGCTCATCCTGCATGGAGACCACCACCCCGGTGGGCAGATGGGTCACGCGCACCGCGGAATAAGTGGTGTTCACGCTCTGGCCGCCGGCGCCCGAAGAACAAAAAACTTCCCACTTCAGATCCTTGTCATCGATGCGGGATTCCTTCTCCTCCAATTCCGGCATGACGATCAGGGTGGCGGTCGAGGTATGGATGCGTCCGCTGGCCTCGGTGGCGGGGACCCGTTGTACCCGGTGCACCCCGGCTTCGTGCTTGAAGATGCGGTAGGCGCCGCGGCCCTTGACCAGCAAGATCGCCTCTTTGATGCCGCCCGTGTCCGAAGGACTGATGGATTCCGCCTCCACCGCCCAGCCTCGGGACTCGGCGAAACGCGTGTACATCTTCACCAGGGTGCCGGCGAAGAGCGCGGCCTCTTCCCCGCCCGTGCCAGCCCGGACTTCCAAGAAGACGTTGCGCAGGTCATTGGGATCCTTGGGCAACAAGGCGGCCTGGAGTTCCGCTTCGATGGCGGTTTTACGGGCCCCAAGCGAATCCTTTTCCGCCGAGGCCATCGCCACGAGCTCAGGGTCTTTTTCCGAGCCCAGGAGCTCTTCGGCCTGCTTCATGTGGGACAAAAGGGCTTTGTATTCGTGGAAGAGGCGCACCACTTCTTCCAATTCGGAAGCGGCCTTGGCCTTTTCCTGAAAAAGCTGGTTCTGTCCCTGCACGACCGGATCCATGAGTTCCCGGTTGAGGGTGTTATACCTGTTTTCCAATGATTCCAGACGGTCCAGCATAAGGCTCAAGTCACCCGAGAAATTTTTCGACGCTAAAATGCCCCATAAATAAAAAAGCCCTTCTGCCCCACGCAAGCCGCGTGGAGCAGAAGGGCTTGAAGGGACGCTACTTTACCTGTTTCGCGTAACGCTTGCGGAATTTATCGACACGGCCCGCGGTGTCGATCAATCGCTGCGTTCCCGTGTAAAAGGGATGGCAATTCGAGCAGATCTCGAGCTTGATCTCGCCGATGGTGGAACGCGTCTCAAAGGTGTTCCCGCAAGAACAGGTGACCTTGGTCAGCTCGTATTTTGGATGGATGGCCGTTTTCATCTTTCAAAACTCCTTGGTCGATGACATAGCTTCAAGAAAAGCTTTATTATTTTTGGTTTTTCCAAGTTTGTCCAGCAGAAACTCCATGGAATCCACCGAGTTCATGCTATTCAGTATCTTGCGTAAAATCCACACTCTTTGCAGTTCTTCGGGGGCCATCAGCAGCTCTTCCTTACGGGTTCCAGAGCGGGAGATGTCGATCGCCGGGTAGGTGCGCTTGTCGCTCAAACGGCGGTCGAGGATGATCTCCAGGTTACCGGTGCCCTTGAATTCCTCGAAGATCACCTCATCCATGCGGCTGCCGGTCTCGACCAAGGCGGTGGCAAGGATGGTCAGCGAACCGCCTTCTTCGATGGAACGGGCGGTCCCGAAAAAGCGCTTGGGACGCTGCAGGGCGTTGGCGTCGATACCGCCTGAAAGGATCTTTCCAGACGCGGGCTGCACGGTGTTGTAGGCCCGTCCCAATCGGGTGATCGAGTCCAAGAGGATCACGACGTCCTTTTTATGCTCCACCAAGCGCTTGGCTTTTTCGATGACCATCTCAGAGACCTGCACATGCCGCTCGGCAGGCTCGTCAAAGGTTGAGGAGACCACCTCGGCCTTCACATTGCGCTCCATGTCGGTCACTTCTTCAGGCCGTTCGTCGATCAGCAGGATGATCAGCACCACTTCCGGGTGGTTGGTGGTGATGGAATTCGCGATCTTCTGCATCAGCACCGTTTTTCCGGTTCGGGGAGGGGCCACGATCAGGCCGCGCTGCCCTTTGCCGATAGGAGTCACCAGATCCACCACCCGCATGGCCAACTCGTCACTGCGAGTCTCCATCTTCAGACGCTGGTAGGGATAAAGGGGTTTCAGATTCTCGAAAAGGATCTTATCTTTGGTCTTCTCAGGGCTCTCATCGTTGATCGCGTCGACCTTAAGAAGGGCGAAGTAGCGCTCCCCTTCCTTGGGGCTGCGCACCTGTCCGGAAACGGTGTCGCCGGTCTTCATGTCAAAACGGCGGATCTGCGAAGGGGAGACGTAGATGTCATCGGGCCCGGGCAGATAATTGTAATCCGGGGAGCGCAGGAACCCGAATCCGTCCGGAAGGATCTCCAACACGCCCTTTGAAAAGATATTGCCGTCCCGCTGGGCCTGGGCCTCCAGGATGCTGAAGATCAGCTCCTGTTTGCGGAGATTCGAGATGCCAGCGATACCGAGTTCCTGGGCGACGCCATTCAATTCGGAGATGGTCTTTCCCTTCAGATCGTCAATGTTCAAGGCGGATTTCCCCTAGATGGTTGAAAGTGATAAGGCGGCGTGAAAAGGTTTCAGAATGGAAAAAGTTGCCTGACGTGTTTGTTTGGGATGTTTTTGAATTCAGGCAGGTTTCTGACCGGCTGTTTCGAACCGACCCCTAGAATTTATCCAACAGCGCCCGTCTTGTCAAGCCTTCCAGGCCGGCCCGCGAACCCCGGTTGTGGATGATCCCATCGCTCAAACGGCGCTCTTTAGGGCCAAAAACAAGGGATTTGGCCTGTGCTGAAGCCCGGGCAGGGGCCACCCCACGCGCGATCAACCTGGCTCTTCGGACGCGGAACGGGGCCGTGACCAGGATCACCCTGGCCCCAAAATCAGGGGCTCCGGCGTCAAAGTAGACCGCCATATCCAGGCATACCTTGCCCTTGGCCATTTTCAAACGACGTCGAAGTTCGCTGATAAAAAGAGGGTAAAGGATCGCGTTGGCCGTGCGTCGGGCCGCGACATCGCCAAAGAATAGGGCGCCGAAGCGCTTCCGGTCCAGCCTGCCGCGCCCGTCAAAATAGGAATTCCCAAAAGCTTTTCTTAGGCGGACGGCGGCAGGCCTATTCGGAGCATAAAGGGCCCTCGCAATCCGATCCCCCTCGATCAAGCGATAGCCTTTCTTCTTCAGCAGCGCAGCGACCGAGCTCTTCCCCGCGCCGCTCGGTCCGGTCAACACCACCACTTTCGGGAGGCCCGTGATCACGCCTTAGCCTCGAACCAGGTCTTGCCTTGACCGCATTCCACCTTCAGAGGCGCCTTCAGCTTCATCGCATTTTCCATCAGATGGACCACCTGGCCTGGCAGCCAGGATTTTTCTTCCGCAGCCATCTCAAAGACCAATTCATCATGGACCTGCAGCAACATCCGGCTCCGCGCTTTTTTCTTCTGCAGCATCTGATCGACATCCAGCATGGCCTTCTTGATCAGGTCCGCCGCGCTGCCTTGGATGGGCAGGTTCATGGCGGTACGCTCACCGGACTCCCTTAAGACCCGGTTGGCGCTGTTGATCTCGGGGATATAACGACGGCGTCCCATCAGGGTGCTTCCATAACCGAGTTTTCTGGTATCTTCCTTGCATTGCTCCAGAAAAGCGGCCACTTTGGGAAAGCCCGCAAAATATTGCGCGATGAAATCCTTCGCCTCCCCCATCGAGACATGGAATTCCCTTGAGATCCGAAAAGGTCCCATGCCATAGAGCACTCCAAAATTGATGACCTTGGCTTTGCGGCGCATCTCGGCATCCACCTTTTCGGGTCTGACCCCGAAGATCGTTGAAGCCGTCTGGGTATGGATGTCCAAACCGTCTTTGAAGGCTTTGAGCAGGACAGCATCCTGGCAATAGTGCGCCAGGATCCTTAGTTCGATCTGCGAATAGTCCGCGGAAAGGATCAGGTCGCCTTTCTTATCCGGAACAAAAGCCTTGCGGATCGTCGCCCCGAGCCCCGTGCGGATAGGGATGTTCTGCAGATTCGGGTCCGTGGACGAAAGCCGGCCGGTAGCCGCGACGTTCTGGTTCCATGTGCTATGCAGACGATGGTCCTTGGGATCCACCAGACGCGGCAGGGCTTGCAGATAGGTCCCGGAAAGCTTGGCCAGGGTGCGATATTCAAGCGCCACAGAAGGCAATTCGTGGAGGGGCGCCAACTTTTCGAGGACTTCGTTGTCGGTCGAAAAACCGGACTTGGTCTTCTTTTGCGAAGGAAGTCCAAGGTCTTCGAACAGCACCTTGGCGAGCTGGCCGGGAGAGTTGATGTTGAATTCCCTTCCCGCCAACTTGATGGCCTTGGTCTCCAGCTTTTTCATCAGACGCTGGGATTCCCTCTCCAACTCATGAAGGACCTCGACGTCCAACCGGATGCCAGCCACTTCCATGCGCGCCAAGACTGGGATCAAAGGGCTTTCCAGTTCCCAATAAAGGCTCTCCAAATCGTCCGTCTTGAGGCGGGCTTGCAGGGCTTGTCCCACTTCCACCGCGGCGCGCGCGAAGCTGGCAAGGTCCTCGGCAGGAGGCTCGAAAAGGTCCTGGCCAGCCTGCGGCAGATCCGGCAGTTTCAGGCCCAAAGCGCTGCCCGCCTCGTTAAGGTCCCTGGGTGGGCGCGATGACTGCACCAGATACATGGCCACGCTGATGTCGAGCACTCCCTCCAGCGTCGCCTGACCGTCTTTGATCAGTCCACACTGGGTCGCCTTGCTCTCAAAAAATATGGGACGATCTAATTTCCCCAGCAATTCAGAGACCTGCTTCCAGCCCGAAACCGAAGCCACCACGGCCTTGGCTCCCTGGGCCAGAGCGACAGAAATATTTTCGCCGACAAGGACATGGATCCCCGTCAATTTCTTAGGATCCAAATCCTTGAGCGCAGCGGCGATCGCCGACTTCTTGAGGTCCACGACAGCCAACGCGGTCTTTTTAGCGTGGACTCCCTTGGTGGTCTCCGTCTTGACGGTCGCTTGAGGAGGCGGAGCGCCTACCTTGGCGCCGTAGTCCTTAGCCAGGGCCCGAAATTCATATTCATGGAATTTTTCAACCAAAGCCGGGACTGGCTCCCCTTTTTCCAAGGAATTAAAGTCATGTTTTAAAGGAACCGCCATTTCCAGTTTGGCAAGCTTATGGCTCAGACGGGCCTGTTCCGCGAATTCGATCAGGTTGCTGGATAGCTTCGCCTGGGTGATCTTGGGGGCCGCCTTCAGCACCTTTTCAAGGCTGCCGTACTCCCCCAACAGCTTGGCCGCAGTTTTCTCGCCGATCCCGGGCACACCCGGGATGTTGTCGGCGGCATCGCCCATCAGGCCCAGCAGATCCGTGATCCTATCGGGTGGGACGCCATAGCGCGCGACAACCTCCTTGGCGCCGTAAAGCGAGCCCCCCATCGGATTTTCCCGGTACACATGGACTTTTTCTCCGACCAACTGCAAAAGATCCTTGTCCGAGCTCATTAAAACGACGTCTAGGCCCTTCTTTTCTCCCCATGTAGCCAGGGTGGCCATGATGTCGTCGGCCTCGTAGCGGGCCAACTTCAACAAATGCCATCCCATAAGAGGGACGATCTCTTCAATGAGGGGAAACTGCCGGATCAGATCCTCAGGGGGGGCGTCACGGTGGCCCTTGTAATCGCCCAGCATCTCGTCGCGGAAAGTGCCGCCCGGTGAATCGAACGCGACCACCGCGTAGTCCGGATGGAACGTCTTTTCAGCGCGGCGAAGGGCGTTCACGAACCCGTAGATGGCATTGGTGGGAACGCCCTTTGAATTGCTCATTTCACCGATGGCGTAGAACGATCGATACGCATAGGCCATGCCGTCCAGCACGACCAGTTTTTTTCTCGGGGAGCTCATACCACTCCTTTGCTGCTCAGGCCCCGCAACGCCTTAGGTAGCGGCAGCGCAGCTTTGAGAAGGGTTTGTGTGTAGGCGTGGACCGGGGCGCGATAGATCGACGCGGCCGGCCCCTGTTCGACGATCTTGCCGTCTTTCATGACCGCCAAACTGTCGCTCAAACGCTCGACCACCCGAAGGTCGTGAGAGATGAAGACCATAGCCATGCCAAGCTCATTTTTCAGCTTCAAAAGGAGGTCTAAGATCTGGGCCTGCACCGTGATATCGAGCGAACTCACGGGTTCATCGGCCACCAGCAGACGGGGCCGAGTGGCGATAGCCCGGGCGATCATGATGCGCTGGCGCTGCCCCCCGGAAAACTCATGCGGATAGCGTAATAACATTCCGGGTTCCAAGCCCACCTGCGACATCAAGGCGCCCGCCTCTTCCATCGCGGCTTCCTTCTTCAGCCCCTTGTGGATCACCAGCGGTTCGCTCACGATCTGCCAAACCCGGTGCCGGGGATTCAGGGACGCGAGAGGGTCCTGGAAGACCATCTGGAATTTAGCCCGCTCCGCACGCAACTTGCGCGATCCCAATTTGGAAAGATCCTGTCCGTCAAAAAGCACCCGGCCCTGGCTGGGCTCTTCAAGGGCCACCAGGCATCGCGCCAAGGTCGACTTTCCGGACCCCGACTCTCCTACAATGCCCAGCGTGTGGCCCGGCTCGAGGCTAAGGCTCACGCCGTCCACGGCCCTCAGCCGCGCTTGACCGAACCAGGCGTCCAGCTTGGGGACCGAGAACTCCTTGACTATGTTTTCCGCGGTAAGCAGCGGCATCTTATCGGCCCGCCCAGTGCGAGTAAGAGTTCAAAAGTGAACGTGTATAAGGGTTTTCCGGAGCCCCCAAAACCTTATCCTTGGGGCCTTGCTCGACGATCCGGCCGTCCTTCATGACCGCCACGTGCTCGGTGACGGCCTGGATGACACCCAAATCATGGCTGATCAGGATCAAGGCCACCTTCAATTCATCGGCCATGGTTTTCAACAAGTCCAAGATCTGCGCCTGCACCGTGACGTCCAAGGCCGTGGTGGGCTCGTCAGCGATCAAAAGCCTGGGATGGCAGGCCAACGCCATCGCGATCATGGCTCGTTGACGCATACCGCCCGACCATTGATGCGGGTACTGGCGGCCACGGGCCGCAGCCTCAGGAATGCCGACCTTGTCCAGCCAGTCCCGGGCGGCGTCACGCGCATGATCCCGGTCCAAGCCCTGATGGAGGCTCAACACCTCGGCCACTTGATCCTCGACCCGCTGGACAGGATTCAGGCAAGTTGCGGGTTCCTGGAACACCATCGAGATCTGGCTGCCCCGCAACCGGCGGTAGGCATCCCCGGAAAGACCGCGCAGTTCCTGGCCCCGAAAAACCAGGCTGCCTTGGGTGATGGCAGCGCCCCGCGGTAAAAGTCCCATCAACGCCAGCGCGGTCATGGATTTTCCCGAACCGGACTCACCGACGA
>JAZKAF010000020.1:0-18532 GCA_040389285.1 candidate division FCPU426 bacterium
ACAGGCTGCGCGATTCCTCGTCATAGAGCAGCACCGAGACGATCTTGCTCTCCATTAAGTCGGCTGTGACACCGACCACGAAGCGCAGAAGCTCTGACAAGCTTAGGTCATAGCCTAGCACTTCGCTGATGCGATGCAACAAGCTCAGTTCCCGGCTGCGCGCGGCAGAGAGGGCGACGCTTTCGGGCGACTTGGACAATAAGGCGTTTTCTTGCATGGCAACTCCTGTGTGGTACCTCTGTTAATGCAAAGAGCGTGCCAAGTTCTCGAAAAGCCGAGTCCCTAATTTATAAGGGTTTTTACAGAAATCAGCCGGATGACAATCTCGGAACTTACAAAGATGTAACAAGTGACACAAAAAGTGTCCTCGAATCCAGCCAAAGAGCTGGATTCGGGTTTTTCAAGTGAATTGAAAAAGCCTTTAAAATCAATTAAATTATGCTATCTGCTGCTTTAGGAACCTCTTATGAATGCGCCAGAATTAAGGCTTAAATATAAGGGTCTTCGGGATGCGATAAACTCCCAGGAACGCGCTCGCAAGACCCTAGAGATCGGCAAACGGCTGGCCGCTTTGGCGGCTTTTAAGTCGGCTTCGCAGGCGCTTTTTTATGTGTCGACCGGCTCCGAGGTCGACACCGTCCCTTTGCGTTCGATGGCCCGGGACTTAGGTTTGGGCGTCAGCGTTCCCCGCAGCGACACGACGACCAAGCGTTTGGTCTTCCACGATCTCGACTCGGACTTAAAATTGGAACCCGGCCCTTTTGGGATCGCGCAACCCAAGCCGGACAGCCGCGTCACGGATCTCACAAACAAAAGCGTAGTGCTGGTGCCGGGCATGGTCTTCGATGTCCTGGGCCATCGCCTGGGTTGGGGCGGCGGATACTACGACCGCTTTCTGGGCGGGGACGGCGCGGGCCTGGTCTCGGTAGGTCTTGCTTTTGACATCCAGATTTCGGACAATCTGCCGCAACAAGCCCATGACGTGGCGCTGCGCTGGATCGTGACCGAATCGCGGGTCATCGACTGCTCAGCCCCAAACAAAGGAAGACCATGAACGAGAGATTGATCGAGCTGGCCCTGGCCGGCGTGATGCTGATGGTGCTGATCCTTCCTTTTTCCGTGAAGTACGTGGAAGAGGAGCTGGAGATCTTTTTCTTTGTGATGGGCACGATCGCGGTGAGCATCTCCGGGCTTTGGAGCCATGAGCTTTTGATCGAGGCGTTGCGCGAGCCGCTGATGATCAGCGTCGCGGTGCTGCTGGCGGGCCTGGCGTTCCGTTCGGTGCGCGAACGCATTCACGGATGGATACAAGCTGGGGTGCGGCGCTTCGGGCACCGTGTTGTCCTCATGCTGGTGGTGGCGGGGCTGGGCCTGCTTTCCAGCGTGATCACCGCCATCATCGCGGCCCTGGTGCTGGCCGAGGTGATGACCGCGCTGAAGCTGCCGCGTTCGGTCGAGGTGAAGGTGGTGGTCCTCGCCTGCTTTTCCATCGGCCTGGGCGCGGTGCTGACGCCGCTGGGCGAGCCGCTGGCCACCCTGGCCGTGGCCACGCTGCGCGGTGAGCCCCACCACGCGGACTTCTGGTTCTTGGCCAGGATGCTGGGAGCTTGGATCCTGCCCTTGGTGCTGGGACTGGGGATCTGGGCTGGATTGTTGAAGGGCGAGGATAACGAGAGTGCGAACACCCTGAGCGAGGATAGGCCTGAAGGCATGAAAGACGTGTTCAAGCGCGCCGGGAAGATCTACCTTTTCGTGATGGCCCTGGTCTTTTTGGGCCACGGCTTCCGGCCGGTGGTCGACCGCTACCTGGTGACGGCCTCGCCGTTATTGCTGTATTGGATCAACATGATCTCGGCGATCTTGGACAACGCCACCCTGACCGCAGCTGAGATCTCGCCGATGATGGACGCGGCCCATATCCGGGACCTGCTGCTGGGCCTTTTGATATCGGGGGGCATGCTGATCCCGGGCAACATCCCTAACATCATCTCGGCCGGCAAATTGGGCATCAAATCAAAGGAATGGGCGCGTTTTGGGTTTCCGGTGGGCTTGGTCATCATGGGCGGGGTCTTTGTGCTCTTGCTCGTCGTTTGATCCCTATTCGATAAAGCCTTCTATTTTTCGCCCGGCAGCACGATGAAGGCCGAGGCGCGGCCGCGCACGATGAGCACGGCGGCCTCTTCGCTCTCGTCCACCTGACGGGACAATTTTTTCCAATCCGCCATCGAATTCAGCCGCTGTTTGTTGATGACCATCAGCAGGTCCCCGGGCGCGATGCCGATCTGGCCCGCGCTCGAATTTTTAGCCACCTTTTTCACCACCAGCCCCTGCGCCGTGGCCAGGCCCATGGCCCGGGCCTTTTCCTCGCCGTTCTCCTCCACTTCGATCCCATGCCACACGTTCTCAGGCACGGCCTGCAGCTGCGAAGGCTCGATGCGCAAGGTCAGCGAGGCGTTGTTGCGCAATACTGACAGCAGCAAGGGCTCGCCCGGCCTGGCTTCGTAGAGCCGCGTCTTCAGCTCGGCGCTGTTGTCGGTGTTCTTGCCGTTGATCCCGGTGACGATGTCGCCGCGCTTCAGCCCGGCTTTGTCCGCGCCCGCGCCGGCCGCGACGTCGGTGATCAGCACGCCCTGCATGCTGGACAGCTTGAGGGCCGCGGCCAGGCGCGCGTCGATGTCCTGGGTGTAGAAGCCCAGGTGCGGCGGCACCACCCTTCCGGCGTGGACCAGGTCCGGGATGGAGCGCTTGACCATGTTGATGGGGATGGCGAAGCCGATGCCAATGCTGCCCTGGTTGGGCGTGGAGATGGCGGTGTTGATGCCGATGATCTCGCCGCGGATGTTGCAGAGCGGTCCGCCCGAATTGCCCTGGTTGATCGAGGCGTCGGTCTGCAGGAAGTTCTGGTAATGGACCTTGTCCGAGGCGCCCAGCACGTTGCCGCGTTCCTTGGCCGAGATGACGCCCACGGTCAGGGAGTGGTCGAAGCCAAAGGGGTTGCCGATGGCGATGGCCCAGTCGCCGACTTTCACTTTGTCCGAATCACCCAGGCGGGCTGGCCTCAGCGGCTGCTTGGGGTTGATCTTCAGCACGGCCAAGTCCACGCCCTCGTCGCCGCCCAGCACCTTGGCGGGATAGACCTCGCCGTTGTCCAGGCGCACGCTGATCTCGTCCGCTCCGTTGACCACGTGCCAGTTGGTCAGGATCTGCCCTGCGGCGTCGAGGATCACGCCCGAGCCCAGGCTCTGCCTGCGCACTTCCCTGCCCTGGCCGCCAAAAGGGTCGTCGTAGAGGTCAAAGGGAAATTGGGAGATGCGCTCGCGCACGGTCTGGGTGCTGGCGATGTTGACCACGGAGGGGTTCACGGTCTCGGCCACGCGGCTAAAATCATCGGAAGCTCGCAGTAAAGACGGCGAGGGCGCAGCCGGGGGCGCGGCTGGGACCGCAGCATAGCCGAGTAGGGGCTGCAGGGATAAGAGGGAAACGAGGGGGAGGATCCGGATCATGAGTGCTTTGGTCCGGTCAGATGATAAAGAGCATCAACAGGGCCGCGGTGCCGATGGTTCCCCCTAAGACCCAGGGGTTGACCGAGGATTTTGGAGCCGAGCTATCTGGCGTCGTGGCGTTATTGGCCACCGAGGCAACAGGCGTCGCAGCGGGCGTGGGAGCAGGAGGAAGGCTGACGCCTTGCGCGGTCAGATAGCTCCGCAGTTGCTGGTCCGTGGGATTCAAGCGCACCGAGTATTTCAGGTAAGGCATCGCCGCGGGCTTGTCGCCCAGGCCGATCATGGAAAATCCCAGGCCTTTGTAAGCGGCCGCGTTCTTTCCATCCGCCTTGACCGCGGCGTTGAAATATTTTTTCGCGTCCGCGTAATTTTTTTTGGCCAGCATCTGGCTGCCCCATCCCACGTATTGGGTGGCGCTGGGCTCAGCGACCAGGGGCTGGGCGCCGAGCAGCAGGACGGCGAAAAATAGAAGAAGAAATGATCTTTTATGCATGAGTGCGGCGGGTCCTAAAACGCAAAAAGCCCGGGCTAGATGCCACCGGGCTTTTGTTGCCATGAATCAAAAAGGCGGCGGCGGGGGAACTCCGGGATCGCCAGCGGGCGGGGCCCCCGCGTCAGGAGCGGGCGGTAGGCCAGCATCGGGAGCCGGGGGAAGGCCAGCATCCGGAGCAGGTGCGCCCGGAGCCGCAGGCAGTTCACCCGGAGCCGGCGGCAGGCCAGCATCAGGAGCTGGAGGAAGGCCAGCATCAGGAGCGGGTGCACCCGGAGCCGCAGGCAGTTCACCGGGAGCGGGCGGCAGGCCAGCATCAGGAGCCGGAGCACCCGGAGCCGCAGGCAGTTCGCCAGGAGCTGGAGGAAGGCCGGTTTCGGCGCCAGGGACCGGCAATTCACCAGGAGCAGGGGGCAGGCCGCCAGCGTCAGGAGCCGCGGGAACTTCGGGCATTCCAGGAGCAGGGGCAGCCGGGGCAGCCGCCGCAGGCGCTGCGATTGGGGCAGCCGCAGGCGCAGTTGTCGTGGCCGCCGCAGGCGCACCCGTGCTGACGTTTGCTTCCCGGGGAGCCTTCAAACGCTGCGGTTTTTGCAGCGGGTGGAGCATGGAGCGTTCGCTGAAAGTGGCAGTCTGGCCGTCTTTAAGAAGCGTGGAGTCCACGATCTTCACCGCGGCCATGCGGTCAAAGACGCTGGTGACCACGACCTGGGTTTTTTTCCCGCCCTTGCCGCTCACGTCGAACTTATCCCCAACTTTTACACCGTCGATCCGTCCACGGTCGATATAGGTGGAGTCCAGAAAGTCGCGGTCGCTGGTCAGAATATGGACTGGCTTGTCATAGATGATGCGGGCGACGAGGGGAGAGCTGAATGCGACGGAGGCGAGCGCTAGAAATGAGCGGAACATCAAGGGGCGCTTGAACATAAATGCAGGCTCCTACGCTTGTGAAAATAAGACAGCGGTCCAACGAGTGAAAAAATTTCCCTAAATTTATCACCGTGCAGTAGCCCGGTCAACGTCTTAAGTGGCCGGGATTGACTTATGAAAGGCATGGGTGGCATATTGGGGAGCTCAAAATTTTGGAGAGATGGCCGAGCGGCTGAAGGCGCACGCCTGGAAAGTGTGTATACCCCAAAAGGTATCGAGGGTTCGAATCCCTCTCTCTCCGCCATATTAAAAACCGCTTGTTTATGGAGGTTTTCATGAAAAAAACAGCATGGGGAGCGATCCTGCTGATTTTTGTCGTCTCGCTGCTGCAAAACGGTTGCGCCACGGTGGGTGACGGCGACAAGACCGCGAAGGGCGCGGGCATCGGCACGGTGGCTGGCGCGGCGGTGGGCGCGGCCTGGGGCGCCGCCCGGGGTGACTGGAAAAAAGGCGCCATGATCGGGGCGGCCACGGGCCTGGCCATCGGCGGCGTGACCGGCGTGGTGATGGACAAGCAGGAAGAGGATCTGCGCAAGGCGGGCATTCGCACCGAGCGCGACGCGGCCGGCAACCTGGTGGTCAATCTTTCGGGCGAAACCCTGAAATTCGACTCAGGCAAGGCCACGTTGAAGCCGGAAGGAGAGGCCCTGCTCTCGAAGCTGTCCGGAGTGCTGGCCAAGTATCCTGAGAACCGGATCATGATCGAGGGGCATACCGATAGCACTGGCAAGGCCAGCGCCAACCTGGTTTTGTCCCAGAACCGGGCCGACAGGGTGAAGGCGTTCTTGCTGGGCAAGGGCGTGCCCGCGCGCGGCATCCTTTCGTCGACGGGATTCGGCTTGGACAAGCCGGTGGCGGATAACAAGACCGTGGAGGGACGCGCCGCAAACCGCAGGGTGGAGCTGAAGATCAGCATGGACAAGGAAGAGGCTGAGAAGAACCAGGCCGAGCGCGAAAAGCGCAAATAAATTTAAAGTTCAGTTAAGATCGAAAAAGGGCGGCCGCTGGGCCGCCCTTTTTTTATGCGCGCAGCAATTTTTCCATGAAGACCAGGTCGTCCAGGGCTTGCCGAGGCGTGAAAGCCAGCTTATGGCCGCGGACGATCACGTCGGCGAAGTGCGAAAATTCATGGTAGAAACCGTTTTCCTTCGACACGCAGCGCAGGGGCTTGCCCTTGAGCGGCGTCAAAAGGGACCAGCCGTCACCGATCTCGATCGTGCCTTTGGATCCGCGCAACACGATGGGCGAAGGCCTGGCGGCCCCTGGCGGGGCTGAAAAGCAGGAGCGCCAGAGGCCGAGCACGCCTTTTTTGAAGCGCAGCACGGCCACCGCGCTGTCGATAGGACGCAAGATGGGATTGAAGCGGGCGGTCATGGCTTTCACAGCCAGGGGCATTCCTAAGATCTCGCGGGCGATGTCGGCCAGATGCACGCCCGCGTCGGTCACGAAACCGCCGCTAAAACGGGGGTTTTGGCGCCAGGGGGTCTTGTAATATTTGTTGGAGGCTTCCATCCAGTTCAACTGGCTGACTTCCAGTAAGCGCAGCTCGCCGATCCTGTTGCTCAGCGCCCATTCCCTGGCCTTTTTGATGTGCGGCGCGAAAAAATAATTCTCAGCCACCAGCCAGGTCTTTTTATATTTTGCGGCGCTGGCCACCAGGCGGCGGCCTTCCGCGCTGTTGGCGGCCAGGGGTTTTTCGCAGACCACGTGCTTTCCGGCGGCCAGCGACTTGAGCACCCAGGCCGCGTTCAGGTCAATGGGCAGGGAGAGCAGCACCGCCTCGACTTGCTCCATCGCCAGCAACTCCTCGCCGTTCTTGCACACCTTCTTCACGCCGGCTTTTTTCGCGAAGGCAACAGCCTTGGACAAGCGGCGGTTGGCCACGGCCACGATCTCGATCTTGTCCGACAGTTTTTTCAGCTGGGGCAGGTGCAGGTCGGTGGCGGCGATGCCGGTGCCGATGATCCCTAATCGCAGACGGCGCATGGATCAGCTCCGATTCAGATAAGTTCCAGTTGCTCGATCTGGCCCAGGGCCTTGGCGTCGCGTCCACTGACGCGCAAGTTCGAGGCGAATTCCGCGGCGAATCCGTGGTGCGTGTAGATCTCGCTGGGGTTCACCTGCCAGACATAGGCTAGCAGTTCGCTGAAATCGGCGTGGTCGGATATGGGAAAGGCCTCGTCCACGCCATATTTAAATTTCGCGCTCTCATCCACGGCCCAGCCGGAGATGAAAGCCGTGCGCACCCGGTCTTTCCAACCCAGGAACATGCTGTGATTGCGGCCTTGCGGCGGCCAGATCAGCACGCGTCCATCCGGAGACTGGTTGCCGGCTGCATGGTAGGCGGGCAGGGGGTAGCCCAGGCTTTTGTAGATCTCGCACATATCAGCGATGGAGGGATGCACCAAAAATTCAAAACCCCAGGGCTTCAAGGCCATCATCAGCTCCTGCGCCTTTCCCAGCGAGTAAGCGAGCAGGCAGGGGATCTGGCCGGTGCGGATGGCTTTTTTGCAGAAGTCGGCGATCTTGGCCTGGGTCTGCGAGGCCGGCGGAAAAAGGTAGTCCGGCGTGCCGAAGGTGGTCTCCATGATCAGCTGTCCGGCTTCTTCGATCACCGGCGCTTCGCAGGCCGGGTCCGGGCGCAGCTTGAAGTCGCCGGAATAGATCAGGCGCTCCTTCTTGTATTCCACCAGCAGCTGGGCTGATCCGGCGATATGCCCGGCCGGTAATAAGGTGAGCATGGCGCCTTCATGGCGGAAGCGGGTCTCAAAGGCGCAGGCGCGGGTCTCGTCCGGGGTCCCCAAAGTCTGGCGGGCGCGCATGAAACGCAAGGTAGGGCCGCTGGCCAGGGTCAGGCCGTGCCACTTGGCGTGGTCGGCGTGGCCGTGGCTGACAAAACCCGCCTCGCCGGGCATGGGCTTATGGGCGTCCAGCCAGAGCTTGATCTCGGGCAGGTAGATGCCGTTTTCGTTGAAAGAGATCTCCATGGATCAGGTCCTGTTCAGGTTCTTGGAGACGATGGCCGCGTTGCGGCGCATGCCTTCGGCCTTGCTGCGCTTGATGGCGGAGCCATGATACACGCGGGCGAATTCTTCGTCAGAAATATTCTTCAGCTTCTCGACGTCCGGATCCCAGTTCTCGGGGCGTGGGGCGAAGGCGGCGTGCTGGCCCGTGAGCTTCCAGTGGTTCCAGGGGCAGACGTCCTGGCAGATGTCGCAGCCGTAAAGGTTCAGGCCGATGGCCTCGTGGAATTCTTCCGGGATCGCGCCGCGCTTTTCGATGGTCAGGTAGCTGATGCAGCGCCGCGCGTCGAGCTCGTAGTCAGCGCTGAAAGCCTGGGTGGGGCAGGCCTTGATGCAGCGGTCGCAGCTGCCGCAAAGGTCTTCGGCGGGCTGGTCCGGCGCCAGGTCCAGATCCGTCAGGATCTCGCCCAGAAAGAACCAGCTTCCTAGCTTGGGGTTGATCAGGTTGCTGTTCTTGCCGATCCAGCCGATGCCGGACGCGGCGGCCCAGGCTTTTTCCGACACCGGTCCGGTGTCGCTGTAGGAGCGCATGTTAAAGGGCGAAGGAAGTTCTTTTTTTAGCAGGGCTTCCAGCTCGCTTAATTTTTCCTTCATCACGCCGTGATAGTCGTCGCCCCAGGCGTAGCGCGAGACCCAGGGCTGGGAAGTTTCTGTGGAATAGGGCCGGTCCGTGTTATAGACCAGGCCTACGCTGATCACGGACTTGGCCCCGGGCAGGACCAGGGTGGGGTCGAGGCGTTTTTCTTTTTGCCGCTCCAGCCAGGCCATGTCGCCGGCGTGGCCTTTGGCCAGCCAGGCCTCCAGGTTTTTCAGGGCTGGAGGCGGCGACTCCAAAGAGGCGATGCCGCAGAGGTCGAAGCCGACGCCAAGGGCTAAGGACTTGATGCGGGACTCGAGGCCAGGAGCGTTGATGGCTATGGCTCGACAGGTTTTTTTTGCGCAGCGGGCTCTGGCGTGGGCTTGGACCTGGATTCAAGGGCCCGACGAAGATCCCCATCCGCGACGATCAGCCAATTGCGCAGGTCGCGCAGGAACACCTGTTTGGCGTTCTTGTGGATGGATTTCAGGTCGCTGCGGGCTCGGTCACGGAAAAATTCGGCGCGCTCACGCGCTTTGGCGGCTTCAGCGTTCAGTTTTTTGGCCTCAGCTTCCCCGGCCTGGCCTTCGGCATCCAGTGCTTTTTGCAGGTCTTCCAGCGAGTCGCGGACCGCGCTGACCACGCCGGACTTCAGGCGAAAGTCGCGCTTGGCCGAGAGCCAGATCTCATCCAAGTCGGCTTTGGCCGCGTTCTTGGTGTCCGTGGCCAGCGCCTCGACCGAATCCATGGTGGTGGTGAGCTCCTGCCTTAGGGCTTCCCGGTCAACGCCTTTGGCCTTGTCCTTAGGCAGCATCAGGTTGTCCTGGGCGCGGCGGTTGCTGAGCGTCGAAGCCTGGGCGCAGGGGGACAGCATCAGGAGCCCGAGGCTTAAGGCGCGCAGAATTTTTTTAAGCTCCATGAAGACCCTCTTTTCCTTGTCTGGTCACTTTCAGGGTGCGGATGGAGAGCAGTTGGCCGTCGGCCCTCAGTTCGAAGTCGTAGTCGCCTTCGCGTTCAAAGACCACGTTGCCGAAGTCGGCGTTGATCTCGTAGGGCTGGTCAGGCGGCACGGCCTGGGTGCATTCCATCTTGATCTCCTGGATCATGGCGTTGCGCGAGCTTTCTTTGAAGGTCAGCAGCAAGGTGCTGGGGACCACCACCTCGGTCAAGCTGAGGAAGACCGAAAAATTCCTGGGCGGCAGGGGAAAGCCGGGGCAGCGCAGGTGCTGGAAGACCCCGATCAGCGAGCAGCGGCCATGCTGGTCTCTGAGGACCTGGTCGCAGAGCAAAAAAGCGTTGAGATTCGGCTTCACAGGCATAAAGGGTCGTCCTTGAGGGGCTTCGCGTGAAAGCTTATTATAAATCATCATGACCACGATGCTGGGCTCAAATCTTCGCGCTTTATCTTCTGGGCATTTCGATCTGCTGGTGCTGGGTGGCGGCATCAACGGCGCGGGCGTGGCCCGGGACGCGGCGCTGCGGGGCCTGAAAGTCCTGCTCATCGAGAAAAACGATTTCGCTTTCGGCGCTTCCAGCCGCTCCACCAAGCTGGCCCACGGCGGCCTGCGCTACCTTGAAAGCGCTGAATTTTCCCTGGTGCGGGAATCCCTGCGCGAGCGGGCCCTGCTTAAAGACGTGCTGGCCCCCCATTTGGTTCATCCGCTCCCCTTTTTGTTGCCTTTTTACCGCGGCGACCTGCGCCCGCCCTGGAAAGTGAAGGCCGGGTTATGGCTTTACGACCTGCTGGCCGGCCGCTCTTTGATCGCGCTTCACCAGAGTTTTGGCGCTGAAGAAGCCAGGACTATGGAGCCCGGATTGGCTTCGGAAGGCCTGCTTGGCGCGGGCCTTTACTGGGACTGCCAGATGAACGACGCCCGCCTGGTGCTCGAGACGATCCTGGACGCCGAGGCTTTGGGAGCGCGCTGCCTGAACTACGCGGCTTTGGCTTCGGTCGAGAAGCTCACCCAAGGCGACGTGCGCGTTCGCGTGCGGGACCTGGAGTCGGGAGAGGAGGCGCCAGTCACGGCTTCGCTGATGATCAACGCGGGTGGACCCTGGGCCGACGCGGTGCTGGCCCAGTTGGGTCGGCGGCCAGCCTCGCCCGTGATCAAGGCAACCAAGGGCGTGCATTTGATCACCCGCAACCTGACCCAAGGCCGCGCCATCCTGGTGCCAGCCCGCGCGGACGCTCGCATCCTCTTCATCATCCCTTGCGACTTCGCAGGCGAAGCCTGCAGCATGATCGGCACCACGGACACGGATTTTCACGGGGACCTGGACCACGTGCGCGCGGAGGCCCAAGACATCGAGTATCTGCTTACCGAAGCCCGCCGCATTTTGCCGGGATCGAATTTGAGCAAGGCGGACATCAAGGCCACGTACGCCGGTGTCCGTCCCCTGTCCGCGCCCGCGAAAGACTCGCGCGGCAATTCAAAAATATCTCGCGAGGCGCAGATCTTGGAAAGCGAGGGCCTGCTCACCTTGAGCGGCGGCAAATTCACCACCTACCGCGCCATGAGCGAGCGCGTGGTGGACCAAGCCGCGCGCCTATTGAAGAAGCGCCTGTTGCCGCTTTCGACGGCTAAACGCTCGCTACCTGGAGCCGTTCGCATCGAAGCGCCGGACTATCTGCAATCCATTTACGGCAAGCTAGCCTCGGCTGTCATCGCGCTCACGCATGAAGATCCAGCCTTGGCCCAACCTATTGCTCCCGGCTCTCCGGCCATCCTGGCGCAGGTGGCCTACGCCGCACGACATGAAAAAGCCCGGCATTTGGACGATTTTTACCTACGCCGCACCTTCTTAGGCCTTGAGCTGGCTCCTGACCACCCCGGCGTTGAAAAAGTCGCGGCCGTGATGGGCAAAGAACTAGGCTGGGATGCGGGGCGGGTGGCTGAGGAATTGGACGACCTAAAGAAGACTATTAATCGTGAATATAGGATGCCTTAACGTTTTTGTGGTTTCGTTTGAGTTGGTGATCACCCCGGTATTATCAACACTTATTTCACAGTCGTTTCGTCATATGGATAAATAGGCCATTTTTGTTGATTTTTTTTGAAAAACTAAAAATCGAAATAAATACATGCTATACTTCCGCAATTGAAATATACCGACAGACGCTGATTTTTACTTCGGTGTATTTGTCGTGGGTCAGATTGATCGAGCTTGAACTCTCGATTAATGATGAACTCATAAATTAACTGCTGGAGGTTATTTTATGAAACAGGAGGCCAAGAGTATTTTGGAAAAAAAAGAAGAGCAAACAGAAATGGAGAAACAGTATATTTCTATCTTTGGAAGCCCAATCGATACCGTGTTTGTGGTTATGCAGGAAAATCAATCTTTAGAACAGCCAAGCCCTTTTAAGCCCGTTTTTTCTGTGACGTCCTATGACTTTGGTAGTGAAGCATTGGTTTTTTAGGGGAAAAAATGCCAAATTGGCATGAAGTTTTTCAGGAAATTCAGGCAAAGTCCAGAGAACTTCAAAATGGCCAAAATGAAGCTCTAAAATCAATAACAGTAAAATATCTTAATGCTCTCCATAAATTAACCGGCCGAAATATTATTGTTTATTATTCCGGATTTCTATCTAAGCCAGAAATAAATTCTTCGATAACGGATGAGGATAAAAACGGTTTTATGGTGACGATTCACAAATTGGATCGTTCTAAGGGCTTAGATTTATTTTTGCACACTCCAGGCGGAAATGTGTCCGCCACACAATCACTAGTTGACTACTTACACAAAATGTTCGGAACAGACATAAGAGCTATTGTCCCGCAAATAGCTATGTCAGCGGGAACAATGATAGCTTGCTCCTGCAAAGAAATATTTATGGCAAAACATTCCAACTTAGGTCCTATAGATCCGCATTTGAGAGATATCCCGGCTTATGGTGTGATTGAGGAATTTAAGAGGGCATGTGATGAAGTAAAAAAAGACCCGAGCACAATAAGTATGTGGCAATCAATTATTGGAAAGTATAACCCTACATTTCTTGGCCAATGTCAGAATGCGATTGATCGTTCAAGTGAATTTGTCAGGATGCAACTTGAGAGTAACATGTTTGACAGCGATCCTCAAAAGTCTGAAAAGGCAAAAAAAATTGTTGCGCGATTAACAGATTTTCTTGGCAACAAAGGACATGACAGGCATATACATTCTGAGGAATGTTTGGAAATGGGCCTAAAAATAAAAAGTATTGAGGACGAACAAATATTAGAGGATGGAGATTTTCAAGATTTGGTTCTAACCATTCACCATTGTTTTATGTTCGCCTTAAGTAATTCATCGGTATTTAAAATTATCGAAAATCAAAACGGCGTTGGTATTTTAAAGGCTCTTCCATCACGGGTTCAGACTAAGAATCCGCCTGCAGCCTAATTATAGTTTTGACTCAATTGCTTGAGATGATGTTTTACCAGCTTTTCTAATTACCAATTCCTGCCTTATGATCTTAGCTATATCAGTCCCGCGGCGTTTTAACGCCTGTCTTATCCCAATAATAAAAACCCAGTAGCAGGCCCGCACAAGCCAGATACGCCGCGGCAAAGGCGGGAGCCATGCCGAAGCCTAAACGGGATTCCACGCCCAGATCGCTGAGGGTATAGGCGTGGATGACGCCCAGCCAGGAAAGAGCCGCGGCGGCCAGGCACCAGAGCGCGGCGCGCAAGAATTGGCGCTCGATGACGTGCACCAGCATGGCCGCGAAGACCATCGAACTGATGATAAAGCCTTGGTTCAACGCCAGGATGCCGCGCACAAAAAGGTCCGGCCCGAACTTGTCCACGGAAAGGAAAAGGCTGCTACCAGCCGCGCGCAGCGAGGTGTCGACCAAAAGCAGGGCCCAGCCCGCCATGGCCGGGATAAAGCCCAGCACCACGGCCAGGTAATGATGGCGGGGTACATCGTGGAAGGCCTGGGCCGCGATGACCATGCCGATCCAGAGCAGGATGCCGATCATGGCCTCGATGGGGATGACTTGCAGCACCAGGGTGACGCCGCCGGTGAGGCAGAGCAGGGTGATGACCACCCCGTTCAGCCAGGAGTAGCCCCAGCGCGCGCCCATGGCTTTCCATCCAGGATGGCCGATGTAGATGGTGGTGGGAAAGGGCGAGCCCAATAGCGCGGCGGCCAGCCCGCCAATGCCGTTGGCCATCAGGGAGGAGCGTGTGTCAAAGCGGTCACCCGCGGCCTCGGCGCTTTCCAAATTTTGCAAAGAGCCGACCACATTGAAAAGGCCCATGGGCAGGATGACCGAGGCGTAGCGCCAGCCATCGTGATTTTTTAGGAAATCCCAAAGGTCGCTGACGCTCTCGCTGGGCAGATTCAGGCCAAGCGTCGCGGGGTTGGGATCAGGATGAAAGAGCGGATGCCCGGCCCACTTCAAACCCCAGGCCAGCGCGGTTCCCAGCAGCATGGCCGCGAATCCGCCGGGAAGTCCCCAAGGCAAGCGCAGGCGTGAGGCGTAGACGAAGAGGATGAAAAAGGCGGGAAGCAGGGCCAGCGCGGGCGAAGCGAAGATCTGGAACACGAAGCTCATGCTGATAAAGGCCAGGGCGATACCCGCCAGCGCGCTCAAGAGCGCGGCGCGCGGGGTATGGCGCCGCAGCCAGCCGCCCACGAAGGCGCCCACGATCTCGATCAGGGCGCTGCCCAAGCAGGCGAAGAGCCCGGCTTTCCAGGCCAGCATGGGATCTTTGGTCTCGCGATAGACCGGGCCCATGATCAGAAAGACGAAGGCGAAAAGGCTGACCGTGTTGATGCCGTAGGGCAGGGCTGTGACGTCGTCGCGGCCCTGGGATGCCGCAAGGCGCCGCGCCGACCATGCGTAATAGGCGTTCCCGGCCAGGATGGACAGCGCCGCGCCCGGCAAGATCCGCCCGGCCACAAAGGCCGCGGGCAATCCTGCCACGCCCACGCAGAGCACGCTGATCAGCATCAACTGCAGCAAATTATCGGCGAAGAGGCCGAAAAACCCGTCCAGATCGCCGCGATAGAACCATTTCAAGCGCATGGACAAAGATAGCACCGGCTTGCTGCCTACTTCAATGACTTATCTCCATCTGGCCCCAAAGGTCAGGGGAGCTCCAGGCTTCGTCGGATTCACTATTCCAGAACAGTTTCGTGTCCCGCACACCTTTTTTACCGGCTTTGTTAAGGGCGCAGTCGAAGCGGTAGCGCTTGCCCGGAGTCCAGGAGTGATTCTTGAAATTATCCAGGGGGATGCTGGCGTCCAAGGTGTAGCCCCAGGGAGTGCTGGCTGAAGTCAGCACCACGCCGGCTTCCCCAGCACGCTCGCAATGGAAGGCAGGCTTCCCAGATTTCGAAGTGGGAGCCAGGACAAAGTAGTAGTCCTCGGCCGCAGGCTGAAAACGGTGCGTGCTTCCCTTTTCCGGCTTGCCCGAGATCCAGACCTCCACGGCGTCGCCGTCCCAGAGCTGGTTGCTCTCCTGTTTATTGACGGGCGGGTGGTCCTGATGGACTTCAGCGTGGACATGCAGGCTTTTCTTGTCCATGACCAGGACTAGATCCCCTGAAAGCGCGGCCGCATCCTTGACCTTGCCAAGCACCACTTTGCTCGCCGTTTCGGGTCCCAGATGGATGACAGGCGCCTTGGACAAGGTGCTTGGGCCAAGATCCGCTTCCAGAATTTGGGCGGGCTTGCCCTGCCATGCGTAAGGGATCAGGTTGCCGTTCTCATCAAACATATGCTTGTTCTTGATCTGGGCATTGAAGATCGCCCGCGCTGTTTTTACGTTGTCGTTTTTAGGGTCGAGCTGTTCGGCTTTTTTGAGCAGCTCCTGGCTTTTCGCGGGATCGTTGAGCATGTAATAACCCGACCCACTGCAAAGGATCTCGGCTTTTGGCTGGTCCTTAAAATGCCCGGCCCAAAGTTTTTCCGCTTGGTCCGCCGCTTCAGCGGACGAGGGGTGCATCTCTCCCCACAACGAGGTAAGTTGGGCCTCAGGATGGAACTGGATGATCCAGAGAAGGTTCTCGTCGCTCTCAAGATCGGCCTGGGTTCCGTATCGGGTTTGCATTTTCCGGTATCCGGCGAATTTCAGTCTTAATTTCAGGTCTTCCGGCTCTTTTTTAAGTTTTTCGCGCAGTTCCAGGCCCTCTTTTTTCGACATCAGCATGCCACGCAGGTATTGGGTGAGGGCTGGCATCTTTTTTTCGGCCATGTTCAGCATCATGTTGGTGAAAAAAGAATTTTCGCCGGGTTTAATGGCAAGGGTCATGCCTGCCTTGGTTTCTCCGGTCGGCTCGGGCGTGGGTGCGGCAGAATCCTGGCCGTGGCTGGCCATTGGAAGGATGACCAGGCAGACGACGATCAATTTTCGGATCCCTTTCATCGGTTCTCCCAAAAAAATTTGAAGCGATCCGGTCAGGCGCCCTGGTCCCAGCGTTTCAAACGTCGGACGCAGAGGAAAAGGTACAGGGCAAGCAGGCCTAGGCTGAGGGTCAGTAGCATCCAGGGTTGATCCAGATCTAGGAACACGTTTCCTACGGCAAAGGGCGGTTCCTGGCGGCTGCCGTAATGTTTGAGCCAGATCGAGCTGAGCGTGAGCATGGACAGCAGAAGAGGGCTCCAGATCGCCAAGGTCTGCAGACGGCGCTTGGCTTTCCTGTCCTGCAACTGCTTGAGCAGGGCCAGGACAGATCCTATCAGGCAGAAGATCAGGGAGAGGGCCCAGCCCCACCACCAGCCCGGCGTGCCGGTGGCGTAGAAGCTGTCCAAGGTGCTGGGAGGATCGATATTCTTACCAAAATAATCGGCGAACCAATCGTGGATCAAGCCGCGGATGAATTGGGAATAGGGGATCAGCAAGCTCCAGAAACACAGGGCGATGATAAGGGCAAATGCCAGCCGGGCCAGTATCCAATCCCGCCGGCGTATCGGCCTGGACAAGAGATAGTGCGCCTCCAGGGCGTCTTCGGCATCCTGGCTGCGGGAGCGGATGACTCGGTAGCCGATGGTGAGGGACAGCGCGTATAAGACCATGATCCAGGGGCTGCAGAACCAGAATCCTGTGGGAAAGAACAGGGGCAGTAACATCACCAGCGTCAGGGGAAAGAAATTAGGGCGCTGGCGCGCTCTTTGCTGCTCCCAGATGAGCAGGGCCTTAAACATGGCGTGCCTCCCTTGATTCAAGTCCCCTGAGCAAATGCGCGCCCATTTCTTCCAGGCTTTCCTGGCGCATTCTATAACTGGCGGGAGCCTTGGCAGTCGCGCTGGTTTTTTTCAAGACCACCCAATGCTGGCCTCCGCCGCTGTCCTGCACGCTTGCCAGGATCTTTCCGGTCGAACTCGGAGCTTTGGCCTCACCCTTGCCAGTCCACGAAACGAGCACGGCTTTTTCCTTTAACTCTTCCATGCCAAGTTCTAGAACGATCTGGCCATCCTGCAGGATGCCGATGCGGTCGCAAAGCCGCTCAAGGTCCCCCAGGATATGGGAAGACATCAGGACCGTGGCGGATCTGTCCGCGACATAGCCGATCAGGCGTTCCATGAAATCCAGCCTCGACACCGGATCCAATCCGGACAGCGGTTCATCCAGCAACAAGAGGCGGGGCTTCGCGGCCAGCAGCAGTTCCAGCTCCAGGCGTTTGCGCTGGCCTTTGGAAAGGGATGCGGCCTTGCGCTCGGGATCTAGCTTTTGTTTTTTCATCCAGTCGTCGAGGTCGTCCTGGGCCCAGGACCCCGGCCTGAGGGATCGCTCTAGATGACAGAGATCGCTGATGCTGGCCCAGGCAGGCAGCAGATCGATCTCCGCGACATAACCAAGCTTTTGTTTCAAGGCCAGGCTGCCCGCGTCTGCCTTATCGCCAAGCAGCTGGATCTCGCCCGAGTCGGCCGTGTAAAGGCCCGCCAGGGTTTTGATGAGGGTCGTTTTTCCGGCGCCATTCAGGCCGAGCAAGCCGTACACCGAGCCTTCGCTAAGGCTTAAGTTCAGTCCGCTCAAGATCGCCTTCCCCTCCAGCTTTTTTTCCAAGCCTTTGATCTTCAGGGCGTCCATGCCTACTCCTTTGGCGGCTTGTTACGGCGGCCGCCTTTGAGCGTTTTTTCCACGCTCTGCATGGCCCGCGCGATTTCCCTGGCGTCGAAGCCCAGGCTCTGGGCCTTTAAGAGCAGGGCCCTCAGGTCGTTTTCCAGGATGTTCTGCCTGCTTTGCAGCGCCAGGCCAGGCTTTTGGCTGACAAAGGTCCCCCGCCCCTGGTCCAGGCTGATGACCCCGGCGTGCTGCAGCTCGGAATAGGCCTTCACGGCCGAGCTGGGATTGATGCGCAATTGCGAGGCCAGCTCGCGCAGGGAGGGCAGCTTGTCCCCGGGCTTCAGGGTTCCGGAGGCGATCAGGCCGCGGATCGCGTCCATGATCTGCCGGTAGATGGGGATGCCTAAGCTGGGGTTGAGTTGGATAGGGAGCATGGCCTTTTCACGCGTTGTGTTTGACTGTTTGGATACTACCATACAGTAAGCAGGCAGGGCAAGTACTTTTTTGAAGAAATCATTCCGGTTGCCACCATGTCCCTCCATCCAGCAAAATCTTTGGATGCGCCCCTTAAGTCTGGTCACCAAACTCACGCTCCTGGCCGTCCTTTCCGCCACGCTGATCGCCGGCACTCTGGGTGGATACCTGGTCTGGCGCTCCTACCAGTCTTTGCGCGTGCAGGCCCAGGCCGCGCAGCTGGCCCTGGCCCAGTCCCTGGCCAGCCGGGCGGACCAGGGCATTTCGCAAAGTTTTCTGGCCCTGCAGATCCTGGCGAAATCGCCGGCTGTGGAGCAGTTGGACCTGAGTTCCATCGAAGCCCAGCTCAGCCTGGTGGCCGCCGCCGACGATCTGCTGGACGCCGCGCTGGTGATCTCGCCGGACGGCACGATCCTGGCGCAGAGCCGGCCGGCGCTGGATCCCGCCTCCCTTCCCCCCGCTTCCCTGTTCCGCGAGAACCTGGCTGGCGTGCGCGAGCTGAAGGAATCCGTGATCACGGACATCTATCCCGTGCGGCA
>JAZKAF010000021.1:0-23441 GCA_040389285.1 candidate division FCPU426 bacterium
TGTGAAGCAGATCGCGGAAAAGCTTGGCCTTAAAACGAAACGAAGTAAAAAGAGCCTGGTCATCGAGCTTGTCGATGGCCCTGTTACCTTGAAAGTGGGGGACGAGAACATCGCATCCCCCGCGGGCGTTTATCCGAAATTGCTGGCCGCGCCCGTGCTGGTGGATTCCGAGATCTACGTGCCGCTGGATTCGGTCCCCTATTTTCTGGACGTGGTGGTCAATTACCAGGAAGGCCAGGGCCGCTTTTCTATCAAGAGAAGCCCTATTCATCTAAAACCCAAGCCGCGCAGGGCCGAGGCGACCGAAGAACCCACGCTAGAACCCACGGAAGAACCGACTTTGGTGCCCACGAAAGAACCCACGCCACGGCCTACTGAAAAGCCGACTCCGGAACCCACCCCAGGACCCGTCGTAGAAGCAACTGCTCAGGTCGTGAAGCAAGCGAAAGCCTTGGGTTCGGAGTTCCGCGATGGCAAGACCTGGGTGGATGTGAAGCAGATCGCGGAAAAGCTGGGATTGAAAACGAAACGGACTAGAAAGACTCTGGTCATCGAGCTTCCAGATGGACCCGTCACGCTTAAAGTAGGAGACGATCATGTTTCGTCGCCCAACGGCATTTATCCCAGGTTGCTTGCTCCGGTAGCCTTGGTGAATTCCGAGCTCTACGTGCCGTTGGATTCGGTGCCTTATTTTCTGGACGTGGTGGTCAGCTATCAGGAAGGCCAGGACCGCTTCTCTATTAAGAAAAGCCCTATCCATCTGAAACCCAGGCCGCTTATCAGTTTAGCTACCCCGCTTCCAACCGAAATACCGACCCTATTGCCCACCCAAAAAGCGACTCCGGTGCCGACAGAGAAGCCGACGATCCAACCCACCCAAGAACCGACTTCTCGACCTACCCCGCAGGCGGACCTAAAAGGTCTCAAAAGATCTGGGGCCTTGCGTTTTGAATCCCGCGATGGAAAGACCTGGGTGGACGCCAAGCAGATCGCTGAAAAGCTGGGACTAAAGACAAAACGGACTAAAAAGACCCTGGTCATCGATCTGCAGGATGGCCCTGTCACCTTGAAAGCGGGGGATGACAGCGTTTCATCTCCCAACGGCATCTATCCGAAGTTGCTGGCCCCGGCGGCCTTGATCAATTCCGAGCTCTACGTGCCTCTGGAATCCGTCCCGTATTTTCTAGATGTGGTGGTCAGCTATCAGGAGGATCAGCAGCGCTTTGCCATCAAGAAAAGCCCGATTCATCTCAAGCCCCGGCCGCTGCTGGCCTTGCCCACGATCGACCTGACTCCGCCGCCTACCGAAAAGCCGACCTTGGTGCCGACCGAAGCGCCTACCGTGGTGGAAACGCCGGAGCCGACAGCCAGGCCCACCCGGCTACCTGACAATCGGAAGCGGCTCGACACCCGGCGTTTGGATTCCGAGAAGCGGGATGGCCAGACCTGGGTCAAGGTGCGCCAGGTCGCGGACCTGCTGAAGATCAAGTCGGAAAAGCGCAACCGTTCCCTGATCCTTTATCTGCCTTATTGCAGCATCGTTTTGACCGCGGGCAGCCAGGCCATCGAATGCGCCAAGGGCGCCTATCCGCCGCTCAGCACCGCGCCGATCTTCAAGGATTCCGAGCTTTGGCTGCCTTTGGATGCGCTCCCACTGTTCCTGGACATCGTGATCCGCTATGACGAGAAGGGAAGCTTCAGCATCCTCCCCGCCCAGGCGCGCGAAGGGGCGGCGGCTTTGTCCGGCATTCCGGACCGGGTCCCGACCGTGGAGCCCCAAAGAGCGGAAGAAAAACCCCTGGTCGTCCCGCTTGGAAAGGGCGGCGCCATCGACTCGGAGACCCGGGGCGACAAAGTCTGGGTCCGGGTGCGCCAGGTCGCGGAACTGCTGGAGCTGCGCAACCACGTCCGTGGCCATACGCTGTCCATCGAGCTGCCCGACTGCGAGGTGACCTTGACCGAGGGCAGCAAAGTGATCGACTGCGTCAAAGGAAGCTTCCCGGATCTGGATGAGGCGCCCGTCTTCAAGGACAACGACCTCTGGCTGCCGCTGGATTCGCTGCCACTGTTCTTGGATGTGCTGGTCAAGTATCAGAAGAATTCGAAGCGCTTTGTCATCACCAAAAACCCGCTCCATCTGCGGCCCAGGTCCGTGGTCACGGTCACGGATGAGGAGGCCGCCCGGGGGACTGAGAAGGAACCCACAGCTAGCGTCTCGCGTGAGATCGAAGAGACAGCCCCCAAGGCAGTCCCAGTCGAGATCCCCGAAAAGAAGGGGACGGCGCGTTTTGGCAAGGGCAAGGCCCTGCGCACGATCGAAAGGGATAAGAGATCCTGGGTGATGGTCAAGCAGGTGGCCGAGATGTTGAAGCTGAAGTCCAAGCGATCCGCCAAGGGCCGTAAGCTGAGCATCGAGATGCCGGACTGCGAGATCACCCTGGCCGCTGGCAACAACGGCATCCTCTGTGCCACCCGGGCCTATCCCAACCTGGATCCCGCGCCAGTGCTCATCGCCTCCGAGCTCTGGCTGCCGCTGGAGTCCATGCCCTTTGTGTTCGACGTCCTGGTCCGCTTTGACGAAACGACCCAGCGCCATGTGATCCGTAAGAGCACGATCACCGAAAAATTCGTGTCCAAAGAAGGAGCCGCGTCGCTCCCCTTAAAAGAACCCTACTGGGGCTACGGCCTTTACGGCAATAAAGGCCAGCAGAGCGATGACAACCAGGACCTGAATCCTGACGGCCAATTCCCCCAAGCCGTGGAATTCGCCGGGAGCTTCACGGATCAGTCCTACTGGAATCCCTACACCGGAGTCCAGGACATCAACCTATCCACGCTGGCCTTGATGGGCAACATCGGCGACTACTCGGTCGGTTTGGACGCCCAGTTGAATCACTATCTTGGACAGAACCGCTTGGATGGCGCGCTGCAGGTCAGTAATGACTTGGGGAGCCTGCGCGTGGGGGATGTGCAGCGGTCGATGGGGCGTTTGAGCGTGGCCTCGGGACGGCGACGCGGCGTGAGGCTCTCCGGAGCGGCGCTTTCGCGCTCCTTGTCCGCGTATTATTCGCCGGCTTCCTGGAACACGGACCGCGTGACCCCGGGCCGCCCGGAGGCCAACGTGATGGGCGTGGATCTTGGGCTCCAGGCGGGACCCGGCCAGTATTCCGCGTATCTGCGCCGGACCTCCTTGGTGGATGGTTTGGCGAACAGCCTGGTGGCCGCCGTGGAGGCGGACCTAGGCTTCGCCCGAGGGCGGTCGATATCGGGATCCTTCGCCTTGAGCGCGGGCGAGCAGGCGCAAAGCCCCGCTCCCGCCAGCGCCTATCGCGGGGAACTGCGCTCCACCCAGGGGATCCTGATCGGCAACGCCTATTACCAGAAGATAGGGGATGGATTCGACGCTTCCGGGCAGAGCCGCGCCCAGTATGGCGTCGAATCGATGGGACTGGGCAGCACCCTGGCCCTCAACCGGACCTTCAAGCCCTACTACCGCGTGCAGCGTTATGTGCGCCACTTGAGCGCTGGCCCCGCTAGCTCGGTGTCCCTGGGCGAGACCTTGGGACTGCTGATGTCGGCCCGGCCCGGGCTTCAATTCGAGTTGAGCGGGTCCGAACAAGAGTTGGACGGCCTGGTCAATTCCCAGGGGCTGGACCTTTCTGGCCGCATGAACGGGCCCCACGGCAGCAGCTACGCCAAGACCGGGATCCGGCGCATGGCCGCCTACCCAGACGTGACCAACTATCACGGTGAGCTACAGCTGGACCTTCCCCTGGGCGGATCCTCCAGCTTCGGCGTCAGCAGCTCCCTGGGAGGCAGGATGGGCCTGGTGAACAATCCGGCGCTCTTTGATTTCATCAACAACAGCGTCCGCTTGAACTACCGTTCCTGGGACGAAAGCTGGGGCGCGCGCCTTCAGGTCGGGCATCGCATGTCGCCCGAGGGCTTGGCCGGATCCTATGGCCAGACCATGTCCGCCCTGCTGAATTTGGACATCAGGTTGGGCCTCTGGAATCTGCGGCCCGAGATCAACGTGGACGGCATCCGCTTGGCCGAGGGCGCCGCGGCCCCCACATACGCGGGAAACCTGTTCGTCAGCTATGATTTCAGCTTCAAGGGAGTACCCATCAAAGCCGCTCTTTTCGGCGTGGTCTACGACGATCTCAACCACAATCACCGGCGCGACCCAGGGGAGCCCGGGGTCCGGCATATCGACATCCACCTGGATGGCGGGGACGTGGCTCAGACCGACGACGAAGGGCGCTTTGCCTTCAACGGGCTGATGCCGGAATTCCATCGCCTGGACTTGGATACGGAAACGGTGCCGCCGGAGTATTTCAAGGAATTGAGCACGAACAAGACGTTCGATCTGAGGCAGGAGAGGGTTCAGGAATGGGAACTGGGGCTGGAACGCTGAGGGCTATTCGCCTTTCATGAATTTTAACAGCTCGTCGCGCCGTTTCATGGCGTCCTTGTAGCCCATGCGCAGCAACTTACCGCAGTAGCTGCCGTCGAAGGCCAGGTAGGACAGCACGTCCTGGCCCCGTCTACGCCGGGCGCCGATGCCGCGCAGCAGGTGGCGTAATAAGAAAGGGAAGCGCTCGATGTTGCCGCTGGCGATGGTGCCCAGGTCGCGCGAAGGCCGTATGGCCTGGATCGGCACCACGCGCATGGTGCCCGGCATCTCGCTCAGCTTTTCCGGCGCGAACTGCAGCAAGGTGTGGTTGATGCGGATCATGCGCTGCAAGTCGGATTCCAGCGAGTCGAGGAAGATGGCGTTCAGGAAGACGCCCGCGATGTCGGCGAAGGTGATGTCGGCGTGGGAGCGGCTCTCCATCTCCCGGTATTGCTCGGGCTCCTTGGATTGCCGGATGCCAACCGCCACGATGCGGTCCGCGCCCAGGTGCAAGGAGGGGCTGAGCGGCGAGAGCAGACGCACCGAACCGTCCCCGTAGTAGCGGTTGTTGATCTGGATGGGAGGGAAGAAGACCGGGATCGCGGCGGACGCCATGATGTGGGAGGTGCCGATCGACGCCCGCTCGGACAAATGGTTGCTGCGGCTCCACTCGTGGAGCCCCTCGGCGCCCTCGAAAAAAGTGATGGCGCAGCCGTTGTGGTAGTTGGTGGCGGTGACGCCGAAGGCCTTCAGGTCGCCGCTGCTGATGTGAGCCCGGATGCGGTCGAAGTCCACGTGGTCGTCGATCAGCTTTCGCAAGGGGGCGCTATTCAGCAGGGAGCTGGAGACGTGGCTCTTGAAAAAACCGCCCAGCACCAGGTCGCGCAGCAACTGCAACGCCAGCTTCAGCTGGGTCATGCTGTCGGCCTGGATGACCTGGTTGCTCTCCAGCTTGTTCCAGATATCCCAGAGCTTCAGGCTGCCGGCCTTGAAATCGTCGTTGTAGTGCGCTAATAAGCAGGCATTGATCGATCCGGCGGAGATGCCGGTGATGATGTTGAAAGGGGATTTTTTCTCGGGCCAGAGCTCGGCAAGCCCCCGGACCACTCCGGCCTGGTAGGCCGCGCGGGCGCCGCCGCCGGTCAGCGCTAAAGCGATGTTTGGCATGGGGCCATCATAGCGAGTACCGGGCGGCAGGACAAGCCGCTACTTTTATGCTAGGATACCGCCATCTTAATAGGCTCTCGGGAGTGCCCATGCGCCGTCTTGCCGCGTTGTCCGCGATGGTCCTGCTGCTCTTGATGCAGGCCGCCTGCGAAAAGAAGAACCCGAACACCGAACCGCCTCCGCCTTTCAGCGACAAGCCGGTCGGACACCACCGTTTTGACGGGGGAGAGTCCGATCCCTATTCCGGCAAAGGCAATGGCGGAGACAGCGGGGCTGAAGCCGCCCCTGAAAAGTGATCCCATGCGCGCGCTAGTCCTCCTAGCCGGCTTTTTTCTGGTCTCCATGAACGCCTTCTCCTCCGAAACCTGGGGTCCCCTGGTTGCACCCGGGGATCCTAGGATCGCCTGGGCCGGCCGTATCGACTTCAGCGCCCCGGAAGCGGCCGTCTTTGACTGGGCCCAGACCGGGTTCAGCCTCCGCTTTTCAGGGGACGCGCTGCAACTGGTCCTGGATCCCGGCGACAACAACCTTGACCTACGAATTGACGGCGAGCTGAAAGCCATCATCGGCCCGCTGCCCCGCGACAAGAACCTCCCCAATATCAAGCTTTGGATGCTGCCTGAATCCACGGGACCCCGCGTCTGGTCGCTCAGCGGCCTGAAAAACGGCGCCCACGCCTTCACGCTGGCCAAACGAACCGGCGCTAATTTTGGACCCGCCCGCTTCTACGGCTTGCGCCTGGACAAAAATGGAAAGCTGGAAAAGCCTTCCGCGCCGCTTAAGCGGAGGCTGGAATTTATCGGCGATTCCCTCCCCAATGGCTATGGCTGCGCAGGGGCCGCTAAGGTCTGCGCCGAACTGAGGCCCTTTGAGAACAGCGGGCGATCTTACGCCGCGCTCTGTGGAGCGGAACTGAGCGCGGAGATCCAGGTCCTGGCGCTCTCCGGTTTCGGAGTGGTGCGCAATTACGGGGACAAGGAAAAGCGCAGCAAGGACCCGCTGCCGTTCTACTACGGCCGCACCTTGCAGGGCAACCCAGGCTCGCTCTGGGACCGTTCCAAGTTCAAGCCGGATGCGGTGATCTTATTTTTAGGGAGCAACGACTACTCGACCGAGCCGAATCCGGATCCCAAGGAGTTTTACCACGGCTTTGACGGCTTGGTGGACCAGGCCATGAAGGACCGCAAAGGCACCCCCTTGTTCGTGGTGAACTTAAGGGGCCGTAAAGTCCAGGAAACGGCTGTGCAGGAGGCCTTTCAACGGACCAAAGCTCGCGGTTTGGACGTGACTTTGGTGACCTTTGAGAATGCAGAGGACCATGAATTCGGCTGTGACTGGCATCCTAAGGCCGTGGTGCATGAGCGCTGGGCCAAGACTCTGGAAGCGGCTCTGAAAAGCAAATTGGGCTGGTAAACCTAGTATTTTTAATCAGATTCCTAGATCCCACTAAACAAGACTTTCCAGTATTAATTCATTTGACAGGATCCGTCTGGGCGCTTATATTGACATTGAACTTCAACTTCAAAGTTGCCTATGAGCCCCTGGAAAACAAAAAATGGAGTCGAGACCCTGGACAACCTCCGTCCTGGTTTTTCGGCGGCGGTTTTAGAAGTCCTGGACCGGGATCGCCATGATACCCGTTTGCAGGAGATCGGCATTGTCCCCGGAGCCCAAGTCGAAGTGCTGGCCACTGGGACCACCATGCTGGTCAGGGTCGGGGAACAGCGCCTAAGCCTGCGCAAAGAAGCCGCTGAAGCGGTGACCGTTTATCCTTCCTGCTGACCCTTTCAAAATAATCCATGCGTCTTGACGAACTGAAACCCGGCGAGTCCGCCGTGATCGTCTCCTTGAAACATGAAGGACTCCGCTTGCAGCGCCTGCTCGAGATGGGCCTTTTTGAGGGCGGCGCCATCACCCTGGTGCGCCGCGCGCCGCTGGGCGATCCCATCGAAGTGCGCCTGACCGATTACAATCTTTCCTTGCGCCAGGCCGACGCCATGCTGATCGAGGTCAAGCCATGAGCTCGGTGGCTTTGGTCGGCAACCCCAATGTCGGCAAGACCACGCTTTTCAATGCCCTGACCGGGATGATGCAGCACACCGGGAATTATCCGGGCGTGACGGTCGAATGGAAATCTGGCCAGTGGAAGTCCGCGGACCTGCCGGATGGAGCGATGGAGCTGGTGGACCTTCCAGGCACCTACTCGCTCGCGGCCCAGTCGCCGGACGAAGCCGTGGTCGCGGCCACGCTGCTGGGCGAGATCCCCGGCCTTCCCCGGCCCGATGCGGTGATCGCGGTCATCGACGCCAGCAATCCAGAGCGGAATCTCTACCTTTTGTCCCAGTTGATCGAAGTGGGCATCCCCGTGGTGGTGGCGCTCAACATGGTGGACGCGGCCGCGGCCAAGGGATTGAAAGTCGACGCGGTCCGCTTGTCAAAGAATCTTGGGATCCCAGTCTGCGTCATCCGGGCCAACCGTCGCGAGGGGTTGAAAGGGCTTTCCGAGGCCGTGGGCGCGCGATTGCGCGACACCCAGGGAGCGTCCTTCACCCCGCTTTGCAAGGATCCCCGGGTCGCTTCGAGTCCCGATATCATACGGGAACGCTATTCCTGGGCCCGGCGCATGCTGGTGGATTGCCTGGAAAGGCCCGAGACCCCTTTGCAGACCTTTTCGGACCGCATCGACCGCCTGGTGACCCATAAATTCTGGGGTTTATTGATCTTTTTCGGCATGATGGCGCTGGTCTTCCAGAGCATCTTCAGCTGGGCGCGGCCTGTCATGGACTGGTTGGATCTGGGAGTCCGTGGCGCCGGCGACTTGCTCCTGGCCGGCATGCCCCAGGGGACCCTGCGTAGCCTGCTTCAGGACGGCGTGATCGCGGGCGCCGGGGCGGTGCTGATCTTTCTGCCGCAGATCGCGGCCCTTTTCTTCTTTATCTCGCTGTTGGAAGACTGCGGTTACATGGCGCGCACCGCCTTCCTGATGGACAAGCTGTTCTCCAGGCTTGGCCTCTCCGGCCGCTCCTTCATCCCCATGCTCTCCAGCTTCGCCTGCGCCGTGCCGGGCATCATGTCCACCCGCAGCATCGACAACGCCCGTGAACGCCTGGTCACCATGCTGGTGGCCCCGCTGATGACCTGTTCGGCGCGCTTGCCGGTTTTCACGGTGATGATCGCGGCCTTTGTCCCCTCCACGCGGGTCTTCGGCATTTTCAACATGCAGGGGGTGGCCTTGCTCGGCATGTACCTGCTTGGCGCGGCCACCGCCATCCCCGTGGCCCTGGTCCTACGCAAGACCCTGATGAAGAATGTATCCCCTATGTTCTTGATCGAACTTCCGGCCTACAAATGGCCCGACACCCGTACGGTGCTGCAAAGAGTCTACTTGCAATGCCGGGCTTTTGTGGTCAGGGCGGGAAGCGTCATCATGCTGGTGTCCGTGCTGGTCTGGGCCTTGTCTTATTTTCCAAGGGCCTCGGCGCCTGTTGACGCCTCAACGCAGCTTTCGCAAAGCGCCCTGGGCCGCATGGGCAAGACCTTGGAGCCGGCTTTCAAGCCCCTGGGCTGGGACTATCGCATCACCATGGCGGCGCTGGCCTCCTTCCCGGCTCGCGAGGTGGTGGTCGCCACCTTGGGGACCATCTTCAACCTTTCCAAGGACCAGACCGACGACGTGGGGCTGCGCCAGAATTTGAAGGATGCCGTCTGGCCGGATGGCAGGCCGCTCTTTAACCTAGCGGTGGCCCTGTCCTTGATGGTCTTCTTCGCGCTTTGCGCCCAATGCGCCTCGACCCTGGTGGTGATCGCTAAAGAAAGCGGCAGCTGGAAATGGGCCGCTTTCGCTTTCTGCTACATGACCACGCTGGCCTATTTGGGCGCCTGGGGTACCTACAGCCTCGTTTTCCGGCTTATGTCGGCGGGGGCCTAAGATGGGCTGGCAGGAGATCACAGCCCTGGTGTTGGTGGCCTTGGCGGCCTGGGCCTTGGTCCGCAAGATGAGGGGCAAGTTCAAAGGGGAGGGGGACTGCGAGGGCTGCGCCCCCCCAAAAAAGAAAAAATAACGCTTCGTCAGGATTCCTCGGCAGCCTCCGCCTTCAGCACTTTTCTTAATATTTTTCCGACCGGAGTCTTGGGCAGCTCGGTCCGCAGGCGTAGTTGCTTGGGGATCTTGTAGTGGGCCAGGCGGGTCTTGCAGAACTCCCGAACCTCTTCAATGCTGACCGTGGCGCCGGGCTTGCAGATCAGGTAGGCGCGCACCGCCTCGCCGGTCTCGCCATAGGGCACTCCGATCACGGCCGCTTCGAGCACCCCGGGCATCCCATTCAGGCATTCTTCCACTTCGTTGGGAAAGACCTTCAGGCCGCTGACATTGATCATGTCTTTTTTGCGGTCCACGATCTTGATGAAGCCGTCCGCGTCCATCACCCCGATATCCCCGGTCGCCAGCCAGCCGCCTTTGAGAACTTCGGCGGTCTCCTCAGGCTGGCCCCAATAGCCCTGCATCACCTGGGGGCCTTTGGCGCAGATCTCGCCAGCCTGGCCCAAGGCCACCTCCTGGCCGGATTCGTCCACCAGCTTGATGTCGGTGTTGGAAAGGGGCACACCGATAGTGCCGATGCGGTTATTGCCGCTCAAGGGGTTGAAGCTGAGCACCGGAGAGGCCTCGGAGAGCCCGTAGCCCTCGTAAACCGGGTCGCCAAAAAGCTGTTTCCACTGCTCCGCCACGGCGCTGTGCAGCGCCGCTCCGCCCGCCACGCAGTCTTTTAGAAAGCGGGGTGGGTTTTTAACGAACCAGGTCTCCCGCAGCAGGGCCTTGTAAAGGGTGTTCACCCCGGTCATCCAGGTGATGGGGTATTTTTTAAAGGCGGCCTTCAGGTTGCTGGGCGGCCGAGGACTGGGGATCAGGACGTTTTGCGCGCCGGAGCGGAAGAAGACCAGCAAGTTCACGGTGAAGGCGAAGACGTGGTAAAGGGGCAAGGGGGTCAGCACCACTTCTTTCCCAAGCGTCACTTTAGAGCGGGCGAATTGGTAGGAAAGCTCCATATCCCAGAGCAAGTTGCCGTGGCTGAGCATGGCGCCTTTACTGACACCGGTGGTGCCCCCGGTGTATTGCAGGGCGGCCAGGGTCTCCAGGCCGATGTTCGAAGCGTAGGCTAGAGCTTTTTGTCCGTCGGCTTTCAGCGTGTCCACGAATGCCAGATGTGGCACCTTGCAGCGTGGGACCTGGCGTTTCACAAACTTCAGGACAAAACCGATCAGAGCTTTTTCAAAAGGCGGCATGAAATCGGTGAGGCTGGCCAGGACCACTTTCTTGATCTTAGTGTTTTTAAGGATCCCCTCGAGCTTATCCGCGAACAGGTCGATGATCACCAGCGCCTCGGCTCCGCTGTCGGCGAACTGGTGCTCCATCTCGGGCGCGGTGTAAAGCGGGTTGGTGTTCACCAGCACCATCCCGGCCTTGAAGACCCCGAAGGCGGCCACGGGATAGGCCAGGCAATTGGGCATCTGCAAGGCGACCCGGGAACCCGGAGCCAAGCCGGCTTCCTCGCGAAGCCATACCGCGAAGGCGTCTGAATAGTGGTCCAGTTGGGTGTAGCTAAGGCTGGCTCCGCTGCCGTTGGGAAGGCAGAGAGTGAAGGCGGTTTTTGGCCCATAGAGCTTGGTCATCTGGCGGGCCAGGTCGGCCAGGCTCGCAAAAGGCATGGAATCCAAATGCTTTGGCGTTTCCGTGGAATATTGCAAGGTCCAGTCGGGTCGTGCGGGCATGATGGGCCTCTAAGGATTCGACTCATAATCACAATAAAACAATTCAAAAGCCCTGACAAGGCGGGGTAAAATGGCGGATTATGAGTTTAGGCTTGAAGAAGCGTTTACAACTGGCCCTTTTACCGGGAATGGGGGCGGCGGTCTTGGGCGCCCTGGCGTCCAGCTGGCGAGTTCGCGAGCTTAACGCCGAGGGCTTAAGTCCTAGCCATCCTGGAACCAAAGGACGCTTTATTTACGCCTATTGGCACGAATACATCATCCCGACGGTCGGTCATTATCGCGGCCTGCCTATCCACGCACTGGCCAGCCGCAGTTTTGACGGGGATCTGGTCTCCAGGGCTATGTTAAAACTGGGCTATCCCGAAGCGGCGCGCGGCTCCAGTTCCAGGGACGGCGCGTCGGGCCTTTTAGGCCTATTGCGGGATCTGAAACACGGCGACCATGTGGCCGTGACCGTGGACGGCCCCCGGGGACCCCGGCGTCGCGCCCAGGAAGGCGTGCTGCAGTTAGCCCGCCTGAGCGGGCATTCCATCGTGCCCGTGGGCTACGCCTCCAGCTCCAAAGCCCGTCTGCGAAGCTGGGACCGTTCCCTGATCCCCCTGCCTTTTAGCCGGGGCGTGTTTTGTATGGGCTCCGCCATCCAGGTGGGCCGTGAGGAAGCAGTGACTGCGGTGATGTTACAAAAATTGCAGGATGGACTGGATCAGGCCACTCTGCGGGCTGAGGAAGCGCTATGAACGCGAACATTCAAACCACCAAACAAGACCTTGTTGGACTTCCACTGGTGCACCTTCAGGCGCTGATGGAGCGTTTGGGCGAGAAGCCCTTCCGGGCCCGCCAGATCTTCGAGTGGATGCATAAAAAAGGGGCCGTGGATTTTGAGTCCATGAGCAACCTTTCGGCGGAGCTGCGCAAAAGCCTGGCTGAGAACTTTGAATTAGGGATCCTGAAGGTCCACCGCAAGCAGGTCTCCCAGCGCGACGGCACCACCAAGTTCTTGCTGGCCTGCCGAGATTCCGAACTGGTGGAGGCCGTGTTCCTGCCCCACGAGGGCCGCAACACCGCTTGCATTTCCACCCAGGTGGGATGCGCCATGGGCTGCCGCTTTTGCGCCACGGGAGATTCCGGCTTCGCCAGGAACCTTAGCCCGGCCGAGATCGTCGGCCAGATCAGCGCCATTGAACGCGAATGCGGCCAGCCGGTCCATAACCTGGTCTACATGGGCATGGGCGAGCCGCTTCATAATTGGGAGGCCGTGAAAGAAGCCCTCGAAGTGCTGCTGGATCCGGCCGGACGCCAATGGGGCCCCCGCCACATCACCCTCAGCACCTGCGGCGTGGTGCCTGGGATCGACCAGCTGACGGCCTCGGGCCTCAAGGTCAGGCTGGCCATCTCACTGCATTCCGCGGTCGACGAGGTGCGCTCGTCCATCATGCCCATCAACCGCCGCTATCCCTTGAAAGAATTGATGCGCGCCGCGCGTGACTATCAGAAGGCCACCGGCTTGCAGTTGACCTTCGAGGTGGCGCTTTTCGGCGGGGTCAACGATTCAGACCTGGACGCCGTGAAAGTGGCCCGCCTGGTGCGGGGCGTGGAGTGCAAGGTCAACCTGATCCCTTACAACCCCGTGTCCGAGCAACCCTTCAAGGTCCCTGAATTCTCCCGGGTCGCTTCTTTCCAGAACGTGCTGCGCCACGCTGGCATCATCACCATGATCCGCACCGAAAAAGGCGGGGACATCGACGCCGCCTGCGGACAGCTGAGGCGGCGCGAGGCCGGGGAAAAAGCGGCTTGAAAGGGGAATCGCGCTACTGGATCCGCTTATTGCTGTCCTCACTAGGCCTGGGGGCGCTGGTCTTTTACCTGATGCTGAACCTGAGCGTCAAAGGCGGCAAGGCGGTCATGCCGGACCTGAAGGGCCTTAACCGCACCGCGGCCGAGCGGGCGCTGCGTTCCGCTGGCCTGCACATGGCCGTGAAGAGCGAACGTTTTGTCAGCGGCCAGCCGGCCGGGGCTGTGGTGGAACAGGACATCGAGGCCGGGACCACGGTGAAGCGGGGGCGCAACGTATCGGTGGTGCTTTCCAAGGGCGCCAAGAGCGTGGCGGTGCCGGGATTAAAAGGCCTGACCTCCTCAAGGCAGGCTGGCTTGCTTCTAGATCAGAACGGCCTGGTCCTGGGAGTCCAGGACTTCATCCACGACGACTCGGAAAAGGACACGGTGGTGGCCCAGTCGCCGGAGGCCGGGGTCGAATTGCCCCGCGGCACGGCGGTCTCCTTGCTGGTCTCTCTAGGCCGGGAACGCCAGGCTTGGGTCATGCCCGACCTGCGTCGCGGCGATGCCGAGGCCGCGCGCGACAAGGCCCGTAGAATGGGATTGATCTTGCGAGGGGTCACGGAAAAGGACGCCCCGCAATCTCCCCCGGGATCGGTGCTGTCGCAAAGCCTGCGCCCGGGTGCCAGGGTCGAGGAAGGCTCGGAGCTGAACCTGGTGGTGGCGACCGGCGGTTCTTCATCGGCGCCCGCCCGGCTGGTCCGCATTGAATACAAAATGCCTGACGGCGGAGGCGGCGCTGAAAAGCGGGTGCGGATCGTGGTGACCGACGTCTCCGGCCAGCGGCCTGCCTACAACTCCATGGCTCGGCCCGGCGAAAAGATATCCGTGGAATTGCGGGTGCGGGGGAAAGCTAGCTACGTCGTGAATTTGTCGGGCCAGGACCTGGAAGAAAGGGAGTTGCCGTGAGCGTTCTTATCGCCCCGTCCATCCTAGCGGCGGATTTCTCGAATTTGGGTGAAGAGGTCCGCGCCGCGGATAAAGCTGGCGCCGACTGGCTGCACTTGGACGTGATGGACGGGCATTTTGTGCCCAATCTCACCTTCGGCCCTGCCCTGCTGGGTGCCCTGCGTCCCCATACGCGCAAGCCCCTGGACGTGCATTTGATGATCGAGCAGCCCACCCGCTACGCGAAAGAATTCGCCAAGGCCGGGGCTGACAGCCTGAGCTGGCACCTGGAATGCAAGGAAAAGCCGGCCACGGTGCTCAAATGCCTTTCGGCTTTGAAGGTCAAAAAAGGCGTGGCCCTGAAACCTGCCACCCCGGTCTCGCGTCTGAAGGGCTTGCTCGAGCGCCTGGATTTTGTGCTGGTCATGAGCGTGGAACCCGGCTTTGGAAGCCAAAAGTTCATGCGGCCCATGCTGTCTAAGATGGCCGAGTTGAAACGCCTGCGCGCCCAGCGTGGGCTGGACTTTTTGATCGAAGTGGACGGCGGCATCACCACCGAGACCGCGCCCCAGGCCATTGCCGCGGGCGCGGATGTGCTGGTGGCGGGCACGGCCGTCTTTCACAAGAAAAATTACCGCCAGGCCATCCGGTCTTTGAGGGGCTGATGTTCGAATCGCTGACCGAAAAACTTCAGGGCGTTTTCAAAAAGCTGTCCGGCCAGGCCGCTTTGAGCGAATCCAATATCGAGGACGCGCTCAAGTCTGTGCGCCTGGCCTTGCTCGAAGCGGACGTCCATTTCAGCGTGGTGAAGGACTTCCTGGACAAAGTCAGGGCCAAGGCCCCCGGCATCGAGGTGGCGAGGAGCCTGTCTCCGGCCCAGGTGCTGGTGAAAGTGGTGCACGACGAACTGGTGGAGCTGATGGGCGGCCAGGGAAAGACGGCCCTGGCCTTTGCCAGCCTGCCGCCCACGGTCATCCTGATGGCGGGCCTGCAGGGCACGGGCAAGACCACCACCACGGCCAAGCTGGCGCGCCGTTTGTCCAAAGACGGGCGCCGGGTCCTGCTCTGCGCCGCGGATCTCAGCCGTCCGGGTGCCGTCAGCCAGCTTAAAGTTTTGGGCGAATCCATCGGCGTTGAAGTGATCGAGGCCGCCGCGGGCGAGGCCCCGCCAGCCCTGGCAGCCAGGGCCAGGCAGGAGGCCCTGCGTCGCGGATTCGACTATCTGGTCGTCGACACGGCCGGACGTCTGGCTATTGACGAAGCCCTGATGGACGAGCTGAAAGAGATCAAACGGCTTTGCCCGCCCCACGAGGTCCTGCTTGTGCTCGACGCCATGCAGGGCGCGGACGCCCTGGAGACCGCGCGGCGTTTTCACGCGGCCGTGGGCGTGGATGGCCTGATCATGGCCAAGATGGACGGCGATGCCCGGGGCGGCGCTGCCCTTTCCGCGTTGTCGGTCACGGGCAAGCCCATCAAGTTCATCGGCACGGGCGAAAAGACCGACGCGCTCGAGCCTTTTTATCCCGACCGCCTGGCCTCGCGCATCTTAGGCATGGGTGACGTGGTTTCCCTGGTCGAAAAGGTCCGCGAGAACGTGGACGAGAAGCAGGCCGCCGAATTGGCCAAGAAGCTCGGTAAGAATACTTTTGATTTGGCTGATTTCATGGAGCAGATGCTGCAGATCAAGAAGATGGGCTCCATGGCCGACCTGATGAAGATGATCCCCGGTATGTCGGGCATGGCTTCCAAACTGTCGGGGCAGGGCCTAGACGACAAGCGCATGGGCCAGACTGTGGCCATCATACGCAGCATGACCCCTAAAGAGCGCCGCCTGCCCCAGATCATCCACGGCGAACGCCGCAAGCGCATTGCCAAGGGCTCGGGCACCCGGGTGGAAGACGTGAACCAGCTCTTAAGGCAGTTCGAGCAGATGAAAAAGATGATGAAAACCATGTCCAAAGGCCGGCGCGGCTTTGGCGGCGGCATGCCCCCAGGCATGATGGGCGGAGGGATGCCTGGAATGCCCCCCGGGATGCCATTCGGAAATTAGCTTGGGGTCCCCAGCCACCCTCGTGTAGAATAAAGATAGTTTCGGCCCCCAAAGGCCTGCCAGAATAGTTTCGGAGCGTACAGTGCTAGCCCCGTCGCGGTGCGACGGGGCTTTTTTATTTTTAGATGGCCGGAAATTACGACCACCTGTGGCGCCTTGACAAACACCCCAGGGCGTCGCTATATTACCTAGTAAGGGGGTGCTTCATGGGAGTGTCTATGACCCCGCCAGGAGAGCCCCTTAAGTTCGGTCGTGGAGAGGCCGTCCGCAGGCAGATCGAAAAGCTTGAAAAGGAGTTTCCCCATCTTGAGCAAGCCCTGATGGCGGCTATTTCGGAAGAAGAACCACATTCAATAACGTAGGACAACGATTTTCGAGGCGATGTTTGTTAGAGGAAATGACGAAAGAAGCGTCATAAGGCTAACGCAAGGTAGTTTTCAGGAAGACGACTTAGCCAGATTTTGTATCGCCTATGGCGGTGTCTTGGAAGGCAAAGGAGGTGGACTTTGAAAAAGAAGCAGCTGCACATGAGCAAGAAAGAAAAACTGGAAGCACGGCGAGTCCTGAGCTTTGTCGAGGGCGGTTCCGTTCCAAAGGACATGGAAGTCAGATTGGTCTTTGCTCCGAAAGACATAAGGCATATCAGGACTGAGGTATTAAATTTGAGCCAAAGCCAATTCGCAAGGCTCCTAAAAAAAGAGCCGATCACGGTGCAAAGCTGGGAGGCGGGTCGCCGGATCCCAGATGCGACTACGACCATGCTGATCTATCTTTTGTCCAAGCATAAGCAGCTTAAAGCCTGGATGGAAGGGATTGAGGTGAAAGCGCGTACGAGCGTGGCCGCATGACCTAGTTTTTCTTCATAGTTTCGGAGCGTACAGTGCTAGCCCCAATCGCGAGGTGCGATTGGGGCTTTTTATTTTTAGGAGGTTCCATGCTTTCACGTATCTACAGCGCCGCGGTGCAAGGGATTGACGCTTTTTTGGTCGAAGCCGAAGTGGATTCCGGCCGGGGCATTCCCAGCTTCAACATCGTGGGATTGCCCGACGCGGCGGTTAAAGAATCAAGGGACCGGGTCAAGGCCGCCATCCTGAACAGCGGCCTGGATTTTCCGGCTAACATCCGTTTCACCGCCAATCTGGCGCCGGCGGATGTGCGCAAAGAAGGGCCCGCTTTTGACCTGCCGATCGCCCTGGGAGTGCTGAGCGCGCTGGGACAGGTGCCGGTGGAGCGTATCCAACAATGCGTTTTTTCGGGCGAGCTCTCCCTGGACGGGGCCATCCGTAGCGTGCGCGGGGTCCTGCCCATGGCGGTCTGCGCGCGCAACGCCGGGATGAGCTCCTTGGTGGTGCCGGAGGCCAACGTCAGCGAGGCTGCGGTGGTCGAAGGCTTGGAGGTCCGCGCCTTTGCCACCCTTCGCGCGGTCGTGGATTGGCTGAATGGCGACACCGAAAAGGCCCCCTACCAGGTCGATCTGGGGACTTTGTTCACGCAGGCCTCGCGCTATCCCGTGGATTTCGCGGACATCAAGGGCCAGGCTCACGTGAAGCGGGCCCTAGAGGTCGCGGCCGCGGGCGGACACAACTCGCTGATGATGGGGCCTCCGGGATCGGGCAAGACCATGCTGGCGCGGTCGCTGCCCACCATTCTGCCCGAGCTGACCCTGGACGAGGCCATCGAATGCACCAAGATCTATTCCGTGGCCGGGATGCTGGGCGCCAGCCAGAGCCTGGTCGCCACTCGTTCCTTCCGTAGCCCGCATCACACCATCTCGCCCGCCGGACTGATCGGCGGAGGGAGCAATCCGCGCCCTGGCGAGGTAAGTATGGCGCACTTGGGCGTGCTGTTCTTGGACGAGCTACCCGAGTTCGGCCGCACCGTGCTCGAGGTGCTGCGACAGCCTCTCGAAGACGGGCAAGTTACCATCAGCCGCGCGGCAGGGACCCTGACCTATCCGGCCCGATGCGTCCTGGCCGCGGCCATGAACCCCTGCCCCTGCGGGCATCTGGGCGACACGCGCAAGCCCTGCATCTGTTCCGAGATGCAAGTGGCCCAGTACATGTCGCGGCTGTCAGGACCGTTGCTCGACCGGATCGATCTGCACATTGAGGTGCCAGCCCTGCCCTATGACGAGCTGGCCGGCAACGCCAAGGCCGAATCCTCGGAGGCCATCCGCACCCGGGTCAATGCAGCACGCGGCAGGCAACTCAAACGCCTGCGCGCCTTTGGGTCACCAGCCTATTGCAACGCCCAGATGGGCCCCAAGGAGATGCGCGAGCATTGCGCCTTGGACGAAGCGGGGCACCAGACCCTGCGCCTTGCCGTGGAGCGCTTAGGGCTTTCCGCCCGCGCCCACGACCGCATTCTTAAAGTAGCGCGCACCGTGGCGGATCTTGCTTCGAGTGAGAATATCCAAGTGGTCCATTTGAGTGAGGCTATTCAATATAGGGGACTGGATAGAAGGGCGATGGTGGGAGCGGCTTAAAATATTTTGGACTAAGCCTCCTTGGGTCGGATGGTCATCCCTAAGACCAGCCAGGCGATCCAGGAGAGAGTGATGATTATCGACACGGTGACCGGGAACCAGAAGGAGGCGATGGTGCAGACACCGTACAGGATGAAGCCCTGCCTGGACCGCGCGCCCACCTGGGCTATCGCCTCCCGGTTCTCCTCATTTTTGGCCAGGCCCGCCCCCCTGAGCGCGGTGTGGGTAAGAGCGATCCAGCCCAGGTTGGTCAACAGGTTGCCCAGGCTGTAGAGCACCACGGCGGGAGAGGCATGATCGGTGAAGCCGAATTCGGCCAGCAGGGCCGCGGTGAAGGGAAGGATGGCGATGGAGACCAGCAGGAGGATGTTGGCGTTGATGAACAAAGGGTCGGATTTTCCAACCAACCTCATGAACTCGTGGTGGTTCAACCAGGACACCGCGATGATGAGGTAGCTAAGGAGAAAAGCGTAGGTCGAAGGCATGAGCCGGCCCAGGTACTGCCACAGGTCAAGGGTGGAATGGATGGTCTCGGCCTGAGGCAGCTTGAATTCTAAGATCAAGAGCGTCAGAGCGATGGCGAAGACTCCATCGCAAAAGGTCTCCAGCCGTGCGTTGGGATTTTCCGCGGACCCCAACGCTGTCTTGCTAGATTTCTCAGCCTTTTTCATGCCGCATCCCTCCTGAAGATCCCAGTTCCAAATCCGGACAGGCTCCGCTGCGCCAGACTGCATCCAGTGAGCTGCCAAGGGCGAACATCCTGGTCCAAAAGTCCTCGCTCATTTTCTCCCCCGCGCTGCCAAAGCTCGCTTCCATTTCCTTCCACAGATCCGACAGGGCTTCCTTCAGCTGGGCTTGGGCCGGGACGGATCCCCCTTCCGGGGCCAGCTCATAAACCGGAGGCAGGAGCTGGTGGGAATGGAGGAGGATGCGGAACTTATGGTAATGGCTCAGGTTACCCCGGTACCAGGCCGTGTCGAACTCCTTGCCCTTTTCCGGGGTCGGAGGTCTGAAATCCGCGGGCACCCGCCCCGAGTCCGCGCCTTCGCCCTGTTCGATGATGGCTTCCACAGCCCTTTGGGCGTCTTCAGGGCTCTGGATCATGATGCTGAAGCCATGGTGCCTGCCGTTTTGATTGTGATATTCCTTAAAGGCGTTTTTCTGGAGCGTATTAGTCTCGCGGCCCACGAAATAGGCGTCCCAATGCGCGGCCACGCCGAGCTGGATGGCCCGGTACAGCTCGGCGATGGTGCCGTAACGCTGCTCTTTCTCCCACACGATCTCCCTGTTGGGATGCGGGAACTCGATGGCGCAAAAAAGTTGCAGGGCCTCGTGCCCCAGCGGATGGGCCTTCACTTGGTAGCCCCGGATATCCTGGGGCAGGGACTGGGGGGAAGGATGGATGAAAGGGATGCCTTTGGCCGGATCGTAGACCGGAAAATGGAAGCGGGGATGATACCCAAGTGCGTGGGAAATATTGCAGACCAGCTCCGCATGCAGCATCTCTTGGATGACCACCGAGAGGATGAGCTTGGCGGCCTCGGGATAATCTGCATGCTTGGTCTTGGCCAGCCCCCTGATGCTGAAGAGCGAACAGAGGTAGAGCGGGATGGTCCACAACTCTAGGTCTAGGGCGTGCTGGAGGTGGGCGTGCAGCTCGGCCTTTTGCCAGGCGGATGGATGCTTCACGGCCTAAGGTCTCCTATTCCTTGGGGAATGAAGTGGCGACAGAAGGATATCGAACTTTACATCTTCCTTCCGCGGCGGGTCAAGTGGGGGAGCCGACAGCCATTCCATGAAAATGGTTTTGTCAGGGGTTCTTAATTCTTTAGGAAATGCAGGATTTTTAGGCCTTTTCGCCCCCAATTCAACGCTATAGAATGGCAATAGAGGAATGCCCTACACTGTTCCGAGATGCGGTTTTTGGGACGGGCGGGTACCGCATGAACCAGGGGAAGGACCTATGAACAACGACGATATCGTCATCGCTGAAGGCGTCCGAACGGCCTTTATCAAGTCGGGCACCGAGGCCAAAGGATTGCAGGCCGCGGATCTGGGGGCGCAGATCTTAAAGGCGCTGCTGGAGCGCGCGCCAATCGACGCGAAAGAGATCGATGAGATCGTCTTTGGCTGCGTGGCCCAGCCTTTTGACCAGGCCAACGTCACCCGCGTGGCCCAGATCCAGGCTGGCTTACCCCTGTCCATCCCCGCCTACACCGTCCACCGCAACTGTTCGTCCTCCATGCAGTCGGTCACCGATGCTTTCGAAAAAATACGCTCGGGCGCTGCTGAAGTGGTCGTCGCCGGGGGCATGGAGTCTTTGTCCAATACTCCACTGATCTATAACAAGGCCTTCACCGAATTTTTCACTCGGCTTTCCGGGGCGAAGACGGGGATGCAGAAGCTCTCGGTGCTCTCGAGTTTCCGCCCCGCCATGCTCAACCCCCGGATCTCCCTGGCCGAAGGCCTTACCGACCCGACCTGCGGGCTCAACATGGGTCAGACCGCTGAGATATTGGCACGCGAGTTCGGCATTAGCCGTGCGGAGCAGGACGCCTTCAGCGTCGATTCCCACAAAAAAGCGGCTGCAGCGCGCAAGTCGGGACGCTTAGGGAGGGAGATCGCGCCGCTCTTCGCGCCTCCTAATTTCAGCCCCATCACCCAGGACAATGGCATCCGTGAAGACAGCTCGCTGGAGAAGCTGGCCAAATTACGGCCGGTTTTTGACAAGAACAATGGCACGGTCACGGCCGGCAATTCCAGCCAGATCACCGATGGCGCCGTGGCCCTGCTTATCACCACCGCGGCCAGGGCCCAGGCCTGGGGCATCAAACCTATGGCCCGCATCGTGGGCAGTGCCTACGCGGGGCTCGATCCACGGCGCATGGGTCTGGGGCCGGTGTACAGCAGTTCCAAGCTTTTGAAACGCCTGGGGATGACCATGAATCAGATGCAGTTGGTCGAGATCAACGAAGCCTTTGCCGCGCAGGTGCTTTCCTGTTTGAAGGCTTTTGGGTCCGATTCGATCGCAAAGGAACGCCTGGGCCTGGATGCGGCTCCTGGAGCCATTGATCCTGCCATCTTGAACGTCAACGGCGGGGCTGTGGCCCTCGGACATCCGGTGGGATCTTCGGGCGGACGCCTGCTCTTGACCCTGGCCCACGAACTGATCGAACGCAAACTCGAACGCGGCCTCGCCACCCTCTGCGTGGGCGGTGGCCAGGGCGCCGCGTTCGTGATCGAGCGCACGGAGTACACGCGATGACCGGAACGAAAACTACAGGGTGGTTCTCCCTGGCGGTCGTGGTCGGGGCCTTGGGCTATTTCGTCGATATCTACGACCTGATCTTGTTCTCGGTCGTGCGGGTACCCAGCCTGCGAAGCCTGGGGGTTCCGGAGGATCAGATACTGAGCACTGGGATCCATCTGCTGAACTGGCAGATGACCGGTATGTTGCTGGGCGGGATCCTCTGGGGCGTGCTGGGCGACAAGCGGGGCCGGATCTCGGTCCTCTTCGGTTCCATCCTGCTTTATTCGCTGGCGAACCTTGCCAACGCCTGGGTGCAGACCCCGCAGGCCTACGCCTGGCTGCGTTTTATCGCGGGTCTGGGCCTGGCCGGAGAACTGGGCGCGGCCATCACCCTGGTCAGCGAGATCCTGCCTAAGGAAAAGCGGGGCCTCGGAACGACCATCGTGGCCACGGTCGGCGTGTCGGGCGCGGTGGTGGCGAACCTGGTGGCGCGCCACTTTGACTGGCGCAACGCCTACATCGTAGGCGGCGTCCTGGGGCTGGCCTTGCTGCTCATGCGCTTCGGCATCCTGGAGTCCGGGATCTTCAAGAAGTCAACAGGCGCCGCCCGGCGCGGCGATTTTTCGATGCTCTTCACGGACTGGGGACGTTTCAAGCGCTACCTGAGCTGCGTGCTGATCGGCCTTCCCACCTGGTTCGTGATCGGGGTGCTGATCACTCTATCGCCGGAGATCGCCAAGTCGCGCGGCATCGACGGCGTGACCGGCGGCAACGCCATCATGTACGCCTACATCGGCTTAGTTCTAGGCGACCTGAGCAGCGGCCTGATCAGCCAGGCCTGGAAAAGCCGAAAGAAAGTGGTCTTAATGTTCCTGGTTCTTACTTTTGCCGCGACCGTGGCCAACCTGACGGTGCAAACCGATGTGCAGGGCTTTTATTGGCTCTGCCTTTTTTCGGGCTTTGCCGTGGGCTACTGGGCGATGTTCGTCACTATCGCGGCCGAGCAATTCGGCACCAACCTGCGCTCCACCGTGGCGACGACCACGCCCAATTGGGCGCGCGGCGCCCTGGTGCCGATCGCTCTGGCGTTCCAAGCCCTGCTGGGCCGCGGCGTCTCGCATGTGAACGCGGCTTTTTTGGTGGGGACCTTTTGCGTCGGAGTCGCGTTGCTGGCGGCTTGGGGCCTGAAAGACACCTTCGGCCATGACCTGGATTATCTGGAAGGCGAGATTTCATGACAAAAACCCGCGTTGAGATGCAAGAGGGTGTCGCCCACCTGATCCTGGACGACCCCGAAGAAAAGTTGAACACCCTTGGCAGCGCGATGCTCAAGGAATTGTCCGGCCGGATCAGGGAGCTTTCCAACGACCCAGGGGTGCGAGCCATCGTGATCCGTTCGGCCAAGGCCGGTGGATTCGTGGCAGGCGCCAATATCAAGGAATTGCAGGGCATCGCCCTCTCAGCCCAGGCCCGCAGCGGAGGCTACGAGGCCGCGCGCGAAGGCCAGGCCCTGATGAATTTGATCGAGGACTGTCCTAAGCCGGTCGTGGCCGCTATTCACGGTGCTTGCCTCGGCGGCGGGCTAGAGCTGGCCTTATCCGCGAAA
>JAZKAF010000021.1:23451-53230 GCA_040389285.1 candidate division FCPU426 bacterium
GCGGTCGACCCGACCAAGCTGGGCCTGCCGGAATTGAAGCTGGGCATTGTGCCGGGCTTTGGCGGCACCTTGCGCCTGCCCCGGCTTATCGGGCTGGCCCGGGCCCTGCCCGCGATACTCGGTTCTTCGAATTTTGATGGGCGCAAGGCCCTGAAATGCGGTTTGGCCGATGCGCTGTGTCCGCTCGAATACCTTGAAAAAACCGCACAGGCCCTGGCGCTTAAGTTGCTGGATCCGGCCGAAGTGGCCCGCCTTCGCCAAAAACGCCGCGACACCCTGCCGCTTTCCATGCGGCTGATGGAGCTGCCTTTGCTGCGCGCCATGACCTTTGACCTGGCCCGCAAAGAGGTGATGAAAAAGACCGGCGGTCACTATCCGGCTCCTCTGCTTTTTTTGGCGCACTTAAAATCCAAATGGAGTGCTTCGCGGGGCCCCTTCTTGGAATCCGAGGCCAAGGCTCTGGCCGAGAGCATGGACAGCCCTGTGGCGCGCAACCTGATCCGTATTTTCTTTTTGAGCCAGGACGTCAAGAAGCAGGCCGGGACCGCTAGGCCTACCAAGCTTTCGCGACTGGCGATCGTCGGCGCCGGTTTCATGGGCTCTGGCATCGCCATCCCCGCGCTTTCGCGGGCCAAGTTGCCGACTTTGCTGAAAGATGCCAACGAAGAAGTGCTGGGCCGGGCCATGAAGAAGATCTGGGGATCCTTTGCCAAGCGGGTAAGCCGCCGCCAGATTGGCGTGCTTGAGGCGAAGAACCTTTTTGACCTGGCCACCCCTGTCACGAGCGATGCCGGGATGGTCCGGGCCGACCTGGTGATCGAGGCCGTGCCCGAGATCTTAGAGCTCAAGAAAAAGATCTTCGCGTCGCTCGAGGCCGTGCTACCACCCCACGCGATCCTGGCCTCCAACACCTCGACCCTGCCTATCCGGGATCTTTCCGCGGGAGCCAGGAATCCGGAGCGCTTCATCGGCATGCACTTTTTCTCGCCCGCCGAGATCATGCCTTTGGTGGAAGTGATCCCCGGACCGGGCACCTCGCCCGAGACCCTGGCCACGGTGATCGACCTGGCCCTCAAGATGGGCAAGACCCCGGTGGTGGTGGGCGACAGCCCCGGCTTTTTGGTGAACCGCATTTTATTGCCCTACATCCTGGAGGCCGTGCAGATGGTGGATGAAGGGGTGCCTGTGGCCACGGTGGACGCCGCCGCGGTCGCCTTTGGCATGCCCGTGGGCCCAATCCAGCTGATCGGCGACGTGGGGGTGGAAGTCATCATCAAGGTCTTCCAGATCCTGCAGGAGCATTTCGGGGACCATCTGCCCCACCCGGCTTGGATCGAAAGGGAGGATTTTGCCAAAGCCTTTGTGCGGGAAGGCTCCCGGGTGAGAGTCGACGAGGCCTTGATCCAGCGCTGGATAGCCAAATCCGACCCCGGCTATAGCAAACTGGACGTACTCGACCGGCTTTTTCACTCCATGCTGAACGAGGCCGCCCGCTGCCTGGACGAAGGCGTGGTCAAGGATCCTGGGGTCCTCGACCTGGCCATGATCTTTGGCACGGGTTTTCCGGCTTTCCGCGGCGGCCTGCTCCGGGAAGCCCAGAGCCGGGGCTTGGAAAAGGTGGTCAATCGTGGCAAAGTATTGGGCTCCCGCTTCGGCGGCTGGTTGAGCCCTCCTCAGGCGCTGCTCAAGCGCCAAGAGACTGGTTTTTACGTCTGATCCTAAAAACGGAGTGAAGTTCTTATGGCGACGATGATGGCCCGGAAAGCGCGCAAGACCGCGATCCGGGGAGAGAAATTCCTCAAGTTCCGCTGCACCGACTGCGGCAATTGCTGCACTGACACCATTGTGCCGGTCACGTCCGAGGACGTGGCCCGCTTGGTCAAAGGAACCGGCCTGGCCGCCGCGGACGTGGCGCAGTTCTACAAGGCTTCGGAATTCGAGGACGAAGGCGTGGGCCTGCATTTTGTGAAGCTGGATGTCGGCTCCCGCGTCATGGGCCTGAAAAAGCGCTTCGACGAAAAGGACGAACGGGAGGCCTGCAAATTTTTTAAGGACAACCGCTGTTCGGTCTACGAGCATCGTCCTGTCACCTGCCGGGTCTGGCCTTTCACCCTGTCTTTTGACGAGACTGGAAAGCGCTTGAGCCGTTTGGAGATCAACGACGCCCTGCCTTGTCCCTTTGAGCTGGACGGCTCCAACGATCCGGCCAAGCTTATCAGCGACTGGAAATGGGACGACAAGCAGGACGATACCTACGAGGCGATCGTCAAAGCCTGGAACCTGGAGCACGCCGGAGGCACGGAAGAGCAGTATTTCGCTTTTCTTGGTCTGGGCGAGCTGGAGAAGGTGTCATGATCTTGGAGCTGGGGGCCACAGCCCCGGATTTCAAGCTGCCCGGGGTCGACGGCAAAACCGTGGCCTTGGCGGACCTTGCCGAAAAAAAGGCGCTCTGCGTCATCTTTTCCTGCAACCATTGCCCCTATGTGCAGGCCTATGAAGCCCGCATGATCGAGCTTCAGCAGAGATTCGGAGCCCAAGGGCTCCAGATCATCGCCATCAATTCCAATGACGTGGCCGCCTATGCGGAGGATTCTTTCGACGCCATGAAGGTCCGCGCCAAGGAGCAGGGCTTTAACTTTCTTTATCTGCGCGATGAGGAACAGTCCGTGGCCCTTAGCTTTGGCGCCCAGCGCACGCCGCATATCTTTCTTTTCGACGCGGCGCGTCGTTTGGCTTACGTGGGCCGCATTGACGACAACTACAAGGACGCCAAGGCGGTGAAGTCCCACGAGTTGGCCGACGCCATTGAGGACATTCTGGCGGGCCGTCCGGTGAAGGTGGCCGAGACTTTCGCGGTGGGTTGCTCCATCAAGTGGAAATAACCGCATGGAAGAACCCTCCACAGCCGGAAAATTGAAGGGCGACGCGGGCGGCATCAACCAGCTGCCCCGCAAAGTGCCCCATTTGATCGCGGTCAGCTCGGGCAAGGGTGGCGTGGGCAAGAGCTCGGTCACGGCCCAGCTGGCCATGGCCCTATCCCGCGAGGGCCACAAATGCGGCATCCTCGACGCCGACATCACCGGCCCCTCGATCGCCCGTATTTTCGGGGTCAAGGAACGCCCGATGTTGGAAGGCAAGGACACCCTGATCCCGGTGATGAGCAAGGCCGGGGTCTCAGTGCTTTCGATGAACCTTTTGATCTCGGATGAGCGCGCGCCGGTCATCTGGCGCGGGCCCCTGATCAACGGCGCCATCCGCCAGCTCTATGCCAACGCGAAGTGGGAAGGGCACGATTTCTTATTAGTCGACATGCCGCCCGGGACTTCGGACGCCACCTTGACCGTGTTCCAGTCCCTGCCCCTGGACGGCGTGATCATCGTCAGCACTCCCCAGGCCTTGGTGGGGATGATCGTGGCCAAATCCATCGGCATGGCCAAGATGTTGCGCATTCCCATCCTCGGTTTGATCGAGAACCTGGCCTATGTGCCGCTTCCAGGCACTGGCGAGCCGTATCACGTCTTTGGAGCGCTGAAAGGCGAGGCATTGGCCAAGGAGCAGGGGATCCCCTTTTTGGGCGCCCTGCCCATTGATCCGGCGCTGGCCGACGCCTGCGACCGGGGAGAGATCCAGAGCATTGACGCGCCCCAGTTCAGGTCCATCGCCCGGACTTTGGCCACCCTATGACAAAAGGAACCGCGATGCGGATCTTTCAAGCCTGCATGCTCGCTCTGCTGACAGCCTGCGCCTTTAGCCTTGGCGCGGCCGAGCCCGTTACGATCCAGCAGATCGTGACCGCTCCAGATGGCAAGGGCATACGGCTGGAAGTCGAGGCGGACGGTGCCTTGGCCGGAAAAGTGGAAGTCCTCACGGAACCTGACCGTCTGCTGGTCAAGTTCGCCAACGCGCGTCTGGCTAGCAAGAAGATGTCGCGGGAGATCGGGGTCGGGGAACTGCAGCGCGCCAGGATCGCCGAGCACACGGACGGTTCGGTGTGGATGGTGATCGACCTGGCCAAGCCGATCCAGTTCAATGCCCTGGGCGAACAAGAAAAAGGATTCGCGCTTTGGCTGGAGGCGGATGCAACGACTAGACTTAAGCCCAAGGCCACGGCGACTCCTAAGCTGAAGCCAAGTAAAGAGCCGACCTTGGCCCCCACCGCAGCGGCCACGTCGACCCACGAGCCGACTCCCGTTGCTATGGCCACGCCAACCACCAAACCAACAACGGTCCCCACGCCCGAGCCAACGGCTGAGCCCAGCCCGCAGCCTACTGAGATCCCCATAGGCAAACCCAAGGCGCCGGGACAGATCCCGAAGATCAGCCTGATCTTCTTCGACTTGAACGTGCTTTTTCAGGGCAAGCAATACGACCGTTTTCCCTGCGCTAATTTTATCTATGACAAGGGCGATACCTTTCCACTGAAGCGGGAATTCGTCAGCACCATGGTCTTTTACCGGGGCAGCGGCCTTTTCGTGGGAACCTTAAGGATCCTGGGACCCAAGGGCGAGCTGCTGGAACGCACCCGCGAGCCCTTCGCCTTCAACCTGGTCAGTGATGTCTCGGACTACTCGGTCGAGATCCCCTGGAAGATCGAATTTCCGTCGCGTGGCAACTACACCATGATCCTGACCCTGAACGGCCAGGACGCGCTGGAAACCAAGTTTTACGTCGGTTATCTCGACGACAAGGCCGACAAGAAGTAAGTTTCAGACAATTACGGCATGACGCCAAGGCTCCCTTTTTGAGAGGGAGTCTTGGCTTTTTTGCGTTTCCTAAAGGCAGGTCCATGTTTTTTCAGAACCTCATCGATCCCTTGGCTAGCCTGGAGTCTTTTCAGGCGGCGGAAAGGCGGCTGATCCAGGGCAAGGGAGCTTGGCTTTCCGGCGTCTGGGGCGGCGCGCGCGCCTTTGTGGCCGCGGCCCTGGTCTCGCGGTTGCGGCGTCCTACGGTGATCGTGTGCGTGGACGAGTCCTCGGCCCTGGACCTTTACGAAGAGCTGCGTTTCTTTTTACAAGGCTTTCCCGCGCTCTCGGCCCCGGACCAGGTCTCGCGCTTCCACGTTAAATATCCGACCGTGCTGGATCCGGCCCTGGACCCCTTGGTCTATTTCCCTCCGCTGGAAAGTTCGGTGCTGGACGCGGTGAACCGGGAGCAGGGACGCAGCATCGAGCGGCTGCTGATCCTTCGGCGCCTGGCCCAAGGCGAACCCCTGGTGATGGTGGTCTCCCTCCCTGCGTTATTGCAGCGCCAGGTGGCCCCCGAAGCCTTGGTGGGCGCCTCGCTCAGCCTGACGCGGGGCGGGCAATTCCCCATGGACATGTTGGCTAAGCGGCTGGTGGCGCTGGGGTACCGGCGTGAGGCTTCGGTGGAAGAGCCGGGGCAGTTCAGCGTGCGGGGCGGGATCTTAGACCTGGCGCCGCCCGACACCGACCATCCCCTGCGCCTTGAATTCGACGGTGACACCCTGGAGAGCCTGCGCGCCTTTGATCCGGTCAGCCAACGCTCTTTCCAGGCCCAGGAATCCCTGGAGGTCATGCCTTTCCACGAATTGATCCTGGACGACGAAACGCGCGATAGGGGCCTGGAAAGGATCCTCGAAGCGCCGATGAAAAAAGAGGCCCGGCAGCGCTGGCACGATCAATTGCGGGATCAGCCCTCTTTCGGGGGACAGGACTGGTTGCTTCCTTTCTTCTATCCCGAGACCACGCTCTTCGATCACTTGGACTGCCTGAAGGAAAAACCGATCCTAATCGCGGACCAGCCCCAGCAGTGGAAAGACGTGTGCGGGGCGCTGGCGGATGAAGCGGCCGCGGTGGCCGAGCGGCGCGTGGAACAGGGGCAGCTCTACCCCTCGGCTGCGCAATGGATGATGGATTGGAGCGGCTTGGAAAAGCGGATGAAGGGCTTTCCGCTGCTGGGCACCTCCTTGCTCCCGCATTCCCTGGGAGAGTTCAAGGAACTGGAGCCCTATCCCCTGACCTTCAAGTCCCTGGACCTCAACGCCGGGGATCCCCAACTGCTATTCAACGAGGTGCTGGTCTGGATGAGCAGGGGACTGAAGCTGATCTTCGCGGCCCACAGCCACGGGGAGCTGCTGCGCATCAAGGACATGCTGGACGAGAAAAAATTGCCCAGCCGGGAACTGAAGGACGGGGAGGCGGGACTCGCCGACCTTCAGGAGGGCGAGATCGGCCTGACCTTGGCCAAGCTGGACAAGGGTTTCTTAAGCCCTGGGGCGAAGTTCGTCATGGTCTCGGACCAGGATATCTTCCGGCGCACGACGCTGAAAGCGCCACGGGTCTACCGCCATCGTTACCAGGGGCTGAAGGGCGCCCGGAAGATCGAGAGCTTTTCCGAGCTGAAGGAAGGCGACTGCGCCGTGCATCTGCGCCATGGCATCGGCATCTTCCGCGGAGTGGTCCGGCTGAACATCGAAGGCCATGACAAGGACTTTGTCTGCCTGGAATACGCCGAAAAAGAGAAGCTCTACGTGCCGGTGGACCAGGTCAACTTGGTGCAGAAGTATTTGGGAGGCGAGGACAACCCCCGCTTGCATAAGTTGGGCGGGGCCAGCTGGGCCGCGGCCCAGGAGCGGGTGAAGAAATCCGTGGCCGACCTGGCCGCCGAGCTCTTGCGTATCTACGCCAGCAGGGAACTGTCCAACGCCCCGGGCACCGGGCCCGACAGCAAATGGCAGCGGGAATTCGAGGAATCCTTTCCTTTTGACGAGACCGAGGACCAGCTCAAGGCCATTGAGGAGATCAAGACCGATCTGGAAGGCCGCAAGCCCATGGACCGCCTGCTCTGCGGGGATGTGGGCTTTGGCAAGACCGAGGTCGCCCTGCGCGCGGCGTTCAAGGCGGTGATGGCCGGCCAGCAGGCCGCGGTGCTGGTCCCCACCACCATCCTGGCCCAGCAGCACTACAACACTTTCGCCGCGAGGCTGGCGGCGTTTCCCGTGCGCTTAGGTCTGATGTCCCGCTTCCGAAGCGCCAAGGAACAGAAACAAACGCTCGCGGGGCTGAAAGACGGCAGTGTGGACCTGGTGGTGGGAACGCACCGGCTATTGTCGCGCGACGTTGCCTTTAAAAAGCTGGGCCTGATCATCGTGGACGAGGAGCAGCGCTTTGGCGTGGCGCATAAGGAGCGCCTGAAGCGCCTACGCCACCAAGTGGGCGTGCTGGCCATGTCCGCGACCCCGGTGCCACGCACCTTGCATTTTTCTTTGGCGGGCTTACGCGATATGAGCCTGATCGAGACGCCGCCGCTGGACCGCTTGCCCGTGCGCACCTACGTGCTGGAGGACGACCCCGCGATCATGCGCGAAGCGATCCTCGCCGAGCTAAAACGCCAGGGCCAGGTCTTCTTCGTGCACAACCGGGTCAAGGATATCGAAAAGGTGGCCGCCCGCCTGCGCGCGCTGGTCCCGGAAGCTTCGGTGGCCGTGGGACATGGCCAGATGCCCAAGCACGACCTGGAAAAGGTGATGGTGGAGTTCCTCGGCCGCGCCCACGATATCCTGGTAGCCACCACCATCATCGAGTCGGGACTGGATATCCCCAACGTCAACACCATCCTGATCAATTACGCCCAGGACTTCGGGCTCTCCCAGCTCTACCAGCTGCGTGGGCGGGTGGGCCGTTCGGAACGCCAGGCCTACGCCTACCTTTTTTATCCCAAGGCCCGCAGCCTGCCCGAAGTGGCTGAGAAGCGCCTGGCCGCGATCGAGGAGTTCACCGAGCTGGGCGCCGGCTTCAAGGTCGCCATGCGCGATCTTGAGATCCGCGGCGTGGGCAACATCCTGGGCCCGCAACAGCACGGCCATGTCTCGGCCGTGGGCTTTGACATGTATTGCCATCTGCTCAACGAGGCGGTGTCCAAGTTGAAAGGGGAGGATATCCCCCAGGAGGACCGCACCCCCACCCTGCATCTGGACATGGACGCCTATATCCCGGAGAACTACATCCCCGATCCCCGCCAGAAGATGGACTGCTACAAGCGCCTGGCCTCGATCGACAGCCGCCAGGGGCTGGCGGACGTCGAAGAGGAGCTGCAGGACCGCTACGGCGACCCGCCCCGCCAGGTCCGCGCCCTGCTCGACGCGGTGGATATCCGACTTTGGGCCTTGGAATTGGGGCTCTCCGAAGTGACCCAGCGCAGCAACCTGGTGGTCCTCAGGTACTTTGAAGACACCCTGCCCGGCGGCGCTTTTGTGAGAGAAATGATGTTGAAATTAAAGGATAAAATCAAATTCCTACAGGGCCCGCCTCCCGGATTGAGCGTCAGCTGCTCTCCGGGGCAGGGAGCCCAGCTTTTGAGGAGCTTGTTGCCCCTTTTGAAACATTATGTTAAAATCCCTGGCTTGAAGGAGTTGGCCCCGAAGGGTTGACTCCTTAATTTTTTTGACGGTGTGATGAAACAATGGATCAACGGAGGCCTGGCGCTTCTGTGTTTGGCGGCTATGGCCGGGTGCAGGCAACGGCCGCCCCGGGCCCAGGTGGAGATCGTGGTCAACGGCCAGGCCATCAGTGTCGCCGAAGTGGACCTGGAACAGAAGATGTCCGGCGGGCTCTCGCGCGCCGAAACGGTCGAGGAGCTGGTCGACCAGGCCCTGATGCTCCAGGAAGCCGCCCGGGCCGGAGTCAATCTGCCCCCGGATGAGCTCGAAAATTCGGTCCTGGGAGTTTCGGCGCCCGCGGACGAGGAACTGAAGCGCACGCTGGCCCGGATGGGCGTGGATGAGGAACAGTGGCGCTCCCGGATCCGGCGCCAGGCGCTCTGCGACGAGATCGTGCGGCGGAAGATCCGTTCCCAGATCGTCATCGGACGCCAGGAGATCCTGGATTATTACTGGGAACACGTCTCCCAGTTCAAGCGTCCCATAGCCCTGAAGCTCAGCCAGATCTTTTGCGTCAAGCGTCTGGACTCCGAGCGGGCCCGCAGCGAACTGGACCTGGGCGAACCCTTCGCTTCGGTGGCTCAGCGCTATTCCGAAGGACCGGAAGCGGCCCAGGGCGGCGACTTGGGCTGGGTCAGCCGGAACGGGCTGCCGCAGGGGCTGGCCCAAGAGGTCTGGAAGCTGAAGCGCAACAAAGTCAGCGGCATCCTGGTCTCAGCCTACGGTTTCCACGTCCTGCGCGTCGACGACGTCCGCATGGAAGGGAACATGACCCCGGACGAGGCCTCGCCAGAGATCTACGAAACGTTGGTCAGGGAACGGGAGCAACCGCTCTACCGGAACTGGCTTTACACTTTGCGGTCGAACGCGGACATCGCGCGGCCCGCCCTATTGGGGAATTGAAACGCATGACAACCCTAAGACAGTTCGCAGTCCTTGGCCTCCTCAGCTTGGCGGCCTCCGCGGGGGCGGCTTCGTCACCTTCGGCGACTCCTGAAGCGTTGGTCAGCATCGCGGCCAAGGTGGGCTCGCAGATCGTCACCAATGTCGAGGTGGAGCAGGCCATCAAGGCTTTGGAAGCTTCCATGAGCGTGGCCGAATTGGCGAGCGCCGAAGGCAAGAAAAAGCTCAGCGACGCGCGCAAAAAGGTCCTGGACCGCATGGTGCAGGAGAAACTGGTCATCCTGGCCGCGGAAAAGGGGCCCGAGGGCTACAAGGAAGCGGTGGATCGCGGCACCGCGCCGGCCAACCCCTATCTGCCCAGTTCGATCGAGGTGGAAGAGGAACTGGACAAGGCTTATGACGAGGCCCGCAACCGCTATGGTTCGCAAAGCGAGTTCGAGGCCCAGTTGAAGGCCGAGCGCCTCTCGGTCAGCGAGTTCCGCAGCCACTTGCGCGAAAGGCTGCGCGAGCAGATGACCTTCGACCGCATGCTGATGTCCAAGAAAAAGGAATTCCAGCCGTCGCTGCGGGTCTCGGAAGAGGAAGCCCTGGCTTTCTACCAGGAGCACAAGGCCTCCTTCGCGGTCGGCAGCCAGGTCAACCTGCGCCATATCTTGTATAAGCCGTCGGAAACGGCCAAGGCCGAGGCGGCGGTGGCTTCGTTGAAGGGGCTGTCCGGCCCGCGCCTGCGAGACGCCTTCGCCAACTTGGCCAAGAAGGATTCCAAGGACGACCTGAGCGCGGGGAAGGGCGGACGCCTGGGATGGATCGAAAAAGGGGGCCTGCGGTGGAGCGAGGTCGAGTCGCGCGCCTTCTCCCTGAAGCCCGGCGAGCTGGCGGGTCCTATTCGCAGCGCGGACGGCCTGCATGTCATCCTGGTCGAGGAGCAGAAAGCCGGGGAGCAAAAGAACTATGACGAGGTGAAGGCCCAGGTGCGCAACCTGGTCTATGGGGGCAAGGTCAACAAACGCATCGAAGATTGGATCGAGGAGCTGAAGCGGGAATTTTATGTCGAACGAAACGATAGCTAAACTTAAGGTCGCGGTGCTCGGCGCCAGCGGCTATGCCGGCGCCGAATTGGTGCGGGTCTTGTTGCGCCATCCCAAGGTGCAGTTGGTGGCCTTAGGGGGCGAGAGCAGCGCCGGCAAGAAGCTCAGCGCCTACTACCCGGCTCTGCGCGGCTTCGACATGGCCATCGAGAAGCTGGACGCCGCCTCCCTGAAGGGCCGGGCCGACTTGGCCTTCCTCTGCCTGCCGCATGTGCAGTCCATGGCCGTGGGAGCCCCCTTGGTAAGGGCCGGGATCAAGGTCATCGACCTCTCCGGCGACTTCCGGTTGCGGGATCCCAAGGACTATGAGCGGGCCTACAAGCACAAGCACAGCGAGACCGATCTGTTGAAGGAAGCGGTCTACGGCCTGCCCGAGCTGCACGCCGCCGAGATCAAAAAGGCCCGGCTGGTGGCCAACCCGGGCTGCTACACCACCACCAGCATCTTAGGCATCGCGCCCCTCTTGAAGGCTGGCGCTCTGAAGACCAGTTCCGTGATCATCGACGCCAAGAGCGGCGTGACGGGCGGCGGCCGCAAGCTGTCCGACGCCTTCCAGTTCGTCGAGGTCCATGACAATTTCGCGGCCTACAGCGTGGGCGGGACGCACCGGCACATCCCCGAGATCGAGCAGGAGCTCTCTCTGGCGGCTGGATCGCCGGTCACGGTCAGCTTCACGCCGCACCTGCTGCCTGTTTCGCGGGGGATCTTCGCCACGATCTACGCCGACTTGGGCGAAGGGGTATCCCACGATGAAGAGGCTTTGCTGGGGCTTTACCGCTCAGCTTACGCCGGATCGCCTTTTGTCAGGATCTACGGCGCGGGCGAGCTACCGACGCTGCGCAGCGTGCAGGGAACCAATTTTTGCGACATCGGCCTGAAGCTGGACGTCCGGATGCGGCGGGTGATCGTGATCAGTTGCACCGACAATCTGGGCAAAGGGGCGGCCTTCCAGGCCGTCCAGAACATGAATCTCATGCAAGGTTTTTCAGAATCCGAGGGGCTCGACCTTTCGGCTCTGACCACGTAGGACGGAGGAAGACGATAATGAAGACCACGCAACACAGCGGTTCCATTACTTTTGCCAAGGGCTTTTTGGCCCAGGGCGTATCTTGCGGCATTAAGAAGACCGATAAATCCGATCTGGCCATCATCTACTCAGAGACCCCGGCCACGGTCGCGGGCGTCTTCACCCAGAACCAGATCAAGGCGGCTCCGGTGGTCCTGACTTCCAAGCGAACGGCCGTCGGTTCGGCCCGCGCCATCGTGGTCAACTCGGGCAACGCCAATTCCTGCACCGGAAAGCGCGGCATGACCGATGCGGAAAAGATGTCGAGCCTCATCGGCCATCATCTGGGTCTTCCGGACAAGGAAGTGCTGGTCGCTTCCACCGGCGTGATCGGCCGCTTCATGCCCATGGACAAGGTCGCTAAGGGCATCGAGGCCGCTTCCCGGTCCTTGTCCGTCGAAGGGGGCGAGGAGGCCGCGCGGGCCATTTGCACCACCGACACCTTTGTCAAAGAATTCTCCATGACCATCAACCTGGACGGCAAAAGCGTGCGTCTGGGCGGTATGGCCAAGGGTGCCGGCATGATCCATCCCAACATGGCTACGCTGTTGGCCTTCATCACCACCGATGCCTCCGTGGCGCCGGATGTCCTGAAGAAGATGCTGGCGATCGCCGTGGACCAGAGCTTCCATTGCATCACCGTGGACGGTGACTGCTCCACCAACGACATGGTGCTGGTGATGGCCAACGGCCGCGCCGGCAACCGGCCGATCAAGAGCGCCCTGGGAGAAGGCCAGAAGCTGCAGGACGCCCTGTCGCTGGTCTGCCAGGAGCTGGCCCGCCGCGTGGTGCTGGACGGCGAAGGCGCCACCAAGTTCATCCAGGTCAAGGTCATGGGCGCTCCGGACTTTGGCAGCGCGCGCGAAGCCGCCATGGCGATCTGCAAGAGCAGCCTTTTCAAGACCGCCATGTTCGGCATGGACGCCAACTGGGGCCGCATCCTCTGCGCCCTGGGCAACGCGCCGGTTAAATTCAATCCCGAAAAGGTGGACATCTCCTTTGGCGGCCTGAAGGTCGCCAAGGGCGGTTGCGCCGTCGAATTTTCAGAGGCCAAGGCCCTGGGGTTGTTGAAGCGCAAGGAAGTGGAGGTCGAAGTGAACCTCAATTCGGGCAAGGGCGAGGCCACGGTCTTCACCTCCGATCTTTCCTATGACTACGTCAAGATCAACGCGTCTTACCGGAGTTAAAGTCGGGGTTTTGACGGTCGGCCTGCTTCTTTTTGTGCCCCAGATCCGGCAGACGGCCCGCGAGCTCATCCTGGCGCCCGGCGAATTGCTCAGCCTTTTGAAGGGCGAGCACGCCGGCGAGTGGATGTCGGAAGGCGGCGGGCAGTATATCCTGCCCCCAGAGGTCCTCGAAGGACTCGCCCTGCTGAAGCAGGCCGGGGTCCGCTCTTACCGCCTCGAAGGTTCTTTTAAGTCCGATACCATCCTTTATCAGCGCATGACCGAAGCGACGGTCATGCTTCCCGCCCGCCACGACCTTTCCTCCACCACCTTGTTGATGTTGAAGAGCGATTGGGCCAAGCAGCCGCCGACATGCGCATCTCCCTTAGTCCTGGAAGGAGCGAACGTTGTTCTGGCCCGCTGCCCTTAGCCTGGCGCTTCCCCTGTTCTTCGGGACCGGCGCTTTGGCGTTGCTTGCGCTCGGGCTGGGCCCGGAACCTGGAAAGGGATGGGAACGGAACGCGCAATTCGCCGGCACCGCGCTCTTGCTGGGCCTGCTAGCCGACGCGGCGGTCGTTTGCCTCAGCGGATCCCTGGTCTGGGGAGCCCTGTTCTGCGCGCTGGCCGGGGCTCTGGGCTGGCTGCGTCTGGGACGGCCTCGTCTTGGGATCCCGCGATGGCCGGTGGTTTTGATCGGCCTGGCCGCCGTGCTCTACCTTGCCAAGATCGTGGCCACGCCCATGGAAGGCTGGGACGGACGCTCCATCTGGTTCTATCACGCCAAGCTGCTCTTCACGGACCAGGGATTTGTTCCGACCTCCTGGACCAACCCCGCCGACGTTTTTTCTCACGCCAATTACCCCGTCCTCTTTCCCATTTTGGCGGCGCAAATAGCCCGCATGGCTGGATTCTGGAACGAGTTCCTTCCGAAGCTCGGCCTTTTTTGGCTCTTGGCTCCGGGCCTGCTGCTCTTAGGAGGCTTGGCCGCGCGACGGCTCCTTTTCATCGCCGCCTTCCTGATCCTCTTGCCGGCGATGGGCTTTCGTCTTTGGTATGGATCAGTCGACGGCTATCTGGCCCTCTATGTGTCTTTGGGATTCATCTATGCGGTCCTCTGGTCCCGCGAAGGATCCGCCAGGGACTTGTCCGCCGCGTTGGCAAGCTTGGGATGCGCGCTGGCCCTGAAGGACGAGGCGAAGCTGGCCGTGCTGGCGGTGATAACTTTTTTTGCCGCAGCTTGGCCTTGGCGCTACAAAGCCTGGAGATCTTTTTTGGGTCAGCTGAGTTGGGGGCGCTGGATGGTCTTATCACTGCTCTGCTTGTCGGAGCTGCTGGCCTGGGAATTTCGTAGGCGGGGCTGGGGCCTTGAGAGCGATCTGAAGCTCGGCTCTGAGGAATACCTGGCCAGGGCTGAGGGCCGCCTGGGCAGTCTGCTCTGGATCGCCCACATTTTGGCGCGCGACGGCCGCTTGATCGCTGGCTGGACAATGTCTGGCCTGGTGGTGGCGCTTCATTGGCGGCGCTTTCCTGAAGCCATGCCAGAGTGGCTGGGGATCAGCCTAGCTCAGGTCGTTTTTTTGGGGGTCATGCTCTATGTCTACCTTGGCACCCCCATGGAGATCAGCTGGCACCTGGCCAACAGCGCCAAGCGCGTGATGCTGACGCCGTTTTGCTTTATGGCGCTGTCCTTTTTAGCGGCGGTTTCAACGCCGGAAAAGCAGAACGGCTGATTTAGCCCTATAAAATAGTGTTTTTATGAACTTGTTAGTATTCCCGCCTTTAGTGTAAAATCCTTATTCTTTAAGACCCGACCGGGGGACTCTCCCGGCGGTATTTCACAGGCTGGCACGAGTCAAAGAGGGTCCTCTTTTTAAGGGGTTTCTTTGGCGATGACCTCCAGCCGAGGCTAAAACCAGGAGCAATACCATGGCAATCGAAGTCACCATCAAGCGCATGCTTGAGGCGGGCGTCCATTTCGGCCACCAGAAGCGCCGTTGGAACCCCAAAATGGCCCGCTTTATTTTCGGCGAGCGCAACGGCATCTACATCATCGACCTGCAGAAGACCGCGGGCCGCTTGAAGACCGCCATCGAATTCGTCCGCGAGACCTCCGCCAAAGGCGGCACGGTCCTCTTCGTCGGGACGAAAAAACAAGCCCAACTCCCCATCCGTGAAGAATCCACCCGCGCCGGCATGCCCTACGTCAACCAGCGCTGGCTGGGCGGCACGCTGACCAATTTCTCGACCGTGCGCCGCTCGCTGCTGCGCTTCCGCGCCCTGAAAAAGAGCAAGGAAGACGGCTCGCTGGCCCGCCTGCCCCGCCATGAATCCCTGACCAAGGACAAGGACCTCGAGCGCATGCAGAAGAACCTGGGCGGCATCGAGAACATGAACCGCCTGCCCGATGTCATCTTCATCGTGGATCCCCATAAGGAACGCACCGCGGTGATGGAAGCCAACCGCCTGAAGATCCCCATCGTGGCCCTGGTCGACACCAACTGCGATCCGGACGAGATCGACTTTCCCATCCCCTCCAACGACGACGCCATCCGCGCCATCCAGCTGATGTGCTCCGTCATCGCCGAGAGCGCCAAGGAAGGCAAGGAATTGGCCGGCGCCGCCGCTGAGGCCGAGGCCATGACCGGCGAGGAAGAGGATCCCGACGCGGTCAAGAGCCGCTTGGTGGTCGACGAGACCGAAGACGAAAAGCTGATCCGCAGCAAAGCAAAAATCTAAAGGAACCCTGTTCATGGCTATCACAGCGAGCGACGTGAAAGACCTGCGCGAGAAGACCGGCGCGGGCATGATGGAATGCAAGAAGGCCCTGGAAGAGAGCGCGGGCGACATGGAAAAGGCCGTCAAGTATCTGCGTGAAAAAGGCATCGCCTCGGCCTCGAAAAAGGCCGGACGCACCGCCGCCGAAGGCCTGGTGGGCCTGAAGTCGCAGAACGGCCAGGCCGTGCTCCTGGAATTGAACTGCGAGACGGACTTTGTGGCCCGCACCGACGGCTTCAAGGCCCTGGTGGCGGCATTGACCGAGCAGGCCTTCAACGACGCGGTCCCGGGCGAGCCCAAGGCCGTGGCCGAGGCCCTGTTGAAGAAGCCCGCCGCCAAGAATCCGGCCCAGACCGTGGAAGACCTGGTGAAGGCCGCCATCGGCGCGATGGGTGAGAACATGGCCCTCAGCCGGGCCGCCAAGCTGTCCGTCAGCTCAGGTCTTATCGGTTCCTACCTCCACTCTGACGGCCGCCTCGGATCGCTGGTGGCCCTCAAGTGCGGCAAGGCCGAGAGCGCCAGCCGCGCCGATGTGCAGGAACTGGCCCGTGACCTTGCCATGCAGGTGGCCGGCAACCTGCCGCCTGCCGAAGTGGTCAGCCGCGACCAGATCTCGCCTGCCCTGGTGGCCCGTGAGAAGGAGATCGCCGTGACCCAGGCTGCTGCCACGGGAAAGACCGGCCCGATCCTGGAAAAGATCGCCGAAGGGAAGCTGAACAAAGTCCTGCAGGAGATCACGCTGCTCGACCAGGCTTTTGTGAAGGACCCGGGCATGAAGATCTCCGCGCTGATCGACAAGGTCGCCAAAGCGGCGGGAGACGTCCTGAGCGTGGAATCGTTCGCGCGCCTGAAGGTGGGCGAGAGCCCCTCCAACTAGGAAAATCCTTGGCCTCCATCAAACCCCATTACCGCAGGGTCCTGCTGAAGATCTCGGGCGAAGCCCTGGCGGGCTCGGCCTCGACCGGCATCGACGCGGCCGTGGTGAAGAGCATCTGCAGCCAGATCCGCGAAGTGGCCAAGCTGGGCTGCCAGCTGGGCCTGGTCATCGGCGGAGGCAACATCTTCCGCGGCGCCTCGGGCGAGCAGGAAGGCCTCGACCGGGTGACCGGCGATAAGATGGGCATGCTGGCGACCGTCATCAACGCCCTGGCCCTGCAGGACTCCCTTGAGAAATCCGGGGTCGACACCCGCGTGCTGACGGCCATCGAGATCCAAAAAGTGGCCGAGTCCTTCATCCAGCGCCGCGCCATCCGCCACCTTGAAAAAGGACGGGTGGTGATCTTTGCCGGAGGCACGGGCAACCCCTATTTTTCAACGGACACCGCCGCGGTGCTGCGGGCCCTGGAGATCAAGGCCGACATCATCATGAAGGCCACCCAGGTCGACGGCATCTACAGCGCCGATCCGAAAAAAGATCCCACCGCCACCCGCTTCAAGCGCCTGGCCTTCTCCGAGGTCCTGAAGCGCCGTTTGCGGGTCATGGACACGACGGCTTTCGCCATGTGCGAAGAGAACAAACTTCCCCTGCTGGTCTTCAACCTGCACAAGAGCGGCAATATACGCCGCGCGGTGATGGGTTCGGAGATCGGCACTCTGGTGCGCTGAACATGGTCAACAACATAGTCCAGGAAGCGAAGTCCAAGATGGACAAGTCCGTCGAAGTGATGGGCCGCGAGTTCACGACCATCCGCACCGGCAGGGCGACCGCCTCGCTTTTGGATGGCGTGAAGGTCTCCTATTACGGGAGCGAAACGCCGCTCTTGCAGCTGGCCGGCATCTCCAACCCGGACGCGCGCACCCTGGAGATCAAGCCTTACGACACCAGCGCCCTGGCCGAGATCGAGAAATCCATCTTCCAGTCCAACTTAGGCCTTACCCCGCAGAACGACGGCAAGGTCGTGCGCATCTCCTTCCCGCCGCTGACCGAAGAACGCCGCAAGGATCTGGTGAAGGTGGTCCGCAAGATGGCGGAAGAGGCGCGCATCGCCGTGCGTTCGATCCGGCGCGACGCCAACGACCATATCAAGAAGCTTGAGAAGGCCAAGGAGATCTCGGAAGACGACTCCAAGGGCGGCGAGACCCAGATCCAGAAGGCCACGGACGCCATCATCACCCGCATCGATGATCTGGGCAGGAAAAAAGAAGCCGATCTGATGGAAGTCTAGAGCTCCTTCAACCCGGGCCGTCCCATGGCGATAGCGTCAAATCTCGTGGATAAGGACCGGTTGCCGCGGCACGTCGCCATCATCATGGACGGCAACGGCCGCTGGGCCAAGAAACGCGGCCTGCCCCGCGTGGCCGGGCACAAAGTCGGGCTGGAGTCCGTCCGCGCCATGGTCAAGGCCTGCACCGAATTTGGCATCCCCTACCTGACCCTCTACGCTTTTTCCTCTGAAAATTGGCGCCGCCCCTCCAGCGAGGTCGGCTTCCTGATGCGCCTGCTTGAGATCTATCTCAAGCGGGAACTGAAGGAACTCGATGACAACGGCGTCCGCATCAACGCCATCGGCCGCTTGGAAGGCCTTCCCGCCTCGGCGCGCCGGCAGCTGGCGCTCTCCCGAAGATCCACGGCGAAGAACAGCGGCTTGACGCTCACCCTGGCCCTGAATTACGGCGGCCGCCGCGACATCCTGGACGGGGTCCTGCTCGCGGCCAAGGCCATCGCTAAGGGCAAGCTGAAGGCCGGGCAGTTGAACGAGGAGGTCTTTTCCGGCTTACTGCAGACAGGCAAGTTGCCGGATCCCGACCTGGTGATCCGCACCTCCGGAGAGCTGCGGCTCTCCAATTTCTTGCTCTGGCAGAGCGCCTACGCCGAGGTCTTCTTCACCAGCACGCTCTGGCCCGATTTCAGGAAGCCGCAGTTCATCGAAGCGCTGAAGGATTTTTCCCAGCGCGAGCGGCGTTTCGGCGACATCGCGCCCGTGAAGCGTTAAACCCATGTTCATCCGATTTATTTCCTCCGCAGTCATCCTGCCCGGTTTTATCTGGCTGATGTTCTACGAAAACCCCCTTTATTTCCGTATTCTGACGGCGCTGGCTGTCCTGGTCGCCTACCACGAATACCGCTCGCTCATGCGCCAAAAATCCTTGGCCAGCGGAGCATCCTGGCCCGGGTTATTGGCCTTGGCCGCGTTGCTGATCCCGCCCGCGCTGAGCCTCGCCCTGCCCTTGAGTCTTAGCTGGACCGCCTATTTCTTCGAGTGGTGCGCGGCCTATTTTATCCTGGCCGCGGTCTGGAGTGTCACCCACGCCGACTTAGAGCGGGGCGTGCCCCGCTTTCTTGCCGAGCTTTGCGGTCCCGTGTATCTGGGCGCCTTGGGCCTGAATTACCTGCTCTTGCATCGCTTGGCCATGGGGCCTTGGTGGGTCCTGCTGACCTTTTGGTACGCCTGGATCTACGACGCAGGCGCCCTTTTCGCGGGCAAGGCCCTGGGCAAGCGCAAGTTTTCCACCCTCTCCCCGCAAAAGACCTGGGAAGGCTTTTACGGAGGGATCCTGTTCAGCGCTCTGATGTCGGGGTTGGTCCTCCCGTATATCTTCAAGGACCACCTTCCCCTTAGCCCCTGGCTCCTGGCCTTGCTGAGCGTGCCAGCCAGCCTGCTAGCCCAGGCCGGGGATCTTTTTGAATCCATGCTGAAACGCTTCGGCGGGGTGAAAGATTCGAGCGCGGTGATCGTCGGCCAGGGAGGCTTTTTGGACAAGATGGATTCCAGCCTCTTTGTGGCGCCCTACCTTTACGGCGTGGCCGTCTTTTTGGGGCTGGCGTGAGGGCTCACGCGCGCAAGGTCGCGATCCTGGGATCCACCGGCTCCATCGGGCAGAGCGCCCTGAAAGTGGCCCGCCATTTGAAGGGACGCGTGAAGATCACGGCCCTGGCCGCTGGCAAGAACGCGCCCGAGCTCTTGCGGCAGGCCAAAGAATTCAAGCCCGCCCTCATCGGGATCACGGACGAGGCCATGGGAGCCTGGCTCAAGACGCAGGTCGCAAGGCTGCCCGGACGGCGTCCTAAGGTCGTGTCAGGAGCAGGGGCCCTGGAAGCGGTCGCCGAGCATCCCGATTCCTCGATGGTCCTGACCGCGGTGGTCGGCGCCGCGGGCCTGGTGCCCACCTTGAGCGCGATCCGTCGCAAAAAAGACATCGCTCTGGCCAACAAAGAGACCCTGGTCGCCGGGGGTGAGCTGGTCAGCGCCGCGGTGCATAAAGCGGGAGTCAGCATCCTGCCCGTGGATTCGGAGCATTGCGCGATCTTCCAGTGCCTGAGCGGCATCGGGGGCCAATCGGAGCTGAAGCGCCTGATCATCACCGCCTCGGGCGGCCCTTTCCGCGGGGCCAGCTCGGCCAGGCTTAAGAAAGCCACGGTGGAACAGGCCCTGAAACATCCGACCTGGAACATGGGCTCCAAGATCAGCGTCGATTCCGCCACCTTGATGAACAAGGGGCTGGAAGTCATCGAGGCGCATTGGCTTTTTGGCATCTCCTTCGACCAGATCGCCGTGCTGGTGCATCCGCAATCCGTGATCCATTCGATGGTGGAGGCGGTGGACGCGTCCATCCTGGCCCAGCTGGGGCCAACGGACATGCGCCTTCCCATCCAGTTCGCGCTGACCTATCCCCAGCGCGTTCCCGTCGCCACCCCGGCGCTGGATTTTTTGAAGCTCAAGTCCCTGAGCTTCGAGGCGCCCGACCGCAAACGTTTCCCCTGCTTGGACCTAGCCTACAAGGCCGGTCGTCTGGGTGGGGGCGCGCCCGCTGCCCTGAATGCCGCCAACGAAGTCGCGGTCAGCGCATTTTTGAAAGGGGACCTGGATTTCTTAGGGATCCCCCGGGTGATCGCGAAGGTCTTGTCCGCGTTCCAACGGCGCCCCTTACGGGCCCTGAGCCTTGAAAACATCCTCGAAAGCGATGCCTGGGCCCGCGCTCAGGCAGGAGAACATATCTATGGCTGAAGAAAACAAGGCGGGCACGGGCGGCATTCCCCCATGGCTGCGCTCGCTCGCTTTTTTTGGCGTGGCGGCGTTCGTGTTGGTCCGCTACCCCGCCGCCTTTAAGGCGGCCGTGGGGATCGGCATCGTGGTCATGGTCCATGAGCTGGGGCACTTTCTAGTGGCCAAAGCTTCGGGCATCCGCGTGCTGGTCTTTTCGCTGGGATGGGGAAGTCCCCTGGTCAGTTTCGAGCGCGGGGGCACGCGCTACCAGATCGCCCCGATCCCTTTGGGCGGGTTCATGAAACCCGCCGGAGAATTCGAGGATGAAGACGCCTCGGGAGCGCCGATCCAGCATGCGCCGGATGATTTTTTGGCTAAACCCTGGCACATCCGCCTTCTGGTGGCGGTCGCCGGACCCGCCATGAATTTCCTGGCGCCCGTGCTGGTCCTTTTCATCCTTTACGCGACCCTGGGACGGCCCTTTTTTATCGCGCCGCCGCTGGTGATGGATGTGGACAAGGGCTCTCCCGCGGAAGCCGCTGGCATGCGGCCCGGGGACCAGATCATCAAGGTCGACGGCGAATGGGTCACGGAACCCGGCATGCTGGGGAAAAAGGTCGACGCCGCTTCCCGCCAGCATCCCCAGGAAAAGACCCATTTTCTGATGCTGCGGGATTCCAAGCAGATCGAGCTGGATGCCCAGCCGCGCCTGGACACCGCCGCAGGCCGTTATCTGCTGGGGATCCACTACAATCCCGGACCAGCGCCGCAGCGGCGCGTCGTCAAACGCGTGCTGCCTTCCACGCCGGCCGAAAAGGCGGGCTTCAGAACGGGGGATGAGATCCTGAGCGTGGGAGGAGTCCTGCTGAATGCCGGCGACGGATTCCCGCAGCTCTTCGCGGCCGGGGCCGCGGATGCGAAAGGCGAGATCCAGGTCGAATTCGCGCGCGACGGAAAGACCATGTCCCTCGGCGTGCCGCAGAAGCAGTCTTTGCCTGGCGGCCTGACCACGGAGATGGTCGGCCTGCTGGGCCTGGAATTCGAATACGACGCCTCGCTGGTCGGCCGCGACGAGAAGCAATATCAACGCCTCGGCCTGGTGGATTCCGCGAAGATCGCCTCCCTCGAAGTGGCGTTCAGGGTCCGTTTCATGGCCCAGGGGATCTGGGAGCTGGTCTTCGGCCACATGAAGTTGAAGGAGAGCGTGCAGGGCCCGGTGGCTATCGCGCGCATGGCCAACCAGGAGGCCAAAACCGGGTTCGTGGAACTGGTCCTCTTTATGGTGAACATCTCGTTGATACTTGGGATCATGAACTTGTTGCCCCTGCCCCTCTTGGATGGAGGGACTTTTGTTTTCTGCCTGATCGAAGGAGCGCGGGGAAAGGCCCTGAGCACCAAGACCCAGGCGCTTTTGCAGAATATTTCCGGGGCGCTTCTGCTGGCCTTGGTCGCTTACGCCACCTTCAATGACGTGGGCAGCCTGTTTCATACCATGTTGAAAAAGTAGGAGAGCCAGGGATGCAAAACACGCGCGCGAAAAATTACACGGAATGGTATCAGGAAGTGATCGCCGGCGCCGATATGGCTGAAAATTCCCCGGTGCGCGGCTGCATGGTGGCCAAGCCCTGGGGCTACGGCATCTGGGAACGCCTGCAGTCCATCCTCGACCGTCGGATCAAGGAAACGGGCCATGAAAACTGCTATTTTCCGCTTTTTGTGCCCTTGAGCTTTTTTGAAAAAGAAGCCGCGCACGTCGATGGCTTCGCCAAGGAAATGGCGTTGGTGACCCACAGCCGCCTGAAAAATTCGGGCGGCAAGCTGGTGCTCGACGGCCAATTGGAGGAGCCCCTGGTGGTCAGGCCGACCTCGGAGACCATCATCGCCGATTCCTTCGCCCGCTGGATCCAGTCCTACCGCGACCTGCCGGTCCTGGTCAACCAATGGGCCAACGTGGTGCGTTGGGAAATGCGTCCGCGCCTCTTCTTGCGCACCACCGAATTTTTGTGGCAGGAGGGCCATACCGCCCATTCAAGCGCGGGCGAGGCCATGGTCGAGACCCGCAAGATGCTGGAGGTCTATAAGGAATTGGCCGAGAATGCCATGGCCATCCCCGTGCTGACCGGCGAGAAAACAGCGGCCGAGCGTTTTCCGGGAGCGGAAGACACCTTCTGCATCGAGGCCATGATGCAGGACGGCAAGGCCTTGCAGGCCGGCACCTCCCATTTCCTTGGACAGACATTTGCCAAGGCGGCCGGCATCAAGTTCCAGACCAAGGACGGCGGCGTCGACCACGCCTACACCACCAGCTGGGGCGTGTCGTGGCGTTTGATCGGCGCGCTGATCATGACCCACGGCGACGACGACGGCCTGCGCCTACCGCCGGCGATGGCCCCCAGCCAGGTGGTCATCATCCCCATCATCCGCAGCGAAGAGGAAAGCGCCGCGGTGATGGCCTACTGCGAGAAGCTCCGCGCCGATCTGATCAGCCGCAGCGCCTTGGGCGAACCCGTGCGCGTGAAGCTGGATTCCAGGGACCGCAAGTCGCAGGACAAGCGTTGGGATTGGATCAAGAAGGGCGTTCCGTTGATCGTCGAAGTGGGGCCGCGCGACATTGAAAAGAACCAGGTCTGCGTGGTCAGCCGCATGGAGATCGGGGCCAAGCTTTTTCTCGACGTCAAAGCCTTCGCGGAGGAGGTCCCGGGCCGCTTGGAGGAGATCCAGAAGGCGCTCTTTGCCAAGGCAGTCGAGTTCCGGGACGCCAATATCCGCAGCGACATCCATGACTTTGCAGCATTAAAAGCGCATTTCGCGCCTAAAAACGAGTTTTTGGCCAAGGGCGGTCCGGCCTTTGTGCGCGCCAAATGGTGCGGCGACGAGACCAGCGAGGCCATGCTCAAAGATATGGCCGTGACCATCCGCTGCCTGCCTTTTGACCAGAGCGGCACCAAGGGGACCTGCGTGTTGACCGGCAAAGAGGCGACCGTGGATGCCATCTTCGCCAGAAGTTACTGAACCCCGGTGAAGATCGCGTACTTCACGGATACCTTTCTTCCCCAGGTGAACGGCTTGGTCACCTCCATCCTGACCAGCCGCGAAGCATTGAAAAAAAAAGGCCACGAAGTCCTGGTCTTCGGTCCCTCGCTCCCCCTCCAAGTCCCGGAGACAGGCGTTTATCGCCTCGGCGGCTTCACTTATTATCCCCAGCCCGAATACACCTTTGTCCTGCCCTGGGGCAAGGGTTTTGCGCTGCGCCATTTTGACCGCTTCAAGGCCGACCTGATCCACTGCCACGGCGTCTGGGGCGCTTGGATCGCGGCCTGGCTGGTCTCCCGTCGTTTTCGAAAACCGGTGGTCCTGACCTACCACACCTTTTTCGAGCTCTACCTCCATTATTTTCCCCTGCCGAGCGGCTTCCTAAGAAAAGCCAACGCCTTTTTCACGCGCGGCATCTGCGACCGCTGTGATCTGGTCATCGCGCCGACTCAGATCATCCGCGACGCGCTTATCGGATACGGCACCAAGACCCCGGTGGTGGTGCTCCCCACGGGTCTCAGCGCTGACGTCTTCAAGAAAACCGGAGCCTCCAAAAAAGACTTCGGGGTACCGGCGAAGGCCCTGATGATCTCGAGCGCGGGCAGGCTGGGCAAAGAAAAGAATTTCGAAGTGCTGCTGCGCGCCATCGCCGCGATCAAGCAAGCGCTGGGGGATTTCCGCCTGGTCATTGCCGGGGACGGGCCCGAGCGCGTTGCCCTGGAAAAACTGGCCGCTGAGCTCGGCTTTGGCAAGAACCTGGTTCTGCTCGGCTACGTATCCCGGACCAAGGTGCTGGATCTTATGGAAGCCTCGGATCTTTTTGCCTTTCCTTCGGTCACCGAGACCCAGGGCATGGTGATCCTGGAAGCCATGGGCCGGGGCACTCCGGTCATCGCCGCGAACGCCTTGGGTCCCTCGGAGATATTAAAGTCCGGCAAGGGCGGCTGGCTGGCGAAAGCCGACGACGCCGAGGACCTCAGCCTTCAGATCCGCCAGGCCTTAAATGCGGCATCGCGAGCCAAAAAAGCGAAAGAAGCCGTGGTCTTGGCTAAGACTTTCGCCGCTGAAGCCATCAACGAAAAGTTAGCGAAGCTTTACGCCCAAGTTTTGAGAGCCCAATCCAATAGAATTGCTTGAAAAATAAGGATTTTCCCTCAAAAAAGCCTGAAAACCTCCGAAAAAGCCGTGTTATAATATTTCTTTAATTTTGGCGAAAGAAGGGCCCGTGAAAAAACGGAAACCGGGTATTTTTATTACCTTGGAAGGCCCTGATGGGGCTGGAAAATCCACCCAGCTTGCCCTCTTGGGGCGGGCCCTGACCCGTTTAGGCCACAAAGTCCTGCTGACCCGGGAGCCGGGGGGGTCCCCTCGGGCCGCTGCCATCCGCAGGCTGGTCCTGGACAACAAGGGTGAGCTTTCCACGGCCTCGGAGCTCTTGCTCTTTTTGGCTGACCGGGCCCAGCACGTGCACGACACCTTATTGCCTGCCTTGGAGGCTGGGAAGGTCGTGCTCTGCGACCGCTATTCCGATTCGACCTTCGCCTACCAGGGGGGAGGCCGGGGATACCGGGCGCCGCTGCTCAGGTCCTTGGACCGATTTGCAAGCGGGGGCTTGAAGCCCCAGCTGACCCTGCTTTTTGACCTGGATGCGCCCCGGGGATTGGGCCGCGCGGCCAAAGGGGGCCGTTCAAAACCCGATCGCATGGAAGCGTTGGGATTGGCCTTTCACAGCCGGGTGCGGGGAGAATTTTTGAAATTGGCCGCCAAAGAGCCCCGCAGGATCAAAGTCATTCGGGTGGCCGGGAAAAGTCCGGCCGAGGTTTTGGACGAGGGGATGTCTCACCTAAGGAAACTTTTGTGAGCGCGTTAGACCTGGTTCAGGGTCAGGAATACGCCAAACGGGTGCTCTCCTCCGCCCTGGCCGCTGGGCGTTGCGCCTCGTCTTACCTGTTTTATGGCCCGCCGGGCTGCGGCAAGAAGACCGCCGCCAACGCCCTGGCCCAGGCGCTGTTTTGCCGCCAGGATCCCGGCCGCGGATGCGGGGACTGCGCCAGCTGCCGCCGGGTGCAAGGAAACAAACATCCGGACTATTTCGTCTTCAAGCCATCCGGGCTCTCGTTCAAAGTGGAGCAGGTCCGCGAGCTCTTGAAGGAAGCGTCGCTGAGGCCTTACGAAGCCCCCCGGCGGCTCTTTGTGCTGGATAAGGCCGAACTGCTGACCGGAGGCGCGGGAAACGCCCTGCTGAAGGTCTTGGAAGAGCCCGTAGAAGGCCTGGTCTTTGTGCTGGTGTCGACGAACCGCTCCAGGCTCTTGCCGACCATCGCTTCGCGCTGCCAGGCCCTGCGCTTCGGACCCCTGCCTCAGCCGGTGCTGGCCGGGCTGCTGGCCAGCACGAAAGGCATGCCCGCTCCGGAGGCCGAAGCGCTCGCCAGCCTGTCCGCAGGCAGCATGCGCCTTGCGGAAAAACTATCGGGCGAGGATGGGCAGGAACTGAGGGCGCTTGCCGAGGATTTTCTCGAGGCCGCGTCCACGGGTTCCGCCGTGGCCCAGTTGGATTGGGCCCACAGCGCGGCTTTGGAAAAACGCCGGCTGGACACCTTGCTGGACCTGATCGCGGCTTATCTGCGGGAACATTGGGTGGAGAAATCAGGACTGCCCAGGCATTTGAAGATGCTGGCTGCGGCTCCGGCCCATGGCGGCGGTCTGTCCCCGGAAAAACTGCGCCAGCTGATGCTCAAGCTCGCCGAGGCCCAGGGGCAACTGAAAAGAAACGCGAATCTCAGCTTGGTGCTGGAAAATCTGGCGCTGAACTGACTCTACGAACGGATCATGGGAAAAGAAGTCTTCTACATCACCACGCCCCTCTACTACGTCAATGACGTGCCCCACGTGGGCCACGCCTATTCGACCGTGGGCGCGGACGTGCTGGCCCGCTACAAGCGGGCGCAGGGCCGGGAGGTTTTTTTCCTGACCGGCACGGATGAGCATGGGCAGAAGGTGGCGAAAGCGGCCAAGGAGCGGGGCTTTGAATCGCCCAAGGCGCTCGCCGATCAGGTGGTCCAAAGGTACCAGGAGCTTTGGAGCCTGCTGGGCATCAGCCACGACCGTTTCATCCGCACCACCGACGAGGACCACAAACGCTGCGCGGAAAAATTCTGGCGCACGGTGGCGGCGAACGGGTACATCGAGAAGCGCTCCTACACCGGCTGGTACTGCGTGCATGAGGAGACCTTCTGGCCGGAGAACCAGCTCCACCAGCCCGGCAACCTCTGCCCGGACTGCGACCGTCCGACCCAGTCCACTTCGGAAGAGAACTACTTTTTCAAGCAGACCGCCTTTGCCCAGGCGATGCGCGAGCATCTGGCCGCGGAACCGGGGTTTGTGCAGCCGGAAAGCAGGCGCAACGAGATCCTCGGGAGCTACCTGAACCTGGAAGGCGGGGTGCAGGACCAGAGCATCAGCCGGGGCACCGTGAAATGGGGCATTCCCGTGCCGGACGATCCGGGCCAGGTGATCTACGTCTGGTTCGACGCGCTGATCAACTACATCACGGCCGCGGGTTGGGAGTCGGATCCGGAGCGTTTCAAGAAGGTCTGGCCCGCGGACGTGCACGTCATCGGCAAGGATATCCTGCGCTTTCACGCCGTGCTCTGGCCGGCCATGCTGATGGCCGCCGGCATCCCCGTCCCCAAAAAAGTTTTCGGCACCGGGTTCATCGTGAACGATGGAAAGAAGATGTCCAAGTCCCTCGGCAACGTGGTCGATCCGGTGGATTGGGCCGGCCGTTTCGGCGTCGAAGTCCTTCGCTATTACATCCTGCGCGAAGTGCCCTTTGGCCACGACGGCTCGGTGAGCGAGGAAGGCATCCAGGGCCGCTACAATACCGAGCTCGCCAACGACATCGGCAACCTGCTCAGCCGCACCTTAGGGATGATCGAAAAATATTGCGAAGGCAAGGTCCCCGAGCCGCAGGCCGGGACTTCGGATCCCCTGCGCGCCGAGGCTGAAAAGCTCTGGCCAGCCTATGCCGCGGCCATGGACGCGCTGGCTTTTCACGAGGCCATCGAGAGCATTTTGGTTTTGTCCAGGCGCGCGAACAAATACGTGGACGACAGCGCGCCCTGGAAGATGGCCAAGGATCCCAGCCGCAGCGCGGAATTGGGGAACTGCCTTTACACGCTGGCCGAGAGCCTGCGCTTGATCGCTTTTTGCCTTTCTCCTTTCATGCCCAAGACCAGCGGCCAGATGCTGGCCAAGCTAGGGCTGGGGGAAGCCGAGATCGACGCCAAGGGACGCCTGGCCACCTCGCCGCTCGAAGCGGCTTGTCGTTTCGGCGCCTTGAAACCCGGCACCCCGGTGACCAAGGGCGAGGCCCTGTTCCCGCGCTCGGAAGCGGCGACGGTCTAAGCGATGCTGATCGACACCCATGTGCATCTGGACGACACGCGCTATGACGTGGACCGGGACGCGGTGCTGCTAAGGGCCGCGGAGGCGGGCGTCGTCGCCATGGTCAGCATCGGCACGAATCTGGAAGACAGCGCCTGGGCGGCCAGTTGGACGGCGGGACGCGACGGGCTTTACGCCACGGTTGGCCAGCATCCCGAGCAGGTGGGGAGCTGGGCGCCGGGCGATGCCGAGAAGATGGAGGCCCTGACCGCTTCAAAAAAAGTGGTGGCCGTGGGCGAGGTCGGCTTGGACTACCACAGCCCGGGTCATGACATGGCGGCCCAGCAGAGCCTGTTCAGGGAGATGATCCGCCTCGCGCTCCGAAAAAAGCTGCCCCTGGTGATCCACCAGCGCGACGCGGCCAACGACACCCTGGCCATCCTGAAAGAGGAAGGCGGAGGAAGCGAAGGCGGGGTCTTTCATTGCTTCGCCGGAGACTGGGACTGCGCCCGGGGGGCCATGGAGCTGGGTTTTGACCTGGCCGTGGGAGGCATCCTGACCTTTCCCAGCGCGAAGGCCCTGCGCGAGGTCATCGCCCGGGTGCCCTTGGAAAAGCTGGTGCTCGAGACGGACGGACCCTGGCTGGCGCCGCAGCTCTACCGGGGCAAGCGCAACGAGCCGGCCATGATCGCCTCGGTCGCCGCGGCCCTGGCGGAGCTCAAGGGCGTGTCCCTGGCCGAGCTGGAGAGCGCCACGACCGCGAACGCAAAACGGATTTTCAGGATCTGATGTGATCAGAGATGCCATCATCAAAGTAGCCGACGGCAAAGACCTAGAGGAAGACGAGGCCGCCCAAGCCATGACCGAGATCATGGACGGCGTGGCCACGCCCGCCCAGATCGGGGCGCTGGCGACCGCGCTCAAGATGAAGGGCGAGACGGTGGAGGAGATCTACGGCTTCGCGCGGGTCATGCGCGAAAAAGCCACCAAGGTGCCCCATACGCGCGACGCCACCACTGACACCTGCGGCACGGGCGGCGACCACAGCGGGACCTTCAACATCAGCACCACGGCCGCTTTTGTGGCCGCCGGCGCGGGCGTGGCGATCGCCAAGCACGGTAACCGGGCCCTGACCTCCCAGACTGGGTCGGCCGAAGTGCTGGCGGCTTTAGGGGTCAAGATCGACCTGAGCCCGGAAAAGGTCGGCCATTGCATCGACGAAGTCGGCATCGGATTCCTCTTCGCCCCGGCCCTGCATGGGGCCATGAAGCACGCCGGTGGGCCGCGCAAAGAGATCGGCATCCGCACGGTGTTCAACCTTTTGGGCCCTCTGACCAACCCGGCTGGCGCCAAGCATCAGGTGGTGGGCGTTCCGGACGGGGACTTGGTGGAAAAGATCGCCATGGTCCTGGGCAAGCTGGGCTGCCGGCACGCGCTGGTGGTTCATGGCGAAGACGGCCTGGATGAGATCACGGTGACCGAAGAATCCCGGGTCGCCGAATGGAAGAGCGGGAAGGTCCGCTCCTTTTACCTGGATCCGCAGGAATACGGCATCAGCCTGGCGAAGCCGCAGGACCTGAAGGGCGGCGACGCCGCGGCCAACGCCGAGATCACCCGGGCCATCTTATCGGGCAAGAAGGGCCCCCAGCGCGACATCGTGCTGCTGAACGCGGCCGCGGCGCTGGTGGCCGCGGATCGGTCGGCCACCCTGCGCGAAGGCCTGGCCCTGGCCATCGCGACGCTCGACAGCGGGGCGGCCCTGAAGAAGCTCGAACAACTCACGTCATTTTCCAATACTTAAGAGGCGGTTCCGTGTCCATTTTTAAAGACATCATCCAGAACAAGAAAAAAGAAGTCGAGGCGGCGAAGAAAGAAATGCCCCTGGACAAGATCCTGGCCAAGCTGGTCACCGCGCCTCCGACCCGCAATTTCAAGGGCGCCTTGAAATCGAAGGACGGGCTGGCCTTGATCGCGGAGATCAAGCGGGCTTCGCCCAGCAAAGGATTGCTGGCTAAGACCTTCTTTCCGCAGAAGCTGGC
>JAZKAF010000021.1:53240-58651 GCA_040389285.1 candidate division FCPU426 bacterium
GATCTACACCCAGAACGGGGCCTCGGCCCTTTCGGTGGTCACCGACGCCAAGTTCTTCAAGGGCGACCTAGCCTTCATCGACGAGGTCAAGAAGGTCAGCCCTCTGCCCGTGCTGCGCAAGGACTTCATCATCGATCCCTACCAGATGTATGAATCCCGCCTGGCCCGCGCTGACGCGGTGCTGATCATCGCCTCGCTCTACCCCGAGACCCGGCACCTGAAGCGCATGATCCAGCTCGCTTCGAACCTTTCCATGACCCCGGTCGTGGAAGTGCATTCATTGGCGGAGTTCAAGCAGATCCTGCGCTGCGAGTGCGAAGTGGTGGGCATCAACAACCGCAACCTGGCCACCTTCAAGACCGAGCTGGACACCACGGTCAAGCTGTTGAAGCGCGCCCCCATGGAGCGGCTCTACGTCAGCGAGAGCGGGATCGCCTCCCGGGCCGACGCTGAACTGCTCTACAAGGCCGGCGCCAAGGCTATCCTGGTGGGCGAGGCCCTGGTCAAAGCCAAGAAGACCGCGGAGCTCTGCGCCGAGCTGGGAAGCGTGGGCAAGACCCAGTCGTGACCGCAAGCGTCCGGGTCAAGATCTGCGGTATCACCAGCCTGGCCGACGCCCTGGGCGCGGCTGAGGCGGGCGCGGACGCACTGGGATTCAACTTTTATCAAAAGAGCCCGCGTTACCTGCCATTAGCCAAGGCCGCCGGGATCATCCGCAAGGTGCCTCCCTTCGTGGCCCGCGTCGGGGTCTTTGTGAATCCGACCCAGGGCGAGGTGGAGGCGGCCCTGGCCTCCTGCCGTCTGGACTGGCTGCAGATGCACGGCGACGAGGATCTCGAGGCCATGGCCCGCTTTCCCTTGTCCATGCAGATCAAGGTCCTGCGGGTGAGGGGCAAGGGCGACCTGAAACATCTGGTACCCTTCAAGGGCTGTGGGGCTTTTTTGCTCGATGCGTTCAAGGACGGCGAGTACGGGGGCACGGGCAAGACCTTCCCCTGGGAAGCCGCCCTGGAGGCGAAGAAGCGCTACGGCGTCCCGGTCATCCTGGCGGGAGGGCTGACCCCGGACAACGTCGCCGCAGCGGTGAAAAAAGCCCGGCCCTGGGCCGTGGACACGGCCAGCGGCGTGGAATCGTCGCCCGGAAAAAAAGACATGAAAAAAGTGCGGCAGTTCATCTTGGAAGCAAAAGCGGCTTAAGTCCGCTGAAAGGCGCTCCCCTTTGGGGGCGGGAGACTATGAAGAAGAACACCTCAAAAAAACGCAAGAGCCCGCGCCTGGAACTCCCCGATGCGCTGGGGCATTTCGGGCGCTTCGGGGGCTGTTACGCGCCCGAGACCCTGATGCCGGCCGTGACCGAATTGCGGGACGCCTATTTGAAGGCCCGCAAGGATCCCGCCTTTCAAAAAGAGCTGAAGCAAGAGCTCGAAGAATTCGCCGGCCGTCCCACCCCGGTCACTTTTTTAAAGAACCTCAGCGAGAAGCTGGGCGGCGCCCAGATCTTTTTGAAAAGGGAGGACCTGCTCCACACCGGCGCCCACAAGATCAACAACGCGCTGGGACAGATCCTGCTGGCGCGACGCATGAAAAAGAAGCGCATCATCGCCGAGACGGGCGCGGGCCAGCATGGCGTGGCCGTGGCCACGGTCTGCGCGCGCTTCGGCATGCCCGCCGTCATCTACATGGGCGAAGAGGACACCCGGCGCCAATCGGTGAACGTGTTCCGCATGAAGCTGCTGGGGGCCCAGGTGGTGCCCGTGACCGCGGGCACCCGCACCCTGAAGGACGCCATCAACGAGGCGGTGCGGGACTGGATCAGCAACGTGGACGGCACCTATTACCTGCTGGGCTCGGCCACAGGCTTCCATCCCTATCCCTTATTAGTCCGCGATTTCCAGAAGGTCATCAGCCTGGAGGCCCGGGCCCAGTTCAAGAAGGCCACCGGGGCGTTACCCGACGCGGTGTTGGCCTGCGTGAACGGCGGCTCCAACGCCATGGGGGCCTTCTACCATTTCATTGATGATCCAAAGGTGCGCCTGATCGGGGTCGAGGCCGCCGGCGACGGCGTGAAGACTCCCCGCACCGCCGCCACCATGACCTTGGGCAAGCCGGGCGTCTTTCACGGCGCCTATTCCTACGTCCTACAAACGCCGGATGGCCAGATCCAGGAGACCCATTCGATCAGCGCCGGCCTGGATTATCCCGGGGTCGGGCCTGAGCACGCTTATTTGAAAGACGCCGGACGCGCCGAATATGTGCCGATCACGGACGCCGAGGCGGTGGAGGCCTTCCAAATGCTATGCCGCAGCGAGGGCATCCTGCCGGCCCTGGAGTCCTCGCACGCCCTGGCCCACGCCATCAAGATCGCCCCCCGCATGAAAAAATCACAGCGGCTCTTAGTCTGCCTTTCCGGGCGCGGGGACAAGGACATGGCCAACGTTGAGAATTTTCTTTCGAAAAAAAGGAAGGCGGCATGATCCCGGACTCGACCCGCATCGCCGACACCTTCCGCGACCTTCGGACGCGGGGCAGCAAGGCCTATGTCGGCTACGTGATGCCCGGTTTTCCGGATGAGGCGGCTTCCCGCAAGCTGGCGGAGGGCCTGCTCAAAGAGGGAACCGACCTGCTGGAGATCGCCATCCCCTTTTCCGACCCTATCGCCGATGGCGTCACCATCCAGCGCTGCTCGGAGATCGCCCTGGCCAACGGCGGTGGAACAGCCATGTCGCTCAGGCTCTTGAAAACACTGAGGCCCTTGACCCAGAAACCGCTGCTGCTGATGACCTACCTGAACCCGGTCCTGGCGCACGGCGCGGAAGCCTTCGCCCGCGAAGCGGCTAAGGCGGGCGCGGACGGCATCATCATCCCCGACCTGACGCCGGAAGAGGCTCCCGAACTGGGAAAGGCGTTCAAGGCCGTGGGCATGGACATCGTTTTTTTGGCGGCCCCGACCAGCACTCCGGCCCGTTTGCAAAAGATCGCCTCGGCGGCCTCGGGATTCATCTACATGGTCTCGGTGGCTGGCGTCACGGGCGAGCGCAGCGGCTTTGACCCGCGCCTGTCCAGCGCCATCGGCGCCCTGAAGCGCGCCTGCGCCCTGCCGGTGGTGGTCGGTTTCGGGGTCTCTAGCCCGGAAACGGCCCGCCTGGCCGCGGCTAAGGCCGAAGGCGTGGTGGCCGCCAGCACCGTGCTGAAGATGCTCTTGGAAGGACGGGGCCTGGCTCCCGCCCTGGCCCACGCCCGCTCCCTGATCCACGCGGCGCACGGCGCACGATGACCCTCGGAAAGGACACGCATGGCCTGGTTTAAGCGTCCGAAATACACCATCACCCGCAGCTCCCGCAAGACCGAGGTGCCGCAGGGCGTCTTCCAGAAGTGCGAGCAATGCGGCGCGATCCTGGTGGACAAGGAGCTGGCCGATAATTTCAAGGTCTGCCCCAAATGCTCGCATCACATGCTGATCCCGGCGGGCGAACGCGTTGCCATGCTGATCGACGAAGGCACCTGGAACGCTCATCCCCTCACGATCCAGGCTTCGGATCCGTTAAAATTCCCGGACTACGCCGAGAAGCTTAAGAAATCCCGGGAGAAGACCGGGCTGGGGGACGCGCTGGTGAAGGGCGACGGCCTGCTCGCCGGTATCCCCGTGGCGCTGGGCGTCACTGAATTCGCGTTCATGGGCGGATCCATGGGCAGCGTGGTGGGCGAGGAGATGACCCGGCTCATCGAATTCGCGGCCGAAAAGCGCCTGCCCCTGATCCTGGTCTCCGGATCCGGCGGAGGCGCGCGCATGCACGAAGGCATCCTCTCCCTGATGCAGATGGCCAAGACCTCCGCGGCCCTGGCCCGCTTGCATGAAGCCGGTTGCCCCTTCCTGTCCGTGCTGACCCATCCGACCGGCGGCGGCGTGACCGCGTCCTGGGCCATCCTAGGGGACATGAACCTGGCTGAGCCCAAAGCCCTGATCATGTTCGCCGGGGCGCGGGTGATCGAGCAGACCATCCGCCAGCGATTGCCGAAGGATTTCCAACGCAGCGAATTTTTGCAGGAACACGGGGTCGTCGACCTGGTGGTCGACCGCAGGAAACTGAAGGCGACCCTGGCTCTCACGCTCAGCTATCTGAAACCGGCTTGATCTTATTCTTTCGATTGGGGGGGATATGAAGAAGATCCACATGTTGGCGACAAAGGGGCTGCTCAGCCTGCTGGCGGTGCTGGTCCTGGCGGGTTGCATCAGCAGGAAACCTGACGCTAAGACCATCCGCTTCCGATATTGGGGCGACCTGGCCGAGATCCAGATCGTCGAGCAGATGCTCAAGGAATTCGAGGCCGCCAATCCGGGCGTCAAGGTGAAGCCGGAGCGCAAGAACGCCGATTACACCTACGCTGACGTGCTCTTGCAGGAATTCGCCGCGAACAAGGCGCCCGACGTGATCTTCGCCTCCAGCGACAATCTCGAGCTGCTCGAGGCCAGCGGGAAACTGGCCGACCTGAACCCCTACCTGTCCAAAGAGACGGATCTGAAGGCCTCGGACTACTACGAGACCCTGATCAAACGCTACACCAAGGACGGAAAGTTATTGGTCCTTCCCCGCGACATCGCTCCGGTGGCGGTGGTCTACTACAACAAGGATCTTTTTGACAAAGCCGGGCTCGCCTATCCGAAGGACGAATGGCATTGGGAAGACCTTCGCTCGGTGGCCATCAAGCTGACCAAGCGGGACGCCAAAGGCACCCCGATCCAGCTGGGATTTGCGGACGACTGGAACCTCTGGGACGCCTGGGCCATGTCAGCCGGCGGCGGCGTGGTGGACGACTACTACCACCCCACCCGCTTCACCCTGGCCTCGGGTCCCTCCTTGGAAGGGATCCTGTTCCGCTGGAAGTTGATGCATGACGACAAGGTCATGATGTCCTTGGCGGACAACAAAGGGGTCGGCCAGATCGGCGGCGCCAGCGGGATGTTCCTGAACGGTAGCCTGGCCATGCTGCATTCTGGCATCTGGAAGACGCCGGAATACCGCGGCATCAAGACCTTCAAGTGGGATGTGGTCCGCTTTCCGACGAAAAAGGGCGCCAAAGACCCCCGCTTCTGGGTCGGCAGTTCGGGATACACCATGCGCAACGACGTCGTGAATCCCGAGCTCTGCTGGAAGCTGATCAAATTCATGGGCGGACCCGAGGGCCAGAAGCGCCTTGCCGCCACGGGACTGGCCCAGCCCAGCATCAAGTCTCTGGCCGCTTCGCCTATCTTTTTGGACGGCAAGGACCCGAAGAACAAGAAGATGCTGATCTACGCCTGCGAGCACGGATTGTCCACGCCGGCTTGGAAGCCCTGGCAGGAATACATGCGCGGGACTTGGTTGCCGAAGACCGACCCGATCTGGGTCACTGATTTCGCGGGCGATCCGGTC